>CAYZGL010000261.1:0-5180 GCA_964477985.1 uncultured Rubrivivax sp. | reverse complement strand
CGTCAAGCTGATGGGCTTCGGCCACCGCGTCTACAAGAACTACGACCCGCGCGCCAAGCTGATGCGCGAGACCTGCCACGAGGTGCTGGAGTCGCTGGGCCTGCACGACGACCCGCTGTTCAAGCTGGCGATGGCGCTGGAGAAGATCGCGTTGGAAGACGAATACTTCGTGGCGCGCAAGCTGTACCCGAACGTCGACTTCTATTCCGGCATCGTGCAGCGCGCGATCGGCATCCCGGTCGGCCTGTTCACCGCAATCTTCGCGCTGGCGCGCACGGTGGGCTGGATCGCGCAGCTCAACGAGATGATCGGCGACCCCGAGTACAAGATCGGCCGGCCGCGCCAGCTGTACTCCGGTTCGCCGACGCGCGACGTGAAGCCCGTGGCGCAGCGTTGAGCCGCACCCCCGCGGCCGCGGCGCTGCTGGCGCTGGCGGCCATGCTCGGCGGCTGCAATACGCTGGTCGCGCAGAACCCGGGCACGCCGATGCAGCCGGTGAACGCGGTGCGCCACGGCGACGACGCGCGGCTGATGCTGCGCGGCTACGACGTGGTGGGCTACTTCACGCTCGGTCAGGCGCTGCCGGGCCTGCCAGGCCATCGGATCGAGTCCGAGGGCGTGGTCTACCTCTTCGCCAACGCCGAGAACCTCGAGCGCTTCCAGCGCGCGCCGGCGCAATACCAGGCCGCCTACCACGGCTTCGACGCGATGCGCATGGTGTTCGCCATTCCCGAGGCGGCCGATCCGACGGTGTGGCTGCAGCGGGACGGCCGCGTCTTCTTCTTTGCCGACGCGGCGTCCAAGGCCGCGTTCGAACTCGATGCGCCCGGGCGCATCGCGCTGGCCGACGGCTACTGGCGCGACGAGGTGGCCGGGCACAACAGCGCCTGGCAGGCGTTGTGGCGCCGCGTCGACCGCGTGCCGCACTACCGCAGCCGCGACGATCTGGCGCGCGAAGTGGCCGCGGCCGAAGTCGAACCACGCTGATGCGCGTGGGCTTGTGCGCTGTGTCGGCCCACGCCGCATCGCGCGCTTGCTACAGTCGCCGCATGCCTTCGACCCCGGCGGCCACGCCAGCAGCCGATTTCGTGCAGCTGCCCGCTTTGCAGCCGGCGCCGCTGCGCGACGAACTGGCGCAAGGTCTGCTGCAGCCGCAGCCGGCGATCGCGCCGAAGTTCCTGTACGACGCGCTGGGTGCCAAGCTGTTCGAGGCGATCACCGCGCTGGACGAGTACTACCCGACGCGCACCGAGGCGTCGATCCTCGAGCGCCACGGCGACGCGCTGGCGCAGGCCTGCGGCCTTGGCCACACGCTGGTCGACCTGGGGGCGGGCAACTGCGCCAAGGCGGCCCGGCTGTTCGGCGTGCTGCGGCCCAGCCGCTATGTCGCGGTCGACATCTCGGTGGAATTCCTGCGGCACTCGCTGCAGGCCCTGCAGGTGCAGCACCCGCAATTGCCGATGCTCGGCGTGGGCATGGATTTCAGCACCTCGCTGCGGCTGCCTGCGCAGGCCGGCGGCGGTACGCGGCTGATGTTCTATCCGGGATCGAGCATCGGCAACTTCACCCCCGAGGCCGCCGAGCGCTTCCTGCGCAGCGTGCGCGCGGCCGCACCGCAAGGCGCGCTGCTGATCGGCGTCGATCTGCTCAAACCGCCCGAGCTGCTGCAACGCGCCTACGACGACGCGCTGGGCGTCACGGCCGCGTTCAACCTGAACCTGCTGCGCCACGTGAACCGGCTGCTGGGCAGCGACTTCGACGTCGCGCAGTGGCGCCACGTGGCTCTGTTCGACGCGGCGCGTTCGCGGGTGGAGATGCACCTCGAGGCGCGTGCCGACCTGCAGGTGCGCTGGCCGCAAGCCAGTGTGCGCTGGCGCGCGGGTGAGCGTGTGCTGACCGAGATCGCCTGCAAGTACACGGTCGAAGGCTTCGATGCGCTGCTGCGCCGCGCCGGCTATGCCCACGCGCGCTGCTGGACCGACGCACGGTGCTGGTTCGCGGTGTTCGTCGCGCGCTGATGGGCGCAGCAGGCTCCGCGTCGCGCCGCGTGCTGCGCCTGGGCCTGCGGCTGGTGCTGCTGGCGCTGGCGCTGGCGTTGACGCTGGCGCTGGGCTTCACGCTGTATGCCGTCGGCGCATTGCCGCCGCTGCAGCGTTGGCACACCGAACGGTTGCGCGGCGAGTTCGATGCCCGCCGCCACGCCGAGCTCGACTTCGCCGGCTACCTGCGGCTGGAACAGCGGCTGTTCGACGAGCTGGCCGCGACCACGGCGGCCTGGGCGCGCGACGGCGGCGATCCTTCGTGCCTGGGGCAGGAGCGCGCGCCGTGCCGCGCCGAAGCCGCCGAGGCCTTTCGCCACAGCCGCTTCAACGCGGATGGCTGGCTGCAGCGCCTGGCCAACGGCGCGCCGTACAACCGCACCTTCAGGCTGTCGCCGCCGCGCGCCGTGGGCCATGCGCTGCTGGTGCACGGCCTGACCGATTCGCCGTATTCGATGCGCGCGCTGGCCGAAACCCTGCACGCGCGCGGCTTCGATGTCACCGTGCTGCGGCTGCCCGGCCACGGCACGCTGCCGTCGATGATGACCTCGATGGACGCCGCCGACTGGACCGCCGCGGTGCGCATCGCCGCCCGCGACGTGAGCTCGCGCGTGGCCGCGGGCCAGCCGTTCTACGTCGGCGGCTATTCGTCCGGCGGCACGCTGGTGCTGCAGTACGCGCTCGATGCGCTGCAGGATCCCCAGCTGCGCCGCCCCGACCGCGTGCTGCTGCTGTCGCCGGCCATCGAGCTGACGCCGGTGGCGATGCTGGCCGAGATCATCGACCTGTTCTCGGTGCTGCCGATCCCGCTGCTGGACAAGGTGCGCTGGCAGGCGGTGGCGCCCGAGTTCGACCCGTACAAGTACAACTCGTTTGCCGTCAACGCCTCCAGGCAGATCAACCGCGCCACGCGCGCGTTGCAGCGTTCGCTGCAGGATGCGCAGCGTGCCGGCCGCCTGGCGCAGCTGGCGCCGGTGGTCACCTGGCAGTCGGTGGTCGATTCCACCGTGGGCTCGGCCGGCGTGGTCGACCAGGTCTACGCGCGGCTGGACGCCCCCGCGCACCGGCTGGTGCTGTTCGACCTGAACCGCCTGCCCGAACTGGCAGGGGTGGAGCGGCCCGAGGCGCATGCGCTGATCGAGCGCGTCGAGGGCGCCGCGCGCGGCTATACGCTGGATGTGGTGAGCAACGCCGCGTCGCGCCAGCCGCGTATCGAGTTGCGCCGGCTGACGCCAGGGCAGGCCGCGCAGCAGCGCCCGATCGAGCTGGACTGGCCCGCCGGGCTGGTGTCGCTGGGCCACGTGGCGCTGCCGTTCCCGGCCGACGACCCGGTGTACGGTTTCGTCCGCGGCAGCGGGCGCGACGGCATCCCCAGCATCGGCTCGTGGCTGCTGCGCGGCGAGAACGGCGCGACCACGCTGTCGCTGGGCTCGTTGACGCGCTTGCGCAGCAACCCGTTCTGGCCGCTGATCGACGCCGACGTGGCCGAACTGGTGGCGCAGGACCTTGCCGCGCGGCGCTGAGTTCAACGCACGCGCAGCCCCGGCACCGCGCCCGGCCAGGGCTCGAGCACGTACAGCCCCGGGTGCGCCTTCTCGTCGGCGTGGCTGGCGGCCAGCACCATGCCTTCGCTCAGGCCGAACTTCATCTGCCGCGGCGCCAGGTTGGCCACCAACACCGTCAGCTTGCCGGCCAGTTGCTCGGGTGCGTAGGCGCTGGCGATGCCGCTGAACACGGTGCGACTGCGCTCTTCGCCCGCGTCGAGCGTCAGCCGCAACAGCTTGCTGCTGCCTTCGACACGCTCGGCCGCGAGGATCTTCGCGATGCGCAGGTCGACCTTGGCGAAGTCGCCGATGCCGATCTGCGCGGCCAGCGGCTCGCCGCCCGGTGCCGGCGTTGCCGCGGCAGCCGGCGGCTCGAACAGCGCGTCGAGCAGCTTCGTGTCCACGCGCTGCATCAGGTGCTGGTAAGTGCCGATGGTGTGGCCGCCGATCGAGCGCGCGGCGTCGTGCCACTGCAGCGGCTCGATCTTCAGGAAGGCTTCGACCTTCGCCGCCAGCGCCGGCAGCACCGGCTTCAGGTACACGGTCAGCACGCGGAAGGCCTCGATGCACACGCTGCACACGTCGTGCAGCACGGCGCTGTTCTCGGCCTGCTTGGCCAGCTCCCACGGCCTGTGCTGATCGACATATTCGTTGACGCGGTCGGCCAGCGCCATGATCTCGCGCAGCGCCTTGCCGTACTCGCGCGTCTCGTACAGCTCGGCGACGGCTTCAGCCTGCGCGCGCAGCCCGTCGAGCAGCGTGCGGCCTTCGACGCCGAGGTCGGCGCTCAAGCGCCCGCCGAAGCGCCTGGCGATGAAGCCTGCCGCGCGGCTGGCGATGTTGACGTACTTGCCGACCAGGTCGGCATTCACGCGCGCGACGAAGTCCTCGGTGTTGAAGTCGATGTCCTCGACGCGCGCGTTCAGCTTGGCGGCGATGTAGTAGCGCAGCCACTCGGCGTCCAGGCCGAGTTCGAGGTAGCGCAGCGGGCTGATGCCGGTGCCGCGGCTCTTGCTCATCTTCTCGCCGCTGACGGTGATGAAGCCGTGCACGAAGATGTGGTCGGGCACCTTGCGGCCGCTGAACTTCAACATCGCCGGCCAGAACAGCGTGTGGAAGGTGACGATGTCCTTGCCGATGAAGTGCACCTGCTCCAGCGCCGGGTCGGCCAGGTAGGCGTCGAAGTCCAGGCCCTTGCGGTCGAACAGGTTCTTCAGCGAGGCGAGGTAGCCGATCGGCGCGTCCAGCCAGACGTAGAAGTACTTGCCCGGCGCGTCGGGGATCTCGATGCCGAAGTAGGGTGCGTCGCGGCTGATGTCCCAGTCGTCCAGGCCGCTGCCTGTGTCACCGTCGCCTGTGAACCACTCCTTGACCTTGTTGGCGACTTCCGGTTGCAGCTTGCCGTCCTGCGTCCAGCCGCGCAGGAACTGCACGCAGCGCGGGTCGGACAGCTTGAAGAAGAAGTGTTCGCTGCGGCGCAGCTCGGGCGTCGCGCCGCTCAGCGCCGAATACGGGTTCTTCAGGTCGGTGGGCGCGTAGACGGCGCCGCAGACCTCGCAGTTGTCGCCGTACTGGTCTTTGGCGCCGCACTTCGGGC
>CAYZGL010000260.1:0-5200 GCA_964477985.1 uncultured Rubrivivax sp. | reverse complement strand
GATCTACTGCTACGGCAGCGCCGCCGACATCTGGTGGGCCGGCATCCGCCACAAGCTCAGCCGCCTGGCCAACCTGACCGTGTGGCGGCTGCCGGCCGAGCAGGCGCGCGCACTGGCCGCGCTGGCCCAGCGCAGCATGCAGTGGCAGCTCACGGTGCAGGACGCCCAGGTCTGGCTGAACAGCGACAAACAGTCGCTGGAGTTGCTGCCGCAGCGCTGGATGGGCAGCGAATCATGAGCCTGCCCGAACCCGACGCCGACCCCTGGCTGTGGCTGGAGCAGGTGCAAGGCGAGCCGGTGCTGGCCTGGGTGCGCGAGCGCAACGCCGAGTCGCGCGCGCGGCTCGAGGCCTGGCCAGCCTTCGGCGACACGCGCCGGCGCATCCGCGAGGTGCTGGACGCACACGACCGCATCCCCGCGGTGCTGCGCCGTGGCGATCACCTGTACAACTTCTGGCAAGACGCCGCGCAGCCGCGCGGGCTGTGGCGGCGCTGCAGCCTGCACGAATACCGCAAGCCGCGCCCGGCCTGGGAGCTGCTGCTCGACCTGGACGGGCTGGGCCGCAGCGAAGGCGAGAACTGGGTCTGGGGCGGCGCCGTATGTCTGGGCCCGCACTACAGTCGTGCGCTGCTGAGCCTGTCGCGCGGCGGCGCCGACGCCCACGTGGTGCGCGAGTTCGATTTGGTCGAACGCCGCTTCGTCGATGATGGCTTCGTGTTGCCCGAAGCCAAGTCCGAGCTGGCCTGGGCCGACATCGACACCGTCTATGTCGCCACCGACTTCGGCCCCGGCACGCTCACCGATTCGGGCTACCCGCGCGTGGTCAAACGCTGGCGCCGCGGCCAGCCGCTGGCCGCGGCGCAAACGGTGTTCGAGGGCCTGGCCAGCGACGTCGCGGTCAGCGTCGCGGTGGACTTGACACCCGGCTGCGAGCGCACGCTGCTGCGCCGCGCGCCCGACTTCTTCAGCAGCGAGGACGCCTTGCTGCAGCAGGGCGCCGGGTGCGACACCTTGCAGCCGCTGGCCAAACCGCCGGACGCGCAACTGGCCTTCTGGTACGACCAGGCGCTGCTGCTGCTGCGCAGCGATTGGCTGCACGACGGCACGACCTGGCCGCGCGGCGCCTTGCTGGCCAGCGACGCCGCGGCCTTCATCGCCGCACGGCCGGTGTGGCGCGCGCTGTTCACGCCCAGCGCGACACGCTCGCTGGCCGGCTACGCCGCGCTGCGCCGCACGCTGCTGCTCGAAGTGCTGGACAACGTGGCCGGGCGCCTCGAGGAATGGCATTTCGACGGCCGCGACTGCTGCCCGCGCGCGGTGGCCGCGCCCTTTGCCGGCGCGCCCGGCACGCTGGCGGCGCAAAGCCTGCACGACCCGCTGGTCGCGAACGACGCGCTGGGCGAGTCGTACCTGCTGACCTACACCGACTTCCTGACGCCCGACTCCTTGCTGCTGGGCCACGGCGGCAGCGACGCGCTCGAGCCGCTGAAGGCGCGCTCGGCCTATTTCGACGCGCAAGGCATGCGCGTGGAACAGCGCTTTGCCGGCTCGAAGGACGGCACGCGCATCCCCTACTTCGTGATCTGGCCGCCCGGCGCCACCGCCGGCGGGCGCAACCCCACGCTGCTGTACGGCTACGGCGGCTTCGAAGTCCCGCTGCAGCCGCAGTACGCGGGCAGCACCGGCGTGGCGTGGTACGCGCGCGGCGGCGTGCAGGTGGTGGCCAACATCCGCGGCGGCGGCGAGTTCGGCCCCGGCTGGCACCAGGCGGCGCTGAAGGGCAAGCGGCAAGCGGCCTTCGACGACTTCATCGCGGTGGCCGAAGACCTGATCGCCGCCGGCATCTGCACGCCGCGGCGGCTGGCGATCAAGGGCGGCAGCAACGGCGGGCTGCTGGTCGGCGCGGTGATGCTGCAGCGCCCCGACCTGTTCGCCGCCGTGGTGTGCCAGGTGCCGCTGCTGGACATGCGCCGCTACCACCGGCTGCTGGCCGGCGCCAGCTGGATGGGGGAGTACGGCGATCCCGACGATGCGGCGCAATGGCGCTGGATCGCCCGCTACAGCCCCTACCACAACGTGCCGGGCGCCCAGGTGCGCTTGCCGCCGGTGCTGTTCACCACCAGCACGCGTGACGACCGCGTCCACCCCGGCCATGCGCGCAAGATGGCGGCGCGATTGCGCGAGCGCGGCCATGAGGCGTGGCTGTACGAGAACATCGAAGGCGGCCACGGCGGCGCCGCCGACAACGCGCAGCGCGCCGACATGATGGCGCTGGAATTCGCCTTCCTGTGGCAGCAGTTGGAGACGCAATGAACGAGCCGCAGGTCGTGCACAACCAAGCCGCTTCGCGCTTCGAGCTCCAGGTCGGCGGCGGCCTCGCGGACTGTTCCTACCGGTTGCACAGCGGCGTGATGAACATCGTGCACACCGGCGTGCCGCCGGCGAGCGAAGGCCGCGGCGTCGCGGCGCGGCTGGTGCACGCCGCGCTGGCCCACGCACGCGCGCAAGGGCTGAAAGTGCGGCCGAGCTGCAGTTACGTCGCCGCCTACATGCGCCGCCATCGCGACACGCTGGACCTGCTGGAGCCTTGATGCCACACGCCATCGAAGCGCGCGCCGTCGAAGTGCTGGACTTCTGGTTCGGCCGCCCCGGCGAAGCCCACCACCTGCAGCCGCGGCCCGAGTGGTTCCGCAAGGACCCGGCCTTCGACGCGCTGATCGCGCAGCGCTTCGGCGCGCTGATCGGCGCCGCGCTGCGCGGCGAACTCGCCGCCTGGGCCGCGTGGCCGCACAGCGCGCTGGCGCGCATCGTCGTGCTCGACCAGTTCACGCGCAATGCGCGGCGCGACGGCGCCGGCATGTTCGCCGGTGATGCGCTGGCGCTGGCAGCGGCACGCGCGATGGTCGACGCGGGCCAGGATCGCAGCCTGCCCGGCGTGATGCGCCAGTTCGTCTACCTGCCCTTCGAGCATGCCGAGGCGCTGGCCGAGCAGCAGCGCTCGCTGCAGCTGTTCGAAGGCCTGGAGCGCGACGAACCGGCGCTGGCTGGCCTGCTGGAATGGGCACGCAAGCACCACGACATCGTCGCGCGCTTCGGCCGCTTTCCGCATCGCAACGCGCTGCTGGGCCGCGCGTCGACGGCCGAGGAGCTCGAGTTCCTGCAGCAGCCGGGTTCCAGCTTCTGAGCGCCCTGCGGGCCGCGCGGCGCAGGCGTCGCCGACGGCGCGTTCATCTACCCCCTCCAGAACTGCGGCGTGAACAGCACCAGCAGCGACAGCAGCTCCAGCCGCCCCAGCAGCATCGAAAAGCTGCACACCCAGGTCTGAAAGTCGCTCAGGCCGCTGAAGTTGGCGGCCGGGCCGACCTCGCCCAGGCCGGGGCCGATGTTGTTCAGGCTGGCGATGACCGCGCTGAAAGCCGTGACCACGTCCAGCCCGCTGAACACCATCAGCATCGTCAGCACCACCAGCACCGCGCCGTAGACCATCATGTAGGCGACGACGTTTTGCATCACGCGCGGCGGCACCACCTGGCCGCCGATGACCACCGGGTTGACCACGCTGGGGTGGCCGATGCGCACCAGTTCGTGCTGCGCCTGCTTCAGCAGCAGCAGCATGCGCATCATCTTGATGCCCCCGCCGGTGGAACCGCCGCAGGTGGCGAAGCAGCCCAGCAGCAGCATCCACAGCGGCGCGAACTGCGGCCACTTCAGGTAGTCCTGCGTGGCAAAGCCGGTGGTGGTGCCCACCGAGACCACGTGGAACACGGTGTGGCGCAGCGCGGTCGAGTACTGCGCATAGGTGCCGTCGAGCCACAGGTACAGCGAGATCAGCGCCACCGATCCGGCCATCACGAAGACGAAGGCGCGCGCCTCGACGTTGCGCCACAGCGGCGCGAACGAACGCTGGCGCCAGGCGACGAAATACAGCGCCACGCTGACGCCGGCCAGCATCATGAAGAACACCGCCACCGCCTCGATGACCGCCGAGTTCCAGTAGCCGAAGCTGGCGTCGTGCGACGAGAAGCCGGCCAGGCTCATGGTGCTGCACATGTGCATGAAGGCGTCGGGCCAGCTCATGCCGGCCCATCGGTAGGCTAAGAAGCAGGCGAAGCAGCCGACGAAATACACCGCCCACAAGCCGCGCGCGGTCTCGGCGATGCGCGGCGTGAGTTTGGTGTCCTTCATCGGGCCGGTCATCTCGGCCTTGAACAACTGCACGCCGCCCACGCCCAGCAGCGGCAGGATCGCCACCGCCAGCACGATCACGCCCAGGCCGCCGATCAACTGCAGGAAGCAGCGCCACACGTTGACCGACAGCGGCAGCCGGTCCAGCCCCGACAGCAGCGTGGCGCCGGTGGTGGTGAAGCCCGACATCGACTCGAAGTAGGCGTCGGTGACGCTCAGGCCCGGGATCGCCAGCCACAGCGGCAATGCCGCGAAGGCCGGCAGCACCATCCAGATCAGCACCACCAGCACGAAGCCGTCGCGCGACTGCAGCTCGCGCTTGTAGCGCCGCGTCGCCAGGCTCAGCGCCACGCCGGCCAGCAGCGTGGTGACGATGGAGACGACGAAGGCCATCTCGCCCGTGTCATGGCCGGCCAGCGCGAAGCCCAGCGGCACCGCCATCAGCAGCGCGAACAGCACCAGGATCGGCCCGACCAGCGCGGCGACGGCCAGCGGCAGGTTCATGTCAGTTGCGCCACCGCGCTTGGCGCGACCCGCGCCGCAGCAGACGAATTCCCCTCGGGGACAGGCCGCCGCAGGCGGCCAGGGGGAGCGGCGGCGTCAGCGGGCCGAACCCGATCCGGGCCCCCCGGTCGGGTTCGGTGCCCCCCCGGGGGGCGGCCGCCAGGCGGCCGGGGGCGGTCGGTTTCATTTCAGAAGAAGGTCGCGCCGACCTGGAACAGCTTCTCGATCTGCCGCACCATGCGCTTGCGCGGCAGGAAGACGATGACGTGGTCGCCGCTGCGGATCACCGTGTCGTGGTGCGCGATGATCACGTCCCAGGCCGGCTTCAGGTCGGCGCCGGGGCCCTCGCGCACGATCGCGCCGATCGCCGCGCCGGCAGGCAGCGCCAACTGCTCGATGCGCCGGCCCACCACCTTCGAGCTCTTCTCGTCGCCGCGCGCCACCGCCTCGAGCGCCTCGGCGTCGCCGCGGCGCAGGCTGTAGACCGCGGCCACGTCGCCGCGGCGCACGT
>CAYZGL010000259.1:0-5230 GCA_964477985.1 uncultured Rubrivivax sp. | reverse complement strand
GTGTTCTACCTGCGCTCGACGCCCGAAGAACTGTTTCGGCGCCTGCGCCACGACACGCAGCGCCCGCTGCTGCAGGTGCCCGACCCGCTGCGGCGGCTGCGCGAGCTGTTCCGCGAGCGCGATCCGCTGTACCGCCAGACCGCGCACTACGTGGTCGAGACCGGCCGGCCGTCGGTGCCGGCGCTGGTCAACATGGTGCTGATGCAGCTCGAGCTGGCCGGGCTGGTCGACCCGCTGCGCGTGCCGTCGACCATCGGTGCGGGCGTGCCCGGTACCGCGGCTTGACGCAAACCCAAGCCCGCGGGCGCTTGATGACTATGGGTTGAACCCCATAATGTCGGCAATGGTGACGTATCATGCCGCTGCCGATCAGGAGTTCGACGAGGTGCTGCGGCTCGCGGGTGCCGGGGTCAAGCGGTGCCTGGGCCAGATGATTCAGCGGCATGCTCGCATCGTCCTCGGGCGCGAACCGTTGCTGCCGGCGGAGTCGGCCGGCGCGGGCAGCGGCGTCTCGACGCTGTACCGCATCGAATACAGCTATGGTCTGCTGGCTTCGGTGGTCTGCGTGTACGGCGCAGTCGGCGCGCAGGTCGAGTTGCTGGCCATCGATGCGTCGCAGGGCATCAGCCGCATCGGTTTGCCGGCGCAAGCCCCCGATGCGCTGGCGCGCGCCTGGGTGCGTTCAAGCTGAGACAAGGAGTGCAACGATGGCCACACTGAGCAAACGTGAGCAAGCCGCGCTGAATGACCCCGATGTCCGCTTCGGCTTCGACAACTACGATGTGCTGAAGCAGGTCGGCGAACTGGTGCGCCAGATGCGCGCCGAGACTGCGATGTCGCAGGCTGCGCTGCACGCCGCCAGCGGCGTCGACCAGGCCGACATCAGCCGGCTCGAGTCGGGTTCGCTGGAGCGCGGCCCGACGTTGCTGACGCTGGTGCGGCTGGCCCACGCGGCAGGCAAACGGCTGGTGATCGGCGTGGAGGATGCCGAGCCTTCCGGGAAGACGCCGACGCCGTTGCTGCACTTCTGATTCGCGCTGGCATGCTCGAGTTGCTGTCGGACGTGGCGGGGTTGCTCAGCGGCATCTGCCTGCTGGTGACCGCCTGGCGCAACGACGGCCTGCTCGGCTTCATCGAGCGCATGCGTGCCGTCGTTGGCGAGGCTCGCACGCTGGGCGTGGCGGATGCCAAGACCGACAAGGTGCTGGACGGGCTGCAGGCCGAGCTGAACCGCTGGACCTGGTTGGACCGCTGGAGCCTGCGCCTGGGAGCGGCCTTACTGGTTGCGGCCTTCGGCTTGAAGATGGCCCACAACTTCCCGGGCGGATGAGGCGGTCACGCCGTTCGACGATCATAGGGACCGAATGAACCCAACCCAAACGAGCTTCGCGGTGCCGGTGCACACCGGATCACAGCACTACGACATCCGGATCGGCTGCGGTCTGCTCGACGCCGCGGCCACCTGGCAAGGGTTGCCGCGGGCGGCGCAGGCCTTGATCGTCAGCAACACCGCCGTCGCACCGCTGTACGCGCAGCGGTTGCGCCGCGCGCTGGCGCCGCACTACGGCGCGGTGTCGTTGCTCGAACTGCCGGATGGTGAGGCGCACAAGGACTGGCCGACGCTGAACCTGATCTTCGACCGGCTGCTGGCCGAGGGCTGCGACCGCGACACCGTGCTGTTCGCCCTGGGCGGCGGCGTGGTCGGCGACATCACCGGCTTTGCCGCCGCTTGCTACATGCGCGGCGTGCCTTTCGTGCAGGTGCCGACCACGCTGCTGGCGCAGGTCGATTCGTCGGTCGGCGGCAAGACCGCGATCAATCACCCGGCCGGCAAGAACATGGTCGGCGCGTTCTACCAGCCGCAGCGCGTGGTGTGCGATCTGGATACGCTGCGCACGCTGCCCGAGCGCGAGCTGCGCGCCGGGCTGGCCGAGGTCATCAAGTACGGCCCGATCGCCGATGCCGAGTTTCTCGCTTGGATCGAGGCCAACCTGGACGCGCTGCTGGCGCGCGATGTGGTCGCGCTGGCGCACGCGGTGCGCCGCAGCTGCGAGATCAAGGCCTGGGTCGTCGGGCAGGACGAGCGCGAATGCGGGCTGCGCGCGATCCTCAACTTCGGCCACACCTTCGGCCATGCGATCGAGTCGGGCCTGGGTTACGGCCAGTGGCTGCACGGCGAGGCGGTGGCCTGCGGCATGGTGATGGCGGCCGACCTGTCGGTGCGGCTCGGTCTGGTGCCGGCGGCCTTCGCCGAGCGCCTGACGAAGCTGATCGAACGCGCCGGGCTGCCGCTGCGCGGCCCGGCGTCGCTGCCGCCCGAGCGTTATCTCGAGCTGATGCGTGTCGACAAGAAGGCGCAAGGCGGCGAGATCCGCTTCGTGCTGATCGAAGCCCCCGGGCGCGCGGTGATGTGCGCGGCACCCGATGCGCTGGTGCGCGAGGTGCTGGCCGCGCACAGCGGCTGAACCGGCATGGCCGAGCTTGCCGCCTGGGCCAGCGATGCCCGCCGCTCGCGCGGCCGGCGCATCGCCGAGCCGGATCTGCGCGCCGAGCAGGCTTTTCGCATCGACCGCGAGCGCATCGTGCACTGCACCGCGTTCCGGCGGCTGGTCTACAAGACGCAGGTGTTTCTCAACCACGAGGGCGACCTGTTTCGCACGCGGCTGACGCACTCGCTGGAAGTGGCGCAGCTGGCGCGCTCGATGGCGCGGCAACTGGCACTGGACGAGGATCTGGTCGAGGCCATCGCGCTGGCGCACGACCTGGGCCACACGCCGTTCGGCCACGCCGGCCAGGACGCGCTGCACGAATGCATGCGCGGCGTGGGCGCAGACGGCTTCGAGCACAACCTGCAAAGCCTGCGCGTGGTCGATGGGCTCGAACAAACCCACGCCGGCTTCGACGGGCTGAACCTGTCGTTCGAGACGCGCGAGGGCATCCTCAAGCATTGCTCGCGCGCCCATGCGCAGCGGCTCGAACGCGACGAGCCGGGCGGCGTCGCACAACGTTTCCTGCAAGGCACGCAACCTTCGCTCGAAGCGCAACTGGTCAACCTGGCCGACGAGATGGCCTACAACGCGCACGACATCGACGACGGCGTGCGCTCCGGGTTGATCACGGTCGAGCAGTTGTCGGCGGTGCCGCTGTACCAGCGTTTCCACACCGAGGCGCTGCAAGTGTTTCCATCCTTGGCCCAAGGCGCGCCACGGCGCTGGCTGTTCGAGAGCATCCGCCGCATGCGTGAAGCGCAGGCGGACGATCTGGTGGCGACGACGCTGCATGCACTGCGCCGGCACGCACCGGCCGACGCCGATGCGGTGCGACGCGCACCGCCGCTGGTGGCGTTCAGCGACGACATGCGCGAGGCCGCGCGCACGCTCAAGCGCTTCCTGTTCGACACGCTGTACCGGCACCCGCAGGTGCAGCACAGCACCGATCGGGCGCGGCAGGTGGTGCACGAGCTGTTTGCCGCCTACCTGCAGTGGCCGCACGAAATGCCCGCCGAGCACGCGAGCCAGGCGCAGCGCGAGCGCGAGTCACAGGAGCCGCGCGTACGCGAGTCACACGAGCCGCGCGTACGCGCGGTGGCCGACTACATCGCCGGCATGACCGACCGTTTCGCGCTGCGCGAGCACGAACGGCTGACCGGCCGTGCGCTGTTTGCCGATGCCCGCTGAGACGCTGCGGCGGCGTGCGTCCATGCCGCGCGCCGTCGAGCGCGCTGCGCACCGGCGCTAGCCGTCATGGCGCGGCTGCCCCGGCTGGTGGTGCCCGGCTGCGCCCACCTGCTGCTGCAGCGCGCCTTGCGCGCGCAGCCGCTGTTCGTCGACGACGTCGACCGCCGGCAGTATCTGGCCGCGCTGAACGACGCGATGCGCGCCCAGTCGGTGCTGTTGCATGGCTACGCCTTGCTCGACGACGCCGTGCTGCTGCTGCTGCGTCCACCCAGCCAGGCCGCGCTGAGCCGTTCGGTGCAGGCGCTGGGCCGGCGTTATGTCGCCGCCTTCAACCGCCGCCACGGCCGCAGCGGCACGATCTGGGACGGCCGTTTTCGCGCCGGCGTGGTGCAGGACGGCGCCGCGCTGCTGCAGGCGCTGCTGCTGGTCGACAGCGCCGCGTCGCGCGGCGGCGCAGCCGCAGCAGCGCCGCCCAGCACCTGGAGCAGCGCGGCGCATCGGCTGGGGTTGAAGCGCGATGCACTGCTGAGTGATCCGCCCGAGTACTGGCGGCTCGGCAACACGCCGTTCGAACGCGAGGCCGCCTACGGCCGGCTGCTGGCGCAGGGCCTGGACGCGGCCACGCTGCGCCGCATCGAACACGCGGCAGCCAACGGCTGGGCCATCGGCTCGCCGCAGTTTCTGGCCGAGGTCGCGCAGCACGCGGGCCGGCCGGCCAGGCCGCGTGCGCGCGGCAGGCCGCCGCGCGCAGCGCCGCCCGACAGCTGACGCGCTGGCCTGCCGCAGGCGGGGCCGCTCGGCGCCGGCCGAACGATCGCGGTGCGGCCGCGCTTGCGCAAGGCTGCATCGCTGAAGGTGGCCGCTTCACAGAACGGCGCGCCCGGCGGCAGGCTTGCAGTGGGCGATGCAGTCATGCACAGCGCGGTTCGGAGGCGACAATGATGTGTCCCCAATTAAGCAAGGCACCTTGTGCGTTGTCGCAATAACGAGCCTGACCCCATTTTATTTGCCTTGTCGTGCGATGCTGCATTGCGATAATCGTCGCCCCGACAGTCTGCGAACGAGACGGCTCATGAACACCGGTCACCCCACTTCCGTGCAAGGCGTGCTGCAAGACGCGCTGCAAAGCGTCGAGCCCGGCGTCAGCGCCAGCCACGCCGAGCAGGCCGCTTTGCAGCGCGACGGCCTGTACGACGCATCGCGCGAGCGCGACGCCTGCGGCCTGGGCTTCGTCGCGCAGATCAAGGGCATCCGCTCGCACGGCATCATCGAGCAGGGCCTGAAGATCCTCGAGAACCTGGATCATCGCGGCGCGGTCGGCGCCGACAAACTGATGGGCGACGGCTCGGGCATCATGATCCAGATCCCCGACGAGTTCTATCGCGCCGAGATGGCGGCCCAGGGCGTGCAGCTGCCGCCGCCCGGCGAGTACGGCGTGGGCATGGTGTTCATGCCCAAGGAACACGCCTCGCGGCTGGCGTGCATCCAGGAACTCGAGCGCGCGGTGCGCCGCGAAGGCCAGGTGCTGCTGGGCTGGCGCGACGTGCCGGTGG
>CAYZGL010000258.1:0-5342 GCA_964477985.1 uncultured Rubrivivax sp. | reverse complement strand
GCGGTCATTCTTCGGACATCCATCTGTTGCCTATATTACTGACTGCTGAGTAAGTGCTTCACAGCGTGGAACACTGCACTAGCGCCCCTCGAAGCGCGGCGCGCGCTTGTCGACGAAGGCCAGCGCGGCGGCCTTGTGGTCTTCGGTGTCGAAGGTGCGCACCATGTGCACCGCCTCGGCATCGAGCACGTCGGCCAGCGAGCCGCGCAGCCCGGTGTTCAGGTTGCGCTTCATGTAGCCCAGCGCCACGGTGGGCAGCGCGGCCAATGCGGCGGCCCAGGTGCGCGCGGCCTCGGCCAGCAGCGCCGCGGGCACCGCGCGGTTGACCAGCCCGATGCGCTGCGCCTCGGCGCCGCTCACCACCTCGGCGGTGAAGTACAGCTCACGCGCCTTGGCCGCGCCGACCAGGTGGTTCAGGAACCAGCTGCCGCCGTAGTCGCCGGCCAGGCCGACCTTGGCGAAGGCGGTGGTCAGCTTGGCGTCGTCGGCGGCGATGCGCAGGTCGCAGGCCAGCGCCAGCGACAGCCCGGCGCCGGCCGCGGCGCCGGGAATCACCGCCAGCGTCGGTTTGGGCATCTCGTGCAGCCAGCGCACCGCTTCCATGCGCGCGCGCAGCTCGGTCACGCGCGTGTCGAAGCTCATCGCCGGCGGCGCGCCGGCGGCGTTGCGGGCGAAGCCCTTGACGTCGCCGCCGGCGCAAAAGGCGTTGCCCGCACCGGTGAGCACGACCAGCCGCACGGCCGGGTCGAGCGCCAGCCGGGGCAGCGCTGCGGCCAGCGCGAGCGACATCTCGCGCGTCAACGCATTGCGCGCCTCGGGGCGGTTCAGCGTCAGCGTGGCGATGCCGCCGTCGAAGCTTTCGATCAGGTGCTCGGACATGGCGGGGTCCTCGTCGGGCGGCGCGAGGCGCGAGCGCCTTCAGGGGCGCGCCGCCCACCAGCTGCGGTTGTCATGCAGCAGCTGCAGGGTCTGCGCCAGCCACTCGCGGGCTTCGTCCGGGTGGTAGAACATCCGGCGCAGCACACCGGCCGCGCCGGCACGCTCGACCACGCGTTCGTACAGCGCGGCTTGGGCGGCGTTGACGACGAAGGCCACCGGCATGGCGCGCAGCCGCGGCGTCAGCGTCGGGTAGCTGGCCGCCATCGACTGGGTGTCGCAGCACACGGCGGCGCGGTCGTTGCGGTACAGCAGCCCCTGGGCGCCGCGCCCCATGCCCATGGCCAGCGTGTACGCGCTCACCGCCTGGATGTTGCCGGGCATCAGCAGGCCGCTGAAGTGGGCGGCACCGATGCCGTCGTTGCCGATCTGCAGCGCGATCCTCGCGCCGCCGCACTCTATGGCATCCATGACCGTCCCTCGCCGATTCGACAAGCATTGTCGGCCGAATGCGTGACGAGGGGCTGACGCGGCGCAAGTCAGCGGCCTGTCCAGTTCGGCGCGCGCTTCTCGATGAACGAGGCGCGGCCTTCCTTGGCGTCCTCGGTCAGCGCCAGCGTCATGATCTGCGTCTCGAGGTAGCTGATCGACTGCTCGAACGTCATGCCGAAGGCGGCGCGCATCATTACCTTGCCGCGCCGCAGCGCCGTGGGCGACTTGCCCACCACGCGCTGCAGCAGCCAGTCGGTCTTGGCGTCGAGTTCGCCGGCCGGGGCCACGTGGTTGACCAACCCGATCTCGGCGGCGCGTGGGGCATCGATGGGCTCGCCGGTCAGGCACAGCTCGGCGATGTGGCGCGGCGTGCAGATGTGCTGCAGCACCGCCAACACTTGCGCCGGGAACAACCCGATCTTGACCTCGGGCAGGCCGAAGCTGGCGTGTGCTGCCGCGACCGCCATGTCGCACATGCCCAGGAAGCCCATGCCGCCGGCCAGGCAATGGCCGTTGACGCGCGCGATCAGCGGCAGCGTGGTGGTCTGCGCGTAACGCAGCAGGTCGGCCAGCTCGGCATGCGGCCGGGACGGGTCGAACTGGAACGAACCCGACCCCTTGGCCAGATCGGCGCCGGCGCAAAAGGCCTTGTCGCCGGCACCGGTGAGCACCACCGCGCGCACCTCGGGATCGCGGTGCGCCTGCTCGAGCCCGGCGCGGATGCCGGCGATCACCGCGCTGTTCATCGCGTTGCGCGCCGCCGGGCGGTCGATGGTCAGCCACATCGCGTGGCCGCGTTTGTCGATCTTCAGGTCCTCGGACATGCTGGTCACCTTCCGTTGAACACCGCAGGGCGCTTGGCCAGGAACGCGGCCACGCCTTCCGTATGGTCGCCGGTGGCCATGGCCTCGGCCTGCAGCCGGCCTTCGACCTCGAGCTGCTCGCCCAGGCCGTTGCCCGAACTGACCGCCAGCGCCTGCTTGATCAGATCGTAGGCGCGCGTGGGCATTCGCGCCAGCCGCTGCGCGCAGGCCCGCGCCTCGTCCAGCAGCCGGTCGTCGGCATGGACCTGCCACACCATCCCGTATTGCAGCGCGTCGCGCGCGCCGATCTTGTCGGCCAGCATCACGATGGCGCGCGCGCGCACGTCGCCGACGATGCGCGGCAGCAGCCAGGTGCTGCCGCAGTCGGGCACCAGGCCGATGCGCGTGAAGGCCTGCAGGAAGCTGGCCGATTCCCCCGCCAGCACGATGTCGCAGGCCAGCGCCAGGCTCATGCCGGCGCCCGCGGCCGAGCCGTTGACCGCGGCGACGATCGGCTTGGGCAGTCGGCGCATGGCCAGCACGATCGGGTGGTAGCCCTCGCGCAGCGACTGCTCCACATCGAAGGGCTGCGGCCGGCCGGCGGCGCCCGCCAGATCGGCGCCGGCGCAAAAGCCGCGCCCGGCGCCGGTGAGCAGCACCGCGCGCACCGCGGCGTCGGCCTTGGCGCGCGCCAGGCCGTCGCGCAGGCCCTCGAGCAAGTCGCCGTTCAGCGCGTTCAGCACCTGCGGCCGGTTCATCGTCAAGGTGGCCACGCCGTCGTCGACGGCATAGAGCACGGCGGCTTCAGGCATGCGGTGGTCTCCCTTCAGGCGGGGTCGGCGTCGATGCGCAACAGCAGCCGCCCCGGCGCCACCTGCGTGCCGGCGGCCGCCCCGATCTCGGCCACGGTGCCGTCGATGGGGGCGTCGAAGCGGTGTTCCATCTTCATCGCCTCGATGGCGAGCACGAAATCACCCTTGCGCACACGCTGGCCGACTTCGACGTTCAGCCGCACCAGCTGGCCGTGCATGCGGCTGGTGATCACGCCGTGGCTGGCCGCGTCGTCGACTTCGGGCGGCGCCTGGCTGGTGTCGGCCCAGGCGGCGCTGATGCCGTCGGCGTCGAGCCAGCCGGCATCGCCTTGCATCCCGCAGCGCACGCGCAGGTGCGCGCCGTCGACGACCAGCTCGGCCTCGATGCCATCGTCGCGCTGCACTTCGATCGCGTGCTGCACGCCGCCGGCCGCGGCGCGGATCGGCTCGCCAGGGCGGTAGGCCAGGCGCAGCTCGAACACCTGTTCACCCGCTGCCAGCCGCAGCGGCGTTTCGCGCACGCCGGCCGAGCTCCACAGTGCCAGCGGGCCGAAGCGCCGCGCCAGCCGATGCAGCCGCACGGCGGCGGCCAGCGCGGCCCAGCGGGCATCGGGCCCGCGCGCGTGCCAATGCGCGCTGGCCTCACCCAGCCAGCGCGTCGACAGCGCGGGCGCGGCAAAGGCCGGTGCCGCCAGCGCCTGCAGCAGGTAGTCGCGGTTGGTCGTCAGCCCCAGCACGCTGCTGCCGGCCAGCGCGCGTTGCAGCCGGCCGCGCGCCTGCTCACGGTTGGCACCGTAAGCGATGAGCTTGGCCACCATCGAGTCGTAGTGCGGCGGGATCGTCGGCTGCGCCACCATGCCGTGGTCGACGCGGATGCCTGCGCCGCTTGGTACGCTCCATCGTTCGATGCGGCCCGACTGCGGCGCGAAGCCGGCAAAGGCGTCCTCGGCGCACAGCCGCGCTTCGATCGCGTGGCCGCTGCAGCGGATGTCGGCTTGCTGCAGCGGCATCGGCTCGCCGCGCGCGATGCGCAGCTGCCACTCCACCAGGTCCAAGCCGGTGATCGCCTCGGTCACCGGATGCTCGACCTGCAGCCGCGTATTCATCTCGAGGAAGTGGAATTCGCCGTCGGGCGTGAGCAGGAACTCCACCGTGCCCGCGCCGACGTAGCCGACTTCGCGCACCAGCTTCACCGCCGCGTCGCCCAAACGCGCGCGCAGCTCGCTCGACACGCCGGGGGCCGGCGCTTCTTCGAGGATCTTCTGGTTGCGCCGCTGCGTCGAGCAGTCGCGCTCGCCCAGGTGCACCGCACCGCCGTGGCTGTCGCCGAAGACCTGCACCTCGACGTGGCGTGCGTGCTCGACCAAGCGCTCCAGCAACAGCTCGCCATTGCCGAAGGAGGCCAGCGCCTCGGCGCGCGCCGATTCGATCAACTGCTCGAGTGCGGCGACATCGCCGACATCGTCGCAGCGGCGCATGCCGCGCCCGCCGCCGCCGGCGCTGGCCTTGATCATCAGCGGTGCGCCGATGCGCCGCGCCTGCCCGATCAGCGTGTCGTTGTCCTGCGCCGCACCCGCATAACCGGGCAGGCAGGGCACGCCGATGGCTTGTGCGCGCTGCTTGGCCGCGGCCTTGTGGCCCAGCGCGTCGATCGCCTCGGGCGCGGGGCCGACGAAGACGATGCCTGCGTTTCGGCACGCGCGCGCGAAGTCGGCGTTCTCCGACAGGAAGCCGTAGCCCGGGTGCACCGCGCCGGCGCCGCTGCGCCGGCAGGCGTCGATCACGCGTTCGATGTTCAGGTAGCTGTCGCGCGCCGGTGCCTCGCCGATGCGCAGCGCGGTGTCGGCAAGCTGCACGTGCAAGGCATCACGGTCGGCGTCGGAGTACACCGCCACCGTGCGCAGGCCCATCGCGCGCGCGCTGCGGATCACGCGGCAGGCGATCTCACCGCGGTTGGCTATGAGCAAGGTGTCAAACATTGGAGCCCGCGGTGAGATCGCCCGTGCGCGCTGCGCGCGCCATGCCATCTGGCTGCGCCGAAACAGCCGCTGCGCGGCTGTTGTCACCGCGATGGGCGATCGGCAGCGTGTCGCACATTGGGGCTCAGCCTTGCCGCGGCAGGATGCCCATCGTCTTGGCGATGATGCCCATCATGACTTCGTCGGCGCCGCCGCCGATCGAGCTCAGCCGGCTGTCGCGCCAGGCGCGGTTGACACGGGTTTCCTCGATGTAGCCCATGCCGCCCCAGAACTGCACGCACCAGTCGGCGACTTCGCGTGCCACCCGCGCGCACTTGAGCTTGCACATCGACGCCAGTTGCGTCACGTCGTGGCCGGCGACGTACAGCGCCACCGCCTTG
>CAYZGL010000257.1:0-5362 GCA_964477985.1 uncultured Rubrivivax sp. | reverse complement strand
CGCGTGCGCGAGCTGTCGCCGCAAACGCGCATCGAGGTGCTGACGCCGGACTTCCGCGGCCGGCTCGATCGCGCGCTGGACATCCTGAAGGCCGCGCCGCCGGACGTGATGAACCACAACCTCGAGACCGTGCCGCGGCTGTACAAGCAGGCGCGCCCGGGCTCCGACTATGCGTTCAGCCTGGGGCTGCTGCAGCGCTTCAAGCAGGAGGTGCCGGGCGTGCCGACCAAGAGCGGCCTGATGGTCGGGCTGGGCGAAACCGACGACGAGATCCTGCAGGTGATGCGCGACATGCGCGCGCACGGCATCGACATGCTGACCATCGGCCAGTACCTGGCGCCCAGCGGCCACCACCTGCCGGTGCTGCGCTACGTGCATCCCGACACCTTCCGCATGTTCGAGTCCGAGGCCGCGAAGATGGGCTTCAGCCATGCGGCCGTCGGTGCGCTGGTGCGCTCGAGCTATCACGCCGACCAGCAGGCGCACGCCGCGGGCGTCGGCTGAGCGGCGCGCGCCGCCGCGCCGTCAGCCGTCAGCCGCAGCGCGCCAGTTCGGATGCCAACGCGCGGCCCAAGGCGCTGGGCAGCACGTCGCGGCCGATGCGCGCGGTGCGCTGCCCGCCGAGATCGCTGACCTCGAGATCGCGACCCTGCTCGGCGATCTCGATGTAGGCCAGGCTCGGTACCTCGCGCTGCCACTGGGCGCGCAGCACGCGCAGTTTCTCGCCGGCCAGTGCGGCTTCGAACACGATCGCGTGCGGCAGGCCGGTGCTGCAGAACTCGCGCGCTTCGTCCATCGAGGCCACGTAGTCGACCATCAGCCCCATCGGGCGCAGGGTGTCGCGCACCGCGTTGCGCGTCTCGCGCCGGCTGGCGATCACCAGCACGTGGCGCCCGACCATCGGTTGCGAGTTGGCGGCGCCGCCGTGCTCGCCCGGATCCAGCAGCGTCAGCCCTTCGCCGACGGTGCGCGGAAACTCCAGCGTCAGCTGCGTCGCGCCGCCGCCATCGTCGCGCTGCAGCGCCAGGCCCAGCGCCTGCGACAGGCGCTGCAGCAGCTGCCATGTCACCGTGTCGAGGCTGCCCGGCTGCGCCGGCCTCGTGGCCAACTCGTCGGGCGGGATGTAGGAGAAGCGGCACGCCAGCCGCGCGCGCTCGGGCCAGCTCGTCACGTCGATGCCGAACTCGATGTGCGAGCGCGCATGCTCGAAGCTCCAGTCCAGCAGCGCGCGCAACAGCACCGCACACAGCGAGGCGTCGGCGATGACCTGCGCCGCTTGCAACCGCTGCCGCAATTCGATGCCGCGCGAGGCCGTCTCGCGGCGGCGCTGTGCGAGGGCATCGTGCAGCATCGTCGTCAGGTTCAGCCGCTGCGCACGCTGGCGCACCCGGCCCGATGCGACGCGGCCGATCTGCTGCGCGCTCAAGGCGATGCGGCGTGCGCATTCGAGTTCGTCGCGCAGCGCGCGCAACCCGGCGCGATCGATGCGCCCGCTGGCGGCGAAGGCGTTCACGCGTTCGAGCGCCGAGGTCATCGGGGCGGTGACCTCGCGGCCGATCTGCTCGATTAACTCGCGCAGGCTCTCGCGGCCGCTGCGATCGATGACCGGGGCGGTGGCGGCGGGCATCGGGCTGATGCCGGCCAGCGGTTGTGAAACACCCATCGCAGTTCTCCCAAACGTCGTGCTTGCTTTGCCCGAAGTGTGGGCATCGCGCGCCGGCTGCACCAACCCGCGATTGCGGGGCGGCCTCGGGGCGGTGGTGCCGCGGCGGTAATCCTTCACGCGCCCGGCGCGGCCCCGGGCAGGGGTGCGGGCGACTCGATAATCGGCGCCCGATGACGCGATGCCCGAGCCTGCTGCTGCGATGGGCGCTGCCGTGCCTGGCCGCCTGTGCGCCCGCGCTCGACTGGCGCGAGGTGCGGCCGGGCGGCAGCGGGCTGAGCGCGCTGTTCCCGTGCAAGCCGGCAGGCCATGCGCGGCACGTGCGCCTCGGGCCGCAGACGGTGGAAATGGAACTGCATGCCTGCACCGCCGATGCCGCGACCTGGGCAGTCGCCTTTGCCGAACTCGGCGACCCCGCGCGCGTCGGGCCGGCGTTGTCCGAGTTGCGCGACGCGGCTGCGGTGAACCTCTCGGCGTCGGGCCTGCAGCCACGCGAGCTGCGGGTCGAGGGGGCGACGCCGAATCCGGCCAGCCAGCGGGTGCAATGGCAGGGCCGGCTGCCGGATGGGCGCGCCGTGAGCGGCCAATCGGCGGTGTTCGCCAAGGGCACGCGCGTGTTCCAGGCGAGCGTCGTCGCCGACAAGCCCGCTGCCGAAGCGATGGAGACCTTTTTCGCGAGCCTTCGCTTCGTGCCGTGATGCGCGCGTGCCGTACGGGCGGTGCTCGGCGCCGCTGCGCGCGGTGTCGGTCGCAGCACGGCGGCGGATGGCGATAATCGGCCGCGAAGCCGTCCTGCGATGACCATCGTCCTGATCGTTGCCCATGCACCGCTCGCCTCCTCGCTGAAGGCGGTGGCCGAGCATGCCTATTGCGACGTGACGGTCGAGGTTCACGCGCTGGACGTGGCAGCCGACGCGACCGCGGACACGGTTGCGGCCGAGGCCCGTACGTGCATCGAGCGCTGTGGCGATGTCGACGTGCTCGTCTTCGCCGATGTCTTCGGCGCCACGCCCTGCCGCGGCGCGATGCTGCTGCTGTCCAGCCCGCGCGTACGCGTGGTCGCCGGCGTCAACGTGCCGATGCTGTGGCGCACCCTGTGCTACGGCACCGACGATCCGTTGGACACGCTGGTCGCGCGCGCCATCGCCGGCGCAAACCAGGGCGTGTTGGCGGTCGCGCCGCCTGCCGCCGATGCCCCGCAGCCAAAAGGCTCATGATCAAACAGACCGCCACCATCAGCAACAGACTCGGGCTGCACGCGCGTGCTTCGGCCAAGCTCACCAAATTGGCCGGGGGGTTCGCCTGTGACGTGCACCTGTCGCGCAACGGCCGCCGTGTCAACGCCAAGAGCATCATGGGGGTGATGATGCTGGCCGCGGGCATCGGGTCCGAGGTCGAGATCGAGACCGAAGGTGCCGACGAGCAAACGGCAATGAGCGCGATCGTCGCGTTGATCAACGACAAGTTCGGCGAGGGGCAGTAGCGGCCCCGTGCGGCCCCGTGCGGCTCGGGCGCTGCGCTAAAGTGTCCGCATGAGCATCCAGGTCTTCGGTCTGCCGGTGTCGCGCGGTGTGGCGATCGGCCGCGCGGTGCTGGTGGCATCGAGCCGCGTCGACGTGGCGCACTACTTCATCTCCGGCGAGCACGTGCAGGACGAGTTGGATCGGCTGCGTCACGCTCGCGATACCGTCGCCGCGGAGTTGAGCGCGCTGCAGCGCGATCTTCCGGACGACGCGCCGCCGGAGCTGTCGGCGCTGCTCGACGTGCACCTGATGCTGCTGCACGACGAGACCTTGTCCGGTGCGGCCCGTACGTGGGTGGTCGAGCGGCACTACAACGCGGAATGGGCGCTGTCGGCGCAGCTGGAGGTGCTGGCGCGGCAGTTCGACGAAATGGACGACGACTACCTGCGCGAGCGCAAGGCCGACCTGGAGCAGGTCGTCGAACGCATGCTGCGCGTGATGTCGCGCGATCCCGCAACGGCAGGGCACGCCGCGCACGCCAGTGCGCTGGGCCCGCGCGACTTCGGCGGCGAGGATCCGCTCGTGCTGGTGGCCAGCGACGTGGCGCCGGCGGACATGATGCGCTTCAAGCGCAGCGTGTTCACCGGTTTCATCACCGATGTCGGCGGGCGAACTTCGCACACGGCGATCGTGGCGCGCAGCATGGACATTCCCGCCGTGGTCGGCGCGCGCGAAGCGAGCCGCCTGATCCGCTCGGACGACTGGGTCATCATCGACGGCGACGCCGGCGTCGCGATCGTCGATCCCTCGCCGATCGTGTTGGAGGAGTACCGTTTCCGTCAGCGCCAGAGCGAACTGGAGCGAGCCAGGTTGAACCGCCTTCGCCACACACCGTCGGTGACGCTCGACGGCCAGCCGGTCGAATTGCTGGCCAACATCGAGCAGCCTGGAGACGCTGCGGCGGCGCTGGAGGCGGGCGCCGTCGGCGTCGGTCTGTTTCGCAGCGAGTTCCTCTTCATGGGGCGTGGCCAGGACCTGCCCGGCGAGGACGAGCAGTTCGCGGCCTACCGCGATGTCGTCGTCGCCATGAAAGGGCTTCCGGTCACGATCCGGACGGTCGACATCGGTGCCGACAAGCCATTGGAGCGCTTGTCGGCGCAGGAACTGCGTCATGAGCACGTGCTCAACCCGGCACTGGGCCTGCGGGCCATCCGCTGGAGCCTGTCCGAGCCGGGCATGTTCCGCCAGCAGCTGCGCGCGATCCTGCGAGCCAGCGCCTTCGGGCGCGTGCGAATCCTGATCCCGATGGTCGCTCACCTGAGCGAGGTCAAGCTGATTCACGAGGCGCTGCAGCGCGCGCGCAGACAGCTCGACGACGCGGGCCTTGCCTATTCGCAGGTCGACCTGGGCGCCATGATCGAAGTGCCGGCGGCAGCGCTCAGCCTGCCGCACTTCCTGCCGCATTTCGACTTCGTCTCGATCGGCACCAACGACCTGATTCAGTACACCCTGGCGATCGACCGCGCCGACGATGCCGTTTCGCATCTGTACGACCCTTGGCATCCTGCCGTTATCGGGCTCATTGCTGCGGTGATCGCCAACAGCGGCGCACTCGGCAAGGCCGTCAGCGTTTGCGGCGAGATGGCGGGTGACCCGGCGTTCACCGAACTCCTTCTCGCCATGGGCCTGCGCAGCTTCTCGATGCACCCTGCCCAGATCCCGTCGATCAAGCAACGTGTGCTGCGTGCAGACACACGTCGCCTTTCGACTGCCTTGCAAAGGGTCCTGCAGGCAGCCAACCCAATGGACGAAGCGCCTCGGGCCTTTGCGGCTTGAGTCTGCGTCGACAAAGAATGCAAGACCAGAACTTGCGCAGATCCGCGTCATGTGCTACAGTCATAGGCTTGGCGCAACAAGTTCGATAAGCACACGCGAACGAGAGCTTCTTGAGTCAAAAGTCAAAGAGACTTGACGGCCAGCGAAAAGCGAGTCATAATCTCACTTCTTTGCTTCTTGCGACATGCTTCGCTGGATGCAAGAGCGGTTCTTTAACAACATACAGCCGATAAGCGTGGGCGTTCGAAGCAAAGTGACAAAGCGATCCTTGTTCGCATGGATCGTCGAGGTCCGTAACCTCGAACGCTCATAGAAGTGAAGTTCACTTCAATTCTTTGAGCAAAATTCAAGATCGAACTGAAGAGTTTGATCCTGGCTCAGATTGAACGCTGGCGGCATG
>CAYZGL010000256.1:0-5402 GCA_964477985.1 uncultured Rubrivivax sp. | reverse complement strand
GATCAGCCGCTGGGCGCAGCTGGCCCAGGCCACCGGTGCGAGACTGCGATGAGCCAAGACCGCATCGAACTGCAGCCGGCCGACGCCGCCGGCATCGCGCGCGTGCACATCCGCAACCCGGCCAAGCACAACGCACTGAGCGTGGCGATGTGGCATCAACTGCGCGCCGCGTTCGAGCAACTGCAGCGCGCCGGCGCCGCGCGCGTGGTGCTGCTGGCCGGTGAAGGTGCGCACTTTGCGGCCGGCGGCGACATCGACGAGTTCCCGAGCTTTCGCTTCGACGCGCGGCGGCTGCGCGCCTTTCACGAAGACGTGGTGGCGCCGGCGCTGCGCGCGATGCTCGATTGCGACATCCCGGTCGTGGCGCAGATCGCCGGCTCGTGCATCGGCGGCGGGCTGGAGATCGCCGCGTGCTGCGACCTGCGCATCGCCGCGCATGGTGCGCGCTTCGGCATCCCGATCGCGCGGCTGGGGTTTCCGCTGGCGCCCAGCGAAGCGCAGATCGTGGCGCGCGTGCTGGGCCTGCCGCTGCTGCGCGAACTGCTGCTCGAAGCGCGGCTGCTGGACGCCGGCGAGGCGCTGGCGCGCGGCATCGTCGATCGCGTGGTCGCCGGCGGCGCGCTGGCGGCCGAGGCGCAAGCCAGCGGCCGGCGCATCGCCGCGTTGTCGCCGCAGGCGCAGCGCCTGAACAAGCGCACCTTGCGCCAGCTGGCCGCCGGCGGGCCCAGCGCGGTGCAGCGCCACGAACACTTCCGCTATGCCGACTCGGCCGAACACCGCGAAGGCCTGGCCGCCTTCGCCGAGAAGCGCGCGGCGCGCTTTTGACCCCACCCCCACCGCAATGAACAACCACAACCTGTTCGCCGTGCTGCGCGCGGCCTTCCCCGCCGATCTGCAGCGCACCGCCATCGAGACCGCCGGCGGCGATGGCGCGCCGCTGTATTACACCTGGGCCGACCTGGAGCGCGGCAGCGCGATGCTGGCCAACCTGCTGGGCTCGCTGGACCTGCCCGCCGGCACCCGCGTGGCGGTGCAGACCGAAAAGAGCGTCGAAGCGCTGCTGCTGTACCTGGCGGTGCTGCGCGCCGGATTCGTCTACCTGCCGCTGAACACGGCCTACCAGGCGGGGGAGATCGAATATTTCATCGGCGACGCCGAGCCCGGCGTGTTGGTGTGCTCGAGCCGCAACTTCGGCTGGGCCAGCCAGCTCGCGTTCAAGGCCGGCACGCAAAACGTCTTCACCCTGGACGACGACCGCACGGGCAGCCTGCTCGAGCGTGCCGCACAGATGAGCGACCGCCACGAAGTGGCGCCGCGCCGCGCAGACGACCTGGCCGCCATCGTCTACACCAGCGGCACCACCGGGCGCAGCAAGGGCGCGATGCTGACGCACGCCAACCTGGTGAGCAATGCGCGCGTGCTGCACGACTACTGGGGCTGGCGCAGCGACGACGTGCTGATCCACGCGCTGCCGATCTTCCACGTGCACGGCTTGTTCGTGGCCTCGCACGGCGCGCTGCTGGCCGGCGCCAAGACGATCTGGTTCGGCAAGTTCGACGCGCGCCAGGTGATCGCGCGGCTGCGCGAGGCCACCGTCTTCATGGGCGTGCCCACGCTGTACGTGCGCATGCTGGCCGAGCCCGCGCTGAGCCGCGAGGCCTGCGCGCACATGCGCTTGTTCATCAGCGGCTCGGCGCCGCTGCTGATCGAGACCTTCGACGAATGGGCGGCGCGCAGCGGCCACACGATCCTCGAGCGCTACGGCATGAGCGAGACCGTGATGCTCACCTCCAACCCCTGCGACGCCTCACAAGGCGAACGCCGCGGCGGCACCGTCGGGCGCGCGCTGCCCGGTGTCGGGCTGCGCATCCGCGACGACAAGGGCCAGCCGCTGCCAAGCGGCGAGATCGGCCACATCGAGGTCAAGGGCCCCAACGTGTTCAAGGGCTACTGGCGCATGCCCGAGAAGACCGCCGACGAGTTCACCACCGACCTGTGGTTCAAGACCGGCGACGTGGGCAAACAGGCCGAAGACGGCTGCGTGACCCTCGTCGGGCGCAGCAAGGACCTGATCATCAGCGGCGGCTACAACGTCTACCCGGCCGAGGTCGAGGGCTGCATCAACAACCTGCCCGGCGTGGCCGAATCGGCGGTGATCGGCGTGCCGCACGCCGACTTCGGCGAGGCCGTGGTCGCGGTGGTGGTGCCCAGGCCGGATGCGGCCCTGGACGGTGCGGCGGTGAGCGCCGCGCTGAAGCAGCGCATCGCCGGCTTCAAGGTGCCCAAGGCGGTGTTCATCGTGCCCGAACTGCCGCGCAACGCCATGGGCAAGGTGCAGAAGAACCTGCTGCGCGAACGGCACAAGGCGCTGTTCGCCGCATGAGCGCCGGCCCTGCCCCGGCGGCCGACCGCTGCCCGCGCTGCGGCGCGGCGTTCCACTGCGGCATGAACGGTGCCGCACCTTGCCCTTGCACCGGCCCGAAGCTGGACGCCGCGCTGCAACGCTTGCTGCACCATCGCTATCGCGGTTGCCTGTGCCTGAATTGCCTGCAGCAGCTGGCGCAGGGTGCGGCGCTGGACGCGCCTGCGGCCGCCGCCCGTTGAGCGTGGTGCGGCGCGGCCCCGCCGCGCACCCCCAGGGGCGGGCGAAGGCTGCGGCGGGTGGGCCTACTTCAGGTGCTTGCGGAAATCCGGCTTGCGCTTTTCCTTCAGCGCCTTGACGCCCTCGCGCGACTCCTCGGTGCCGTAGTACAGCTTCAGCGCGAGCATGCCCATGCCGGCGATGCCTGCCTGGTGCGCGGTGTCCATGTTGAAGCTGCGCTTGGCGATGGCGATGGCGGTGGGGCTGCGCTCGCAGATCTCTTCGGCCCACTGCTGCACCGTGGCATCCAGTTGCTCGTGCGGCACGCACAGGTTGGCCAGGCCCATCGCCACCGCCTCGGCGCCCGAGTAGCGCTTGTTCAGGTACCAGATCTCGCGCGCCTTCTTCTCGCCGACCACGCGCGCCAGGAAGGCCGTGCCGTAGCCGGGATCGACCGAACCCATCTTCGGGCCGACCTGGCCGAAGACCGCCTTGTCGGAGCAGATCGTCAGGTCGCAGATCGTGGCCAGCACGTTGCCACCGCCGATGGCATAACCCTGGACGCGCGCGATCACCGGCTTGGGCACGTCGCGGATGGCGGTGTGCAGCTCTTCCATCGGCAGGCCGATGGTGCCGCGGCCGTCGTAGTTGCCGTCGTGCGCCGACTGGTCGCCGCCGGTGCAAAAGGCGCGTTCGCCGGCGCCGGCCAGCACGATGCAGCCCACGTCGCGGTCGTAGCCGGCCTTGTTCAGCGCGCGGATCAGCTCGTCGCAGGTCTGGCCGCGAAAGGCGTTCATCTTGTCCGCGCGGTTGATGGTGATCCAGGCCACGCCGTTGCGCAGCTCGTACAGGATGTCCTCGAAGTCCATCGCAAGTCTCCTCGTCGGTGAAGGTCCGCTGCGGCCGGAGCCGCCTCAGCCGGCCTTGGCCGCGGCCGCGCGCCGCGCCAGGCCCTGCATCGCCAGGGCATAGCCGTCGATGCCGAAGCCCACCACGATGCCGGCGGCCGCCGGCGACAGGCAGGAGTGGTGGCGAAACGGCTCGCGCGCGTGCACGTTGCTGATGTGCACCTCGATCATCGGCACGCCGCAGCCCTTGACCGCATCGTGCAGCGCCACGCTGGTGTGGGTGTAGGCGCCGGCATTGAACACCACGCCCAGCACGCTGCCGGCGCGAAACGCGGCGCCGGCCTCGTGCAGCCAGTCGATCAGCACGCCTTCGTGGTTGCTCTGGCGGAAGTCCACGTCCACGCCCAGCTGGCGGCCGGTGGCTTCGCACAGGGCCTGCACGTCGGCCAGCGTCGCCGAGCCGTACACGGCCGGCTCGCGTGTGCCCAGCAGGTTCAGGTTGGGGCCGTTGAGGACGAGGATGGTGGGCATGGCAGTTCTCGCGGCAGCGCGCCGCAGTATCGCCGCAGCGCGCGCCGCGCGCGTGCGGCGCCGCGATGGCGCTGTCAGCCTTTGTTGGTTTGGCGTCAAGGTCGGGTCAGCGCGCCGCCCGAAGATGCCGCGCTCGCGGCGGTTTTGCTGCCGCCTTCGTGTTTGTCAACTCAGGAGACACCATGGACGACGACCTGACCAAACGGATCGCCAGTCATCCTAAATACCAGGAACTGAAGGCCAAGCGAACGAGCTTCGGCTGGTGGCTGACGGCCGCGATGCTGGTCGTGTACTACGGCTTCATCCTGCTGATCGCCTTCGACAAGGAACTGCTGGCCACGCGCATGGGCAGCGGCGTGACGACCTGGGGCATGCCCATCGGCCTGGTGGTCATCGTCTTCACGATCCTGATCACCGCGGTCTACGTGCGTCGCGCCAACAACGAGTTCGACCAACTGTCCGACGACATCACCAAGGCGGTGCTGAAATGAAATCGACCACCAAGTTCGCATTGCCTATCGCCGCTGCGATGGCCGCGCTGATCGCTGCCGGCAGCGCCTTCGCCGCGGGCGGCGACCTCGGCCAGGCCGAGAAGCAGGCCACCAACTGGACCGCGATCTCGATGTTCGGCATCTTCGTGCTGTTCACGCTGTGGATCACCAAGTGGGCCGCGGCCAAGACCAAGAGCGCGGCCGACTTCTACACCGCCGGCGGCGGCATCACCGGCTTCCAGAACGGCCTGGCGATCGCCGGCGACTACATGTCGGCGGCCTCGTTCCTGGGCATCTCGGCGGCGGTGATGGCCTCGGGCTTCGACGGGCTGATCTACTCGATCGGCTTCCTCGTCGGCTGGCCGGTGGTCACCTTCCTGCTCGCCGAGCGGCTGCGCAACCTGGGCAAGTTCACCTTCGCCGACGTGGCCGCGTTCCGCTTCGCGCAGACGCCGGTGCGCGTGTTCGCGGCCAGCGGCACGCTGGTGGTGGTGGCCTTCTACCTGATCGCGCAGATGGTCGGCGCCGGCCAGCTGATCAAGCTGCTGTTCGGGCTGGACTACATGTACGCGGTGATCATCGTCGGCGTGCTGATGATGGTCTACGTGCTGTTCGGCGGCATGACCGCGACCACCTGGGTGCAGATCATCAAGGCGATCATGCTGCTGGGCGGCGCGTCCTTCATGGCCTTCATGGTGATGGCGCAGTTCGGCTTCAGCCCCGAGGCGCTGTTCGCCAAGTCGGTGGAGATCAAGACCGCGCTCGCGGCCAAGGCCGGCAAATCGCCCGAAGAGGCCGCCAAGATCGGCTTTTCGATCATGGGCCCGGGCGGCTTCGTCAAGGACCCGATCAGCGCCATCAGCTTCGGCATGGCGCTGATGTTCGGCACCGCCGGGCTGCCGCACATCCTGATGCGCTTCTTCACCGTGCCCAACGCCAAGGAAGCGCGCA
>CAYZGL010000255.1:0-5417 GCA_964477985.1 uncultured Rubrivivax sp. | reverse complement strand
CGCCCAGCACCCAGCGCACCGCGTCCATGATGTTGGACTTGCCGCAGCCGTTGGGGCCGACCACGCCGACGCGCTGGCCGGGCAGCGCAAAGGTGGTGGGATCGCTGAAGGACTTGAAGCCGGAAAGCTTGATCTGGTTGAGGCGCATGGGCTGCGGACAAGGGCCACGGTCGACCGCCGGATGCCGCCGCAAGTGCTTGATTCTTAGAGGAAAAAGCGCCTGGATCGGGGCGTGCGAGGCGCGCGGATGATAGCATCGCCACCCCTGCCTACCGGCCGCGCCGCCCTACTCGCCGACCATGCCCCGCAAGACCGCCGCCCCGTTTGCCGCCGCCAGCCAGCGCGAGAAGCCGGCGATCCCGCCCACCCGGCCGAGCAAGCAGTTGCAGGTGTTCGCCAACCCGGCGCCGCAGCGCGACTACCTGATCCGCTTCCAGCTGAACGAGTTCACCTGCCTGTGCCCGCTGACCGGCCAGCCCGACTTCGCGCACTTCAGTATCGACATGGTGTGCGACCAGCGGTGCATCGAGTTGAAGAGCCTGAAGCTGTACTTCTGGAGCTACCGCGACGAAGGCGCGTTCCACGAGCAGGTGACGAACACCGTGCTCGACGACATCGTCAAAGCCACCGCGCCGCGCTTCGTGCGCGTCAGCGCACGCTGGAACGTGCGCGGCGGCATCTGCACCGACGTGGTGGCCGAATACCGCAAGAAGGGCTGGAAGCCGGCCGCTGCGCTGACGCTGCCGCCGACGGCGGCGATCGCCACCGGCCTGGCCGGCGCCTGACGCCCGGGGCTGCGGCGCGTGCTACTGCGGCACGAAGCCGGTGGCCTTGATGATGCGTGCCCAGGTCGCGGTGTAGGCGCGTTCGCGCTGGCCCAGCTGCTCGGGGCTCATGAAGCCCACCGTCAGGCCCATGGCGGTGAGCCGCTCGTGCAGCGCGGGCTTGGCGATGGCCCTGGACACCGCCGCCGCAAGGGTGTCGATCGCGGCCCGCGGCGTGCCCGCCGGCGCGAACAGGCCGTAGTACGGCACGTCCTCGAAGCCCGCCAGCCCCAGCTCGGCGAAGGTGGGCACGCCGGGCAGCACCGCCTGGCGCGCGCCGCCGAGCACCGCCACCACGCGCAGCTTGCCCGTCTTGTGGTTCTCGATGAAGTCCGGGATGCTGCCGATGCCGGCCGGGATCTGGTTGCCCAGCATATCGGCGATCAGCGGCGCGCTGCCGCGGTACGGCACCGGCACCAGGTCGAGCTTGAACTTCTCGCCGATGACCTTGACCAGAAACTCCGGCACCGACGCCGGCGCGGGCACGCCCACCGAGCTCTTGGCGCCCTGCGTCCTGACCCAGCCGAGGTAGTCGTCGAAGCTCTTGGCCGGCGTGCCGGCGGCGAGCGCGAAGGCGTTGACGAAGGTGGCGATGCCGGCCACCGGCACGAAGTCCCGCGCCGGGTCGAAACCGGGCGTCTTGACCACCTGCGGCAGGATCGAGATGGTGTGGTCGTGCGTCAGGAACACGGTGCCGCCGTCGGGCGCGGCCGCCTTCAGCGCCTGCGCGGCAAGCTGGCCGCCGGCACCGGGCTTGTTCTCGACGATGACGTGGCTGCCGGCCAGCTCAACCTTCAGCGCCTCGGCCAGCAGCCGGGCAATGGCGTCGGTGCCGCCGCCGGGCGGGAAACCGACGACCAGGTGCACGTTGGCAGGCAGCTGCGCCGGGCTGCCGATCGACACGGCCAGCAAGCTGGCGGCGGCGCAGGCGCGCAGCAAGGTGCGACGGCCATGAAAGGACCTGAGAATCATCGGCGTGGGCCGCAACGCGCGGCGAAGAAGGGTTGACGGGTGAGACGGGTGAATCCGCGGGCCTGGCGGCAGCGGCCAGGCCGCAAGGTTAACAACAAGCTTGGCGCAGGCCGCGCAGGACCTGCGGGATGGACATGAACGCACCGCGCCCGGCCTACCAGAAGTACGAGTTGCGCGTCGCGCCCAGCCCCATCGACGGCCTGGGCGTGTTCGCCGCCGAGCCGATCGCCGCGGCGCGCAAGATCGGCGAGATCCGCGGCGAAGCCATCAGCGTGGCCGAGGCACGCATCCGCGCCACGCGCAGCGAGCGCATCATGATCGTCGAGCTGTCGCCGCGCCGCGCGATCGATTTCTCCAAGTCCGCCGACCCGATGCGTTACACCAACCACTCTTGCCAGCCGAACGCGCGCTTGAGCACCGAGCACGGCCGCGTCGAGTTCTACGCGCTGCGTGCCATCGCGCCGGGTGAGGAGATCAGCGTCGACTACGGCGAAACCCACCACCATGGCCGGCTTGCCTGCCGCTGCGGCGCGCCAGGCTGCGCCGGCTGGCTGTAGGCCCGCTGCGAGCGCGCGCCCCGGCGGCCACGCAGCCCCATCGGCCACCGCCCATGTCTGCGAACGTCGACCGCCACACGCCCGTCGAGGACTTCCAGGCGCTGCTGACCGGCACCTTGTTCATCGCATTGGCGGTGATGATGTTCAATCAGGCAGGCCTGCTCACCGGGGGCACCGCGGGCCTGGCCTTCTTGCTGCACTACGCCACCGGGCTGGGCTTCGGCAAGTGGTTCTTCGTGATCAACCTGCCCTTCTACTGGGTCGCCTGGCGCCGCATGGGCCGCGCGTTCACCTTCAAGACCTTCGCCGCGGTGGCGATGCTGTCGGTGCTGACCGAGTTCCAGTCGCTGGCGCTGCGCTTCCAGGCGCTGAACCCGCTGTACGCCGCCGTGATGGGCGGGCTGCTGATGGGCGCCGGCTTCCTGATGCTGTTCCGCCACCGCGCCAGCCTGGGCGGCGTGGGCATCGTCGCCTTGGCGCTGCAGCAAGAACGCGGCTGGCGCGCCGGCAAGGTGCAGCTGGCGGTGGACTGCGCCATCCTGCTGGCCTCGTTGTTCGTGGTCGAACCGCAGCGCATCGCCTACTCGCTGGTCGGCGCCTTGGCACTGAACCTGACGCTGGCGATCAACCACAAGCCGGGGCGCTACGTCGCCATGTGAGGCCGCCGCAGCGCGCGGCAGCGCTGTCGAATCGGCGCCGGGCCGCCCCAAGTTTCCCTGACCCCGCGGGTGGGGCTGGGCGCAGCCCGGCCCTGGAAGCTCAGTACGTCTCCAGGTGCAGCCGCCCTTCGCGCTTCAGCGCCGCGCCGATCGCATCCCAGTCGAGCCCGGCGCCGCGCGCGATGTCGGCCAGCGCCAGCACCACGCCTTGTTCCATCGCCTTCAGGCCGCAGACGTAGAAGTACGCGTTCGGGTCGGCCAGCAACAGCGCCAGGTCGGCAGCGCGCTCGCGCATCGCGTGCTGCACATACCGCTTGGGCTGGCCCGGCGTGCGGCTGAACGCGAAGTTGATGTCGATGAAGTCCTTGGGCAGGTTCTGCAGCGGGCCGAAGTACGGCAGATCCTCCTTGGTGCGCGCGCCGAAGAACAGCAGCAGCCGGCCGCTGTCGAACTTGCCGGTGCGGCGCAGCCGGCGCCGCCATTCGGTCATCGCGCGCATCGGTGCGCTGCCGGTGCCGGTGCAGATCATCACGATGTGGCTCTTCGGGTGGTTGGGCATCAGGAAGCTGGCGCCGAAAGGCCCGATCACCTGCACCGCGTCGCCGACCCGCAGGTCGCACATGTAGTTGCTGGCCACGCCGCGCACCGCGTTGCCCTGGTAGTCCTCGAGCACGCGCTTGATGGTCAGCGACAGGTTGTTGTAGCCCGGGCGTTCGCCGTTGCGCGCGCTGGCCACGCTGTACTGGCGCGCATGGTGCGGCCGCCCCGATTCGTCCACGCCCGGCGGCACGATGCCGATGCTCTGCCCTTCCAGCACCGGGAAGGGCATGGCGCCGAAGTCGAGCACGATGTGATGCGTGTCGTAGTCGCGCCCGACTTCGGTGACGCGCACGTTGCCCACCACCGTGGCCGCCACACCGGGCTCGCGCGTCTTCGGCCCGTACAGGTTGGTGTAGGCGTGCGCGGCAGACCACGGCGGCAGCGTGGCGCCGAACGCCGCGCCGTCGAAGCCGGGCGTCGCGGGCGAGGCAATCGCCGCCGTGGCGGTTGCCGTGAGCAGCACCGCGGCATCGGGCTGTTCGGGCATCGGCTCGGCTTGCACGCCGGCCTGCTGCAGTTGCGCCGGCGTCAACGGCGGCGGCAGCACGTCCCACTGCAACTGCGCGTCGAGCGGGTAGGCCTGCCCGCGCGGCAGTGCGTGCCAGTTGTCGATCGCGCCAGTGGGGCACGGCGGCACGCAGGCCATGCATTGCTGGCACTTGTCGGCGTCGACCACGTAGTTGCGCGCGTCGTGCGAGATCGCCTTCACCGGGCACACCGACTCGCAGGTGTTGCAGCGGATGCAGATCTCCGGGTCGATCAGGTGCTGCTTGAACACCACCGCGGTTTCGGCAGGCTGGTTCATCGGGGCGGACGATCCGGGCAATGCTGCATCCGGCCTAACCGAAGCGCACGTACTCGAAATCCACCGGCTGGCGGTTGATGCCCAGCAGCGGCGGCGCGATCCAGTGTGCAAACTTGCCTGGCTCGACGACGCGGCCCATCAGGCTGGCGACGAAGGCGCGGTCCTCGTCGCTGGGCAGCCACTGCGCGGCGTTGCGCTGCCACTCGTCGTCGCTGACCACCTGGCCTTGCGGCGACACCTTGATGCCGGCCAGCGAGCCGATGTTGCGGTGGAAGGCCTTGTGCGGCACGCTCAGCCTGAACGGGATGCCGGCCTTGTCGATCACCTTGTTCCAGCGCTCGACGCCGCCGACGCTGTCCTTGATGTAGTCGTCGCGCAGCACCTCGTTCAATGCGTTGAGCATGGCCACGTCCTTCTCGACGAGTTGGCCGCTTCCTTGGGAACGACTCACTTCCAGCACCTTGTAGTGCTGGGCCTTGAGCACGTGGTCGTCGCTGCGGCGGCCTTCCTCGAAGCGGCCTTTCAGGCCCGTGCTGTAGAAGGTGGCGGCGTTGCTCGACTGGTCGGCGCCGAACAGGTCGATGGTGACGCTGAAGTGGAAGTTCAAGTAGCGCTGGATGGTAGGCAGGTCGATCACGCCGGCGGCGCGCAGCTTGGCCGGGTCGTCGCTCTTCAGCTCGTTCATCACCTGGCAGGTGCGCTGGATCACGCGCGACACCCCGCTCTCGCCGACGAACATGTGGTGTGCTTCTTCGGTGAGCATGAACTTGGTGGTGCGCGCCAGCGGGTCGAAGCTGCTCTCGGCCAAGGCGCACAGCTGGAACTTGCCGTCGCGGTCGGTGAAGTAGGTGAACATGAAGAAGGCGAGCCAGTCGGGCGTCTTCTCGTTGAAGGCCTGCAGGATGCGCGGGTTGTCGGCGTGGCCGCTGCGGCGTTCGAGCAGCGCCTCGCCTTCTTCGCGGCCGTCGCGGCCGAAGTACTTGTGCAGCAGGTAGACCAT
>CAYZGL010000254.1:0-5429 GCA_964477985.1 uncultured Rubrivivax sp. | reverse complement strand
GTGCGCGCTGCGCAGCGGCATGCCGGCGGTGGAGCCTTCGGCGCGGCCGGCGCCGGGGTGCGCGCCGCCGCTGAAGGTCTTGGAGCGGTCGGGCGTGACGCCGGGGGCCGCGTCGCCGCCGAGCTGCACGCCCACCGCGCCGGCCGCCGCCGCCAGGATGATGCCCTCGTTGGGCTGCTGCCACAGCGCGGCGTCGCGGCGCCAGCCGTTGATCGCCTCCTCGAAGTTGCCGACCACCGCGAAGCCGAAGGCCGTCAGGCGCGACGGCACCGCGTCGATCAGGCCGAAGACGCGGCGCGACGCATCGCGCAGCCGGTCGTTGTCGGGCGCATCGAGCGTGCGCAGCCGGTAGGCCCAGTAGCGGCTGGTGAATTCGGCCATGCGGTACAGCACCGCACCGGCCGGCCCCAGGCCGATGGCCGAGCACACGATGAACCAGAAGAACACGCCGAACACATGCCGGTGCGCGGCGAGCAGCGCGTGTTCGACCACATGGCGCAGCAGTTCGGTGCGCGGCAGCTCGGCGGCATCGAGGTGCAGCCACTCGGCCAGCAGGCGGCGGCCCTCGTCGTCGTCGCCGTTGTCCAGCGCGTCGCGCAGATCGGTGAAGTAGTGGCTGAACTGGCGAAAGCCGAGCGTGAAGTACAGCACCGCGACGTCGAAGGCCACCGCCAGCAGCACGCCATGGCGCTCGATCGCCAGATAGGCCAGCGCCGCCAGCAGGGTCGGCACCAGCACCGACACGCACCACACCACCCACACATGTCGCGGCTTGCCGGCGTCGAAGTTGCGCCCGGCCCACGCGGTCCAGGCCACCAGGCGATCGTGCACCCAGTTGTCGCGCGGCAGCGGCTTGAGCTGTTCGATCAGCAGCGCGACGAGGACGGCGAAGAAGCCCATCGCCGACGATGATAACGACCCGGCCCGCGGCGCCGCGCAGCGCGCGCTTCAGCCGCGCAGCAGGCCGTACAGGTTGCGCAGCATGGCCGCGGTGGCACCCCAGATGAAGTATTCGCGCGGCGCTCCGTGGGCGTCGATGCCCTGCCACGGCATCGACAGGAACTGGCGCTGGCGCCCCAGCAGCTCGAAGGCGTGGCGCTGGTGGTGCGCCGGCGTCATCAGGAACTGCAGCGGCACCTCGAAGGCCTCGGCCACCTCGAAGCTGTCGGGATGCAAGGTGAAGGGCGGGCGCACCAGCGCCACGACCGGCGTGACGCGAAAGCGCGTGATCGTGTTGTAGGACGGCAGCTGGCCGATCACGTCGACCGCGCTGCGCGGCAGGCCGATCTCCTCCTCGGCCTCACGCAACGCGGTGGCGGCGGCGTCGGCGTCGTGCTGCTCGGCGCGGCCGCCGGGAAAGCTGATCTGCCCGGCATGGTCGCGCAGATGCTCGGTGCGCAGCGTCAGCAGCACCCTCAGGCCGTCCGCACGCTGCACCAGCGGCACCAGCACCGACGCCGGCCGCAGCAGCGCCGGCGGCATGTCGACGTCGCCGCGAATCTCGGCCTGCCACGGCGGCGGGCTGCGGAAGCGCTGGCGCAGCGCTGCGGGCGTCAGCCGCGCGGGATCGACGGCCGGCAGGTGCGCGTCGGTGCCGACCACCGGCACCGCGTGCGGGTCGACGATGCGGGGCACAGGGCTGGACATTCGGGCCTCACCTGGCGTGTGGCCGGGTCGGCACGGCAATGCGGCTGCACCGCCATGCCCACCGTATTCGCTTCGCGCAGCGCGCGACCTGTGGCGCGGCCACAGGTTGACCCCGGGTCAGCCGAGTTTTTCCTTGATGCGCGCCGACTTGCCGCTGCGCTGGCGCAGGTAGTACAGCTTGGCGCGGCGCACGTCGCCGCGGCGCTTGACTTCGATGCCGGCGATGATCGGGCTGTACAGCTGGAAGGTGCGCTCCACCCCCTCGCCGTTGGACACCTTGCGCACGATGAAGCTCGAGTTCAGGCTGCGGTTGCGCTTGGCGATGACCACACCTTCGAAGGCCTGCACGCGCTTGCGCGTGCCTTCGACGACGTTGACGCTGACGATCACCGTATCGCCGGGGGCGAAGGCGGGGATCGTCTTGTTCAGGCGCGCGATCTCCTCTTGCTCGAGGGTGCGGATCAGGTCCATCGGGTTCTCCTGGGCGATCGTGCCGGCGCGCTTTTGGGCTGTGGCGCCACATCGGGATGCGACGGCGCGATGGCGGCAGCAGAGGATCGAAAAACCGCTGATTATAGCGGCAGCGTTTTCAGATAGCGCTCGTCCTCGGCATCGAGCCTGCCGGCCGCTCGCGCCGCAGCGATCAGGTCGGGCCGGCGGCGCGCGCTCAGTTCCAGCGCGCGCTGGCGCCGCCAGCGCGCCACCTCGGCGTGGCGGCCCGACAGCAGCAGCGGCGGCACCGGCACCGCCCCGGCCGGACCCTGCCATAGCTCGGGGCGGCTGTACTGCGGGCCCTCGAGCAGGCCATCGGAAAAGCTGTCGTGCTGGTGCGACGGCTCGCTGAGCACGCCGGGCAGCAAGCGCGCCACGGCATCGAGCAGCACCAGCGCCGGCAGCTCGCCGCCGGACAATACGAAGTCGCCCAGGCTGATCTCGTGCGTGACATGGGCGTCGATGAAGCGCTGGTCCACCCCTTCGTAGCGGCCGCACAGCAGCACCGCACCCTGGCCGGCCACGAGCTCGCGCACCAGCGCCTGGTCGAGCTTCCGCCCGGCAGGGCTGAAGTGCAGCACCGGCACGTCGGCCGCCGCGCCCGCCTGCGTGCGCTGCGCACGCACCGCCGCCAGCGCACGCTGCAGCGGCTCGGCCAGCATCACCATGCCCGGGCCGCCGCCATAGGGGCGGTCGTCGACGCGGCGGTAGGCACCTTCGGCAAAGTCGCGCAGCGGCCAAAGCTGCAAGCGCAGCGCGCCGCTGTCGAAGGCGCGGCGCGTGACGCCGAGCTTCGTGTGCGGCTCGAACAATTCGGGAAACAGCGTGATGACGTCGAAGCGCATCGCCGCGACCTCAATAGCCCATCAATAGTCCAGGCCCCAGTCGACGCCGATGCGCCGGCCCGGCAGGTCCACCTGGTCGATGTACGCCGCGACGAACGGAATCAGCCGCTGCGTGCCTTTGCCGTCGCGCAACTGCAGCACGCTTTGCGCGCCGTTGTCCAGCAGCGCGATGACCTCGCCCAGGTGCGCGCCATCGCGGTTGACAACCTGCAAGCCGATCAGGTCGACCCAGTAGAACTCGCCGTCGCCCGCGGTCGGAAAGCTGCTGCGCGCCACGAAGATGCGCGCGCCGCGCAGCGCTTCGGCGGCGTTGCGCTCATCGACGTCGCGCACCGCAGCCACCACGGCATCACCGTGTTCGCGCACCTCGCGGATGCGCAGCAGTGGCGGCAGGCTTGCTTGCACGGCCTGCGCTGCCGGGGCAAGCGATGCGTCGGCGGGCCGCAGAAACCAGCGCCGCGACGAGAACAGGGCTTGCGGCTGCTTGGCGTAGGCTTGCACGCGGATCCAGCCCTTGACGCCCCAGGCGCCGAGCACGCGGCCGACCTCGACCGCATCCGCGGGAAAATCGGCGTCCGGCGCCGAAGCCTCCGGCGCGGCCACCTTGTCGCCTGTCAGGCGGCGGCGCTCTTGGCCTGATCGACCAGGCGCGTCACGGTGGGCGACAGTTTCGCGCCCACACCCGCCCAGTAGTTGACGCGGTCGAGCGCCACGCGCAGCGGCTGTTCGGCGCCCGAAGCCATCGGGTTGTAGAAGCCCACGCGCTCGATGAAGCGCCCGTCACGGCGCGCACGCGCGTCGGCTACCACGATGTTGTAGAACGGGCGCTTCTTGGCGCCACCGCGAGCCAGTCGAATGACGACCATGATGTTCTGTCCTTCAGCAGAGTGCGCCGTGTCTTGCAAGCCGTGCCGCAAACAGGCAGGAAACCGGCCCCGGACAGCTCGCCGAGCGCCGCTCGGCCGACACGAAAATCGGGCATTATAAACTCGGCGGGCCCCCTGACACCCCCGATGCCTGCGCCCGCCATGCTCTCGAAGTCGCCACGCCCTTGCCGCGCCGCGCCTGCGCCGCTCGCCGCTGCCGTGCTGCCGCGGCGCATCGCGTGAAAGCGCCACGCTCCAAGGCGGCGGCCACCTGGATCGCCATCGCGCTGGGCGCGTTCGGAGCGCACCGCTTCTACCTGTACGGCGGGCGCGACCGCGTGGGATGGTGCTACCCGCTGCCCACGCTGCTTGGGCTGGCCGGCGTGCAACGCATGCGCGCCTTCGGCCAGGACGATGCCGCGGCCGCGTTGCTGATTCCACTGCTGGGCCTGACGCTGTCGGCAGCGATGCTGTCGGCCATCGTCTATGCGCTGACACCCGACGATCGCTGGGTCGCTCGCCACAGGCCGGGCCAGCCGCCGCAGGCCACCGGCTGGCTGCCGGTGCTGGGCGCCGTGGTGGCCTTGCTGCTGGGTGCCAGCGTCCTGATGGGCACCGTGGCTTTCGGCCTGCAGCGCTTCTTCGAGTGGCAGTTGCAGCGCTAGTGCAGGGTCACAAGCGTGTCGTCGACGATCCGCCAGCCGCCGTCGCCGAAGTCCATCGCCGGCACGACCCGCTGCGCTGCGCGCCGCAGCATGCGTTCGTCGGGCCACCGCGACTCGGCCACGAAGTGATGCAGCGCCTGGTGGCGCGAGCGCGTGGCCGACGGCGCCAGGTGCACCGCCATCGGCTCCACGCTCCTGCGCTCGAGCGCAGCCACCGGGCCCGTGCCATCAGGTTCGTGCGATCAGGCCCGTGCAATACCCGCGCAGCCCCGCAGGCCGGCGCCGTGCGCCAGTGCCTCGCCCAGGCGCGCCAGGCAGCGCTCAAACCCCTGCAGATGCTTCTTCAACGCTCACCTCTTGCTCGAAGAGGTGCGCACAATGTCTTGATCTTGCCGACGCAGCAAAACTAACGCCGCCCGCGGCCGCCTTGGCCGCCGCGCTCGCCCGGGCGCGCGCCGCCGGCCGTGGGGGCTGCCGGCGAACCGCGCCCGCTCGAGGCATTGCCGCCACGTCGTGCGCTGCCGCCGCCGGCGCCACCGCCACCGCCACCGCCACGCCCCGCGCCACCGCCGCCCGCGCGCGCGCCGCCGCTGTTGCGCCGCGTGCCGCCCACGCCGATGGTCATGCGCCCGAGCACGATCGGCTCGGGCTTCTCGTTCGGGTCGGGCGCGAAGCCGCTCACCACCTCGCGCGGGATCTCGCGCTTGATCAGCCTTTCGATGTCGCGCAGGAAGATGTCCTCGTCCACGCACACCAGCGAGATCGCCTCACCCGTGGCCCCCGCGCGTCCGGTGCGGCCGATGCGGTGCACGTAGTCCTCGGGCACGTTGGGCAGCTCGTAGTTGACGACGTGCGGCAACTGGTCGATGTCGATGCCGCGCGCGGCGATGTCGGTGGCCACCAGCACCTGCAGC
>CAYZGL010000253.1:0-5430 GCA_964477985.1 uncultured Rubrivivax sp. | reverse complement strand
GCGGCCAAGGTGATCGAGGTCAACGCCGATTTTTTTACCCGGACGGTGATGCCGAGGCTCGACGGGGTGCTCGCGGCGGGCCTGAAGGTGCCAGCAGCGAAGGTTGGTTCGACGCCATCCAGCACCTGATCGAGCACGGCCACCGCTTGCCCGACATCCTCGGCTACACGCTGGCGCAGTTGCGCGGTTTCATGGCGGCCACGACCCGGTCGGACGCTGCACGTGACGCCCGGCTGCTGTCACTGCTCGCCATCGGCACGCGCGGCGACGCGCGTCAGCTTGACAAGACCCTCGACCGCCTGACAGACCATGCGCATCTCGATCCGCATCGATAGCGCCGCCGGCAACGCGCAGTTGCGCCGCTGGGGCGGCGAGTTCCGGACCAAGGTGCAGAAGGCGGTGGAGCGCGCCATGCGCACCGAGGCCACCGAGATCAAGGACGACGTGCGTGGCCACGTGGCCGGTCAGATGTCGGTGGTCAGGAAGTCCTTCCTCAAGGGCTTCACCGCCAAGGTGCTGACCAAGGACCCGAAACGGCTGCCGGCGCTCTACGTCGGCTCGCGGATTCCGTGGTCGGCCATGCACGAGACCGGTGGACAGATCGCCGGGCGGATGCTGATCCCCTTGCACGGACGGGTCGGACGCAAGCGCTTCAAGGCGCAAGTGGCCGAGCTCATGCGCGGCGGCAACGCCTACTTCATCAAGAACGCCAAGGGGAACATCGTCCTGATGGCCGAGAACATCAAGGAGCACGACCGGCCGCTGTCGGGCTTCAAGCGCCGCTACCGCAAGGCCGAGGGCGTCAAGCGCCTCAAGCGCGGCGCCGACATTCCCATCGCCGTGCTCGTGCCCAAGGTGGTGCTCAAGAAGCGCCTGAACGTTGAGCGCCTGGTGGCGGGCCGGATTCCGCGCCTGTCGGCCGCTGTCGAGCGCGAGATCAGCGTCGTCGACTGACCCATGGCCAAGCGAATCTCCATTCTCGTTGCGCTGGAAGGTGCCGACGAAGGGCTCAAGCGCGCCATCACGTCCGCCGAGCGCAGCCTCGGTGAGCTGTCGAACACGGCCAAGACCAGCGGCGCCAAGGCGGCCGCGGGCATCGCCGAAGTGCGTGCGGGCATGTCCGCCTTCGGCGAGCAGGTCAACCGGGCCAAGACCCAGTTGCTGGCGTTCCTGACGATCAATTGGGCTGGCGGCAAGGTCCAGGAGATCGTGCAGATCGCCGACGCGTGGAACATGATGTCCGCGCGCCTGAAGCTGGCCACAGCCGGGCAGCGCGAGTACGTCACCGCGCAGAAGGAACTCTTCGCCATCGCGCAGCGCATCGGCGTGCCGATCCAGGAGACGGCCACGCTGTACGGCAAGCTGCAGCAGGCTGTGCGCATGCTCGGCGGCGAACAGCAGGACGCGCTGTCGATCACCGAGAGCATCTCGCAGGCGCTGCGGCTGTCCGGTGCGTCCGCCACCGAAGCCCAGTCTTCGCTGCTGCAGTTCGGGCAGGCGCTGGCCTCGGGCGTGCTGCGAGGCGAGGAGTTCAACTCCGTCGTCGAGAACAGCCCGCGCTTGGCGCAGGCCCTGGCCGATGGCCTGAACGTGCCCATCGGTCGGCTGCGCAAGCTCGCCGAAGAAGGACGGCTCACCGCCGATGTGGTGGTCAACGCGCTGATGAGCCAGAAGGACAAGCTGGCCGCTGAGTACGCGCAGTTGCCGCAGACGGTCAGCCAGAGCTTCGAGCGCCTGCGCAACGCCTTCGCTCAGTGGGTCAGCAAGGTAGATGAGTCCACCGGCTTGACCAAGAAGCTGGCCGAGGCGCTGACCTTTCTCGCCAACAACCTCGACACGGTGATGCAGTGGTTGAAGCGGATCGCCGAGGTCGGGCTGGCGGTGCTGATCTACCGCCTGATCCCAGCCCTGATCACCGCCTGGCAGACAGCCGGTGCAGCGGCGGTCACGGCGGCCACAGCCACGTCGGCGGCGTGGGCGACAGCAAATCTGTCGGTGTCGGCAGCGGTAGCCAGCGTCGGCCTGCTCAAGACCGCGTTCGCGGTCCTGGGCGCCTTCCTCGTCGGCTGGGAGATCGGCACCTGGCTGTCCGAGAAGTTCGAGATCGTCCGCAAGGCCGGCATCTTCATGGTGGAGATGCTGGTCAAGGGCATCGAGCAGCTGCGCTATCGCTGGGAGGTCTTCGCCGCCGTCTTCACATCAGACACGATTGCCGAGGCCACGAAGCGCCACGAGGCTCGGCTTGCGGAGATGAACCAGATCTTCGCGCAGATGTACGCCGACGCCTCTCGCGGGGCGGAAGCGGCCAAGGGAGCGATGAACAGCGCCGCGACCACCGCCGAGGAGATCGCCAAGCGGCTGGAGGCTGTGCGCCAGGGTACGCAGGAGGCGGTCGGCCGCGGCATCGAGGCGGTGCACACCGCGCTGGAGCGCCTGAAGACGCGGATCGGCGAGGTCGAGCAGGCTGTCGGCAAGGCCAATCAGACGGTCAACGACGCCACCGCCAAGATGGCCGAGGCGTACAAGGGTCTGACGTCCATCGTCGAGGCCAATTTGCTGCGGCAGATCGAGGCGGTGAAGGCGCGCTACCAGCAAGAGCAGTCGGCGCTGGAGAGCACCAAGCAGTCCGAGGCGGCGCTGATCACCAAGGCGACGCAGCTGCTCACCGACGCGCTGACCCAGCAGACGACGCTGCGCCGGCAGGCGACGGTGGACACCCTCAAGCTGATCGACGACGAGTCGCGTGCTCGCATCGAAGCCGCGCGCCGGCAGGGGCAGACCGAGGAAGAGCGCCGCGCCAACGTCCAGCGCGTCGAGAACGAGATCCTGTCGACCAAGCGTCAGACGATGACGCAGGCGCTGGCCGAGTACCGGCAGCACATCGACGCCCTCAACGCCGAGGCGAACCGCCACCTGGCGGAGATCAAGCGCATCGAGGAGGAGAAGCGCCAGCTCTCGATGACGACGGAGGAGCGCATCCGCGACATCCGCCGTCAGGGAATGACAGAGTTCGAGGCGACCGAGGACCGCAAGCGCCAGGTCGCCGAGTACCAGGAGAAGGCACGCACGGCGCTGGCCAACGGAGAGTTCGAGCAGGCTCGGCAACTCGCGCAGAAGGCGATGGACCTCGCCTCGCAGGTGGCCAGTGCGCAGACCAGCGAGGCCAAGCGCGGCGAGGATGCGCGCAAGCAGTCCGAGCAGGCTGTGACGCAGGTCACCCAGCTCGAGGCGCAGTCACGCGAGGCCTACCGCAAGCAGGAGTACGCGCAGGCTGAGGCCCTGATGCGGCAGGCCGACCAGCTGCGCGCCGAACTGGCGCAGCGGACGAAGGAGGCGGACGCCCAGATCGCCCAAGGCAAGGACGGCGTCAACCAGGCCATCCAGCGCATCCGGGAGTCCGAGGAGATCCTCAATCAGACCCTGGACGCCGAGGCCAAGGCGCACCAGCTTGCGGCGCAGTCGGCGCTCTCGGCGCGCGACGAGATCCAGCGCACGCTGACCGAGACGTCCAACCAGATCGACCAGATCACCGCGAAGCTCGCCGCGGGCCTCAAGGTCACGCTGGACGCGGACACCTCGCGCTTCGACAAGGCGATTGCGGATCTCGACAAGGCCATCGCCGAGAAACAGTACCTGCTGGCGATCCAGGCCGATCTGCAGGAGGCAGAGAAGAAGCTCAAGGAGTACGAGCAGCTGCTCAAGGAGGGCAAGACGCTGCCGGTCGACGCCGACGTGTCGAAGGCGAAGGAAGCACTCGACAAGCTCAAGGTCTACGCCGACCAGAACTCGCAGTTCGAACTGAAGGTGGCCACGGAGAAGGCGCAGGCCGCCATCGGCAACGTCGAGCGGCAGATCCTGGCGCTGGATCGCATCCAGACCGAATCGCGCCACCAGGTCAACTCGAATGCGGACGCCGCCCGATCCGAGATCCTGAGCCTCAACGGCATGAACACGTCGAGCACGCACACGATCTACGTGCGCAAGGTGGAGACGAACGCGACCGGCGGTCTGGTCGGACGAGGTGTGCGCCAGTTTGCCGATGGTGGGTTGGTGTCGGCGGCGTTCCCGAGGATGAGCGGCGGCTCCGTCCCCGGCTCGGGTCACCACGACACCGTGCCGCGAACCTTGGAAGCCGGCGCCTTCGTGATCCGCAAGGCGGCCGTGCAGAAGTACGGTGGCGGTGCCCTGGCGCGCCTCGCTAGCGGCGTAGCGCGCTTCGCCGTCGGCGGCCCGGTGCGGGTGTTCGGTGGCGGTCGATCACCGGCTGGCGGCGAGCAGCCCAGCACTCCGAAGAAGAATCGCGAGGCGGTCGAGGCGCTGAAGATGATCGAGCTCGGCCTCCAGGGTATGGACCAGTACACCGGCTGGCTGCAGTGGAACCACGGTGCCTCGGTGAGCCTGGACATGCGTCGCAAGACGATGGAGTACTGGGGCACGATGGCGCGCGATGACCGGCGCGCGCTCGATGGGTTCATCGGCCGCAAGACGCTTACCGGCAACGAGCGCCAGACCCTGGAGCGCATCAAGCAGAACTGGCGACAAGCCATGGCGCAGCCGCTGCTCTGGGGCAAGGACCTGGAGCGCGACCTGATCGACTACATGGAGCAGAACCAGGGCGAGTTCTACCGGCGCGGCGGCATGGCGAAGTCAGACAGCGTGCCGGCCATGCTCACGCCGGGTGAGTACGTGGTGAACAAGGACGCGGTGGCGCGCTACGGCTCGGGCTTCTTCGAGGCGGTGAACAACCTGTCGGTCCCTGCCAGGGCGCTTGCGCAGCGTGTCCAGGGCTTCGCCACGGGCGGCCTCGTTCGGCCCGCGGGCTCGGCACCGGCCCGCCCAGTGCTGCCGACCGACGGCACGCCGTCCCGCACCGTCCGGGTCGAACTGGCCGCAGGCGACCGCAAGGTCACCGCCACGGTCGATGCGCGCGACGAGTCGCGCCTGCTGCAACTGCTGGAAGTCGCCCGGGCCCGGGCAGTCTGAGTCCCATACCCATGCAACTGAAGAACCTCGCGACCGGGGTGGCTCTGCCATTGCCCGACGACTTGCTGTGGACCGACGAGCACGCCTGGACGCCTGCCGTGGCCTCGGTGTCCTACCTGGTGACCGGCGCGCTGCTGGTGCAGTCCGCCGTGCGCCAAGCCGGCCGGCCGATCACGCTGGCGGGCGCCATCGACATGGCCTGGGTGACGCGCGCCACGGTTGCCACGCTGCATGAGTGGGCTGCGGTCCCGCTGGGCGCGAGCAGCGGCCGTTTCGAACTGACGCTGGCCGACAGCCGTGCATTCGTGGTGGCCTTTCGGCACGGCGAGACACCCGTCGAGGCCGAGCCCGTCGCCGGGTTCCCCGCTCGATCCGACGACGACTTCTACCGACTGACCTTGAGACTCCTGGAGCTCTGACATGCCGATCCAATCCGGCGACGTGAAA
>CAYZGL010000252.1:0-5543 GCA_964477985.1 uncultured Rubrivivax sp. | reverse complement strand
GCCCGACAAGGCCATCGACGTCATCGACGAGGCCGGCGCGGCGCAGCGCATCCTGCCGAAGAACAAGCAGAAGAAGACCATCACCCGCACCGAGGTCGAGGAGATCGTCGCCAAGATCGCCCGCATCCCGCCGGCCAGCGTGTCCAGCGACGACCGCGGCAAGCTCAAGACGCTGGACCGCGACCTGAAGAGCGTGGTCTTCGGCCAGGATCCGGCGATCGACGCGCTGGCCTCGGCCATCAAGATGGCGCGCTCGGGCCTGGGCAAGCCGGACAAGCCGATCGGCTCGTTCCTGTTCAGCGGCCCCACCGGTGTGGGCAAGACCGAGGTCGCCAAGCAGCTGGCCTACATCCTGGGCATCGAACTGATCCGCTTCGACATGTCCGAGTACATGGAGCGCCATGCGGTCAGCCGGCTGATCGGCGCGCCGCCGGGCTACGTCGGCTTCGACCAGGGCGGCCTCTTGACCGAGGCGATCAGCAAGAAGCCGCATGCGGTGCTGCTGCTCGACGAGATCGAGAAGGCACACCCGGACGTCTTCAACGTGCTGCTGCAGGTGATGGACCACGGCACGCTGACCGACAACAACGGGCGCAAGGCCGACTTCCGCAACGTCATCATCATCATGACGACGAACGCGGGCGCCGAGACGCTGAACAAGAGCACCATCGGCTTCACCACGCAGCGCCAGGCGGGCGACGAGATGGCCGACATCAAGCGGCTGTTCACGCCCGAGTTCCGCAACCGGCTCGATGCGATCGTCAACTTCCGTTCGCTGGACGAGGAAATCATCCTGCGCGTGGTCGACAAGTTCCTGCTGCAGCTGGAAAGCCAGCTCGGCGAGAAGAAGGTCGAGGTCACCTTCACCGACGGCTTGCGCAAGCACCTGGCGAAGAAGGGCTTCGACCCGCTGATGGGCGCGCGCCCGATGCAGCGGCTGATCCAGGACACGATCCGCCGCGCATTGGCCGACGAGCTGCTGTTCGGCCGCCTGGTCGACGGCGGCCGCCTGACGGTGGACGTGGACGACAAGGGCGAGATCCAGCTCGACATCCAGCCGCCGAAGAAGAACGACAAGGCGCGCCCGGAGATCACGGCCGCCTGAGGCTGCTAGGCCGCCCGGCAGCTTGGCGCTGCCGTTTGCCGCCGGCATCCATCAGTGGTGCTGCTTCTTCGCGGCTCGAAGCGGCGCCGCGCCGCGCGACGATCAGTTCGCGATGGAGCCGCGAATCGGCGATATCGGGTGGTCGGTTTGGCGCAGCAGAAACTGCGATGCCGGGGCTCCGGCGCGCAGCCGAGCCAGCCAGTCGTCCGGATCGAACTCGACGCCGATCGGATTGGCAGCGAAGTGCGGGCCCGCCATGAACGCGTTGGCCTGCTCGTTGGAGCCGAAGCTGTCGACCTGAAACTCCATCTGGTTGCCATCGGGGTCGGCGTAATACATCGACACGGTAACGCCGTGATGGACGCACCAGTAGGGCTTGATGCCCTGCGCCGCGAGCTGCGCATAGTTCTCGAACAGCGCGCCCAGGCTGCTGTAGGTGTAGGCCACGTGGTCGACCCCGATCACGCCATGCCGGTCCATTTCGGTGCCCCCGGGCTGAAGGACGTCCAGATTGGCGAATGCGAAACGGTGGTGCTCGTCGTCGTAGGTCAGGAAGGCCAGTGCGGCGTCTCGATGCTGGACTTCTGCGTCGAAGACCGTCCGATACCAGCGCAACATAGCCTCGAAGCGGCGCGTGCGGTAGACGACGTGAACGAACCTCGATGGGCGGATGCGTGACATGGGCGCTCCTTTGCACGATGCGGGAACGTCATCGTAGCCAGATGAACACGATGGCGCGCATCCGCCGTGCCGCAGCGGCTGCAGGCTCGAGCAGCTTGCCGATGGCGGCGAGGGTGCGCCCGCGGCGACGAGCGCTCAGCCGTGCTGCGCCGCGGCAGGATCCTGCTGGAAATAACCGGCCAGCAGCGTGTACAGCGCCGGATGCTCGCCGCGCAAGTCCAGCGGCGCGACGAAGAAGGCCTCGCAGGCCACGGCGAAAAACTCCTCCGGGCTTTCGGCGCCATAGGGGTCCAGCAGCGTGTGCTCGCCGCCCTCGACACGGTCGCCAAACGCGGCGAATTCGGCGCCGAGCACGGCCTGCCAGCGTTGACGCTCGGCGGCGCTGGGCAGCGGCGGCACGCCGTCGGCCACGCCGTCTCCCATGTCCAGCACATGCGCGAACTCGTGCACCACCACGTTGTAGCCCCACTCGGCCGACGCACCGGCCTGGCTGACATCGCGCCACGACAGCATCATCGGCCCGCCTTCCATCGCTTCGCCGGCGAGCACGTCGTCGTATTCGTGCACGATGCCGTCGTCGTCGGCGAATTCGCGCCGCACCTGCACTTCGTCGCGGTGCACGACGATGCCGACGAAACCGTCATAAGGGCGCAAGCCCAGGCGCAACACCGGCAAACAGGCCTGCGCGGCGATGGCCACGGCCATGTCGTCGCTGACCTGCAGGCCGTGCGCGCCGCTGAACTCCTTGCGGTCCAGGAACAGGCTGCTCAGGCGCCGCAGCTCGGCCAGATCGGCCTCGCCGCGCCGTGCCAGGAACGGGTAGCGCGCCAACGTCAGCTGCCACAGCGCATCGGGAATGGCGCGGCGCTGCAGCGCACGCCGCTCGCCGAGTTGCTGCAAGCGTTGCCACAACCGACGCATCAGCCGTCCGTGGCGCTCGAATTCACGCGCCGGCGCACGCGGCGGCCGGCGCCATTCGCGCGAGGCCATCGCGGCTCAGTCGCAGCACCTCGGCGCGCGGCGAGGGTTCGTCCAGATCCCAGTCGCTCAGCACCTGGCGTGCAAAACCCGGCGCCAGCGCCGACGCACCGGGGCGGTGGGTGTGGCCGTGGATCATGGTGTGGGCGCCGTCGCGGCGCAGGCACTCCACGCAGGCGGCGAGGTCCAGATCCGGCCAGCCGCCCGGCGGTGCTGTGCGGCGCCGTCCGGCTTCGCTGGCGTGCCGCGCCTCGGCGCCCAGCCGCACGCGCTCGGCCAGCGGCCGCGCCAGGAAGGCCGCCTGGGTTTGCGGGTCGCGCACGAGGGTGCGAAAGCGCTGGTAGGCCACGTCGTCCAGGCACAGTGCGTCGCCGTGCGTCAGCCACAGCGCGTGCCGCTGCCAGGCGCGCAGCAGCGTCGGGTCGGCTAGCCAGTGCACACCCAGGCGCTGCAGCAGCGACGGCTCGAGCAGGAAATCGCGGTTGCCGACCATCAGCGCCACATGCCGCTGCGCGGCCGCATCGCGCAGCACCTGCATGCAGCGCGCTTCGAAGTCCAACTGCACCGCATCGGATCCGGGCCAGAACTCGAACAGGTCGCCCAGGATCACGACGGCGTCGGCGCGGGTGGCCTTCAGGTAGACCGACCAGGCCTCGAAGGTGTGCGGCAGCGCCGCGCTCAGGTGCAGATCGGAGATGAAGTCGACCGCGCGCCAGGTCTGCGGCACCACCCATTCCGCAGCGCGCGGCAGCGGGCACTGCATGGCGGCCACCGCGCCGGCCCGAGTCTTCAGTCCAGCGCCACCGCACGCACGATGGTCACGGCCTCGAGCGGCACGTCGGCGTGGCCGGCGCGGTGGCCGGTGCGCACCTTCTCGATCGCATCGGCGACCTCGGTGCCTTCGACCACGCGGCCGAAGACCGCGTAGCCCCAGCCTTGCGCCGACTCGGCGGTGAAGTCGAGAAAAGCGTTGTCGACGGTATTGATGAAGAACTGCGCGGTGGCGCTGTGCGGCGCCGCGGTGCGCGCCATGGCCAGCGTGTAGCGCTTGTTCTTCAGGCCGTTGTTGGCTTCGTTGGCGATCGGCGCGGCGGTGGGTTTCTGGCGCATGTCGGCGTCGAAACCGCCGCCTTGCAGCATGAAGCCCTTGATCACGCGGTGGAAGATGGTGCCGTCGTAATGGCCCTGGCCGACGTAGTCCAGGAAGTTGCGCACCGTCTGTGGCGCGCGCTCGTCGTCCAGCTCGATGCGCATCGTGCCGGCACTGGTGTGCATCTCGACGATCTTGCTCATGTGTCAGTTCTCCACGCTCACTTTGCGAATCACGACCGGCGTCAGCGGCACGTTCTGGTACGGGCCCTTGGAGCCGGTGGGCACCGCCCAGATCTTGTCGACCACGTCCATGCCCGACACCACCTTGCCGAACACCGCGTAGCCCTGGCCGTCGCGCGCATTGGCCGCGTCGAGGAAGGCGTTGTCCTTGACGTTGATGAAGAACTGCGCGGTGGCCGAATCGGGCGCGCTGGTGCGCGCCATCGCCACGCTGCCGCGCAGGTTGGGCAGGCCGTTCTTGCTTTCCAGCGCGATCGGCGCGCGCGTGGGCCTTTCCTTCAAGTCGGCGTCGAAGCCGCCGCCTTGGATCATGAAGTCGGGAATCACGCGATGAAAGACGGTGCCGTCGTAGTGCCCGGCCTTGGCGTAGGCGACGAAGTTGGCGACGGTCTTGGGCGCTTTGGCCGCATCGAGCTGCAGCACGATCTCGCCCAGGCTGGTTTGCATGCGCACCTGCTGCGCCCAGGCGGGTGCGGCCACCGACAGGGCCAGCGGCAGCCCGGTCAACAGGCCTGGCACCCAGCGCCATTGCTGCTTCATCGACATCGTCACTCCACGGTCTTCGAGGGACGGCGAGTCTAGCCGGCTTGCGCCTGGATCTGCCTGGCCAGCTGCAGCTTGCGGTGCAGTGCGGCATCGTCCTTGGCGTCGCCGGACTGCGCCGCGGTCCACGCCTGGATCGCCAGGGCCAGATGCACGTCGCCCAGGTTCTGCCGCGCTGCGCGGTGCGTCGGGTCGTTGCGCAAGGCAGCCTGCAGCGCCACCAGCGCTTCGTTCAGGCGGCCTTGGGCCGCGAGCAGCACCGCCAGGTTGTTGTACGGGTCGGGCAGTTCCGGGTAGTCCTCGGTCAGCGCGGTGAACACCGCGATCGCTTCGGCATCACGCTTCAGATCGGTCAGGATCACGCCCTTCAGGAAGCGGATCGGCGCCGCGCGCGGCTGCGCGGCGATGGTCGCGTCGGCCTGGCGCAGGGCCTGCGCCAGATCGCCGGCGCGCACCAGCTTGTCGATGTCGGCCAGCGTATCGGCACGCAGCGGCAACGCCGCGGTGCAAGCGGCAATCCACAGCGCCGCAGCGCACGCACGACGGATCGACATCGGCCACCAAAGGGGAGGGCGCACTCGGCGCTGCAGGGGCGGGAGGCCCGCGTTGCGCGCTCGAGGCCGCTGCAGGGCCCCCGCTATACTGAAGTCGGCCCATTCTAGCCGCGCGCCAAGGGGTCAGCGCGCTGCCGCCGCGGCGGCAGCGCAGCCGGCGCCGCGCCCCGAGTGCCCGCCGCGGCACCTGCTTCACCGATGACCCTGCGCATCCACAATTCGCTGACCCGCCGCACCGAAGTGTTCGAGCCGATCGTGCCGGGACAGGTGGGCATGTACGTGTGCGGCATGACCATCTACGACCTGTGCCACATGGGCCATGCGCGCATGATGATGGCCTTCGACGTGGT
>CAYZGL010000251.1:0-5562 GCA_964477985.1 uncultured Rubrivivax sp. | reverse complement strand
CGTCGCGCGCGCGCAGATGCGCGCACTGATCGAGTCGCGCATCGACCGGCTTCCCGACCTGTACCGCACGGTGTTCGTGCTGCGTGCGGTCGAGGAGCTGAGCGTCGAGCAGGTCGCGCTCGCGCTCGACCTGCCCGAGGCGACCGTCAGGACGCGCTTCTTCCGTGCCCGCGCGCTGCTTCGCGAGGGGCTCGCCGGCGAGATCGACGTCGCGCTCGGCGAAGCCTTCTCGTTCGACGGCGCGCGCTGCGATCGCATCGTCGCCAACGTCCTCGCGCAAGCCCGCGCAGCAGGGCTCGGCCATGACGGCTGAAGCCCCCAGCGGCAGGGCCGCGTTGGCATCGGCCGGCGCACGAAACCCCGGCCCCGACCTAGCGCACGGCGTCGCGGCGCCCGGCTTCGGCCTTCGGACGCGCGCAGCGGCGCGAGGCACGCAACGGGGTCGGAGCCGACCGCGCGCGTCATCTCAGACGTGACCGCGCGCGCGACCGCAGACGTGACCGCGCGCACCGCATTCGTCTTCGCCGGCGGCGGCAGCCTCGGCGCGGTCCAGGTCGGGATGCTGCAGGTGCTGCTCGATGCCCGCATGCGACCCGACTTCGTCGTCGGCTCGTCGGTCGGTGCGATCAATGCGGCGTACTTCGCCGGAGCGCCCGATCCTGGCGGCGTCGCCCGGCTCGCGGACTTGTGGACCGGCCTGCGGCGCGCGGATGTCTTCCCGCTGACGCTGGCGAGCGCGCTCGGGCTGCTCTTTCACCCCAAGAGCCTGGTCAGCCCGAAGCGCTTGCGGCGCCTGCTCGAAACCCACATCGGTTTCGCGAGGATCGAGGACGCGCGCGTCGCGCTGCATGTGCTCGCGACCGATCAGCAGGGCGCCGGCGTGCAGCTCTCGAGCGGCCCGGCCGTCGACGCCATCCTCGCGAGCGCCGCCGTACCCGGCGTCTTCCCGCCGGTCACGATCGACGGCCGCGCGCTGATGGACGGCGCGATTGCCGCAAACACGCCGCTGCGGCTCGCCGCGCGGCTCGGCGCGACGCGCATCGTCGTGCTGCCGACCGGCTACGCCTGCGCGCTCGAAGCACCGCCGCAGGGCGTCGTCGCGAAGGCGCTGCACGCGATCACGCTGCTGATCGCGTGGCAGTTGATGCACGAACTGGAGGCGATGCCGGCGGACGTGCAGGTCCACCTCGTGCCGACGCTGTGTCCGCTCGAGGTCTCGCCGTACGACTTCTCGGCGTCGCGCGAGTTGATCGACCGCGCACGGCGCACGACGCGCGAGTGGCTGGATGGCGGCGGGCTCGACCGGCCGGCCCGCGCGCACGAACTCGCCGCGCATCACCACCACCGGGCCGGCTGACACGCTGCGCCGCGGCACAAGCCGGCGCTTCTACACTGCGGCCATGCCCGAGCGCTGCCCCAAGTGCGGCCACCATCCGCTGCCGGCCGATGCGTCGCCGCTGGCCGAATGCCCGAAGTGCGGCGTGATCCTCGCCAAGGCGGTGCAGGCGCAGCGGCTCGCCTCGCGCGCGAGCGCATAGTAGTTTCAAACGCCCCGGGCTCGACCTGTGAGGTCGACCTGTGACGGCCTGCGGCGGTCTGAAGTGCTTGGATTTGGCGACCGTGTCGTCGTGCAGAGCTGCCTCGGCGGGCCCTTCAGCGTTACGCAGAAGACACGCTGGTGGCCACGCCCTTGGCGGTTGACCTTTGTTCCGGTGGTGCCGCGCTGACGTTGCGCGCGACACCGCCCCGGCTGCGGTTTGCTTGCAGCCTGGGGCGCGGTGTTCGTGACGGCCGGCGCGGCTCAGGCGGCTGCAGTCTTGCCCCGCCTCGCGCGCCCGGCCCCTGGGCGGGGCTGCGGATCCAAGCCCAGGTGGGCGAGGATCTTCTCGATCACCGGCCGCTCGAGGATGGCCGCGATGATCTTCTGTATGCGCTCGTCGGACAACGCCGGTCGGGTGATGCAGCAGCACAACTGCTCCAGCCGCTTGCGGTCATGGGCTTGCACCCGCACCGCCGCGTGCAGGCTGAACCTGTCGATGCCGGCGCACAACGGCTGACGTGACCAGCCCTCGCGCGGCACCGAGCCTCGTAGGGTCAGCACCTTCTGCCCGGCGCGGGGGCCGAAGGCGATGCGGCAAGTGATGGCTGCGGCCTGCAGCGGCCGCAGCGTGCGCGCGTCCACCAGGTGCGCCGCGGTCTGCGACATGCGCCGCGCACCGCACGAGGGGCACAATCCCCGCCGCTTGCCAAGCTGAACGCCAGCAGCCTGTCGTGGCCGCACTCGCCGCAGCGCAGCCTCGGGAAGCCGTGCGCCAGGATGCCCTGCGCCGAAGGCCCACCTTCGAAGGTGTTGCCTTGTCTGACCGGCGGCTTCAGGCCGACGAATGCGAGGCCGTGGATATCGCCGGCGGGTCGGCAGGGTGAGCCGATCGCCGCGCCAAAGGTCTGCGAGGCGCCGAAAGCGGCGCCGCGCCGCGGCGCCTCAGGCCGCTGCCATCGCCGCCTGTGCCGCCTTGACCTCCACCCGCACCGCTTCGGTCAGCTCGGCCTTCAACTCGGTGAACTCGGGCGTGGTCTTCACCGAGTAGTGTCGTGGGTAAACCAGCGGCACGCCGCGGTCGAGCTTGATGCGCCCGGGGCGCGCGCTCATCACGATGACGCGGCTGCCCATGAACACCGCCTCGTCGATGTCGTGGGTGACGAACAGCACCGTCTTGCGCTGCTCCTCCCAGATGCCCAGCAGCAGCTCTTGCATCAGCTCGCGCGTCTGGTGGTCCAGCGCGCCGAAGGGTTCGTCCATCAGCAGCATGCGCGGGTCGTTGGCCAGTGCGCGCGCGATGGCCACGCGCTGCTGCATGCCGCCCGACAGCTGCTTCGGGTAGTGCTTGTCGAAGCCCTTCAAGCCCACCTTGGCGAGGAAGCCGTGCGCGATGTGCAGCTGCTGCTCGCGCGGCAGCTTGCGTTCGACCAGGCCGAAGCAGACGTTGTCCAGCACGCTGAGCCACGGGAACAGCGTGTAGCTCTGGAACACCATGCCGCGGTCGGCGCCGGGGCCGGCGATGCGCCGGCCATCGAGCTGCACCTCGCCGGCGGTGGGCGTGTCCAGCCCGGCGACGATGCGCAGCAGCGTGCTCTTGCCGCAACCGCTGGGGCCGAGGATGGTGATGAAGTCGTTCTCGGCGACGTCCAGGTTGGTCGCCTGCAGCGCCAAGGTGGTATCGAAGCGGCGCTCGACGCCGCGGATCGAGAGGATGCCCGCCATGCTCAACGCCCCCTCAACGACCGAGTTGCGCCCACGGATACAGCCGGCGGTTGGCCCACTTGAACAGCAGGTCGCTGGCCAGCCCGATCAGGCCGATGACGATGATGCCGAAGATGATCTGGTCGGTGGCCAGCAGCGCCTGGCTGTCGGTGATCATGTGGCCGATGCCACTCGATGCACCGATCAGCTCGGCGACGATGACGTAGGTCCAGGCCCAGCCCAGGATCATGCGCAGGTGCTCGGCGATCTCGGGCGCGGCACCGGGAATCAGCACGCGGCGGATCAGCGAGCGGTCGCCCACGCCCAGCGTGTAGGCGGCTTCGACCAGGTCGCGCCGCGTGTTGCCTACCGTGACGCTGATCATCAGCACCAGGCTGAAGAAGGCGCCGATGAAGATCACCGCGAGTTTTTGCGTCTCGCCGATGCCAGCCCACAGGATCAGCAGCGGGATGAAGGCGCTGGCCGGCAAGTAGCGCGAGAAGCTGACGAAGGGCTCGAAGAAGGCCTCCACCGGCTTGTACGCGCCCATCGCCACGCCCAGCGGCACGGCGATGAGCGCGGCGATGGCGAAGCCGCCGACCACGCGGAACACCGTCATGCCGATGTCGTGGGCGAAGCCGTGTTCGGCCAGCAGCGTCCAGCCGCTCATCAGCATGGTCCACGGGTCGGCGAGGAAGGTCTTCTGCACGAAGCCGCCGAAGGTGGCGAGCGACCACAGCGCGACGAAGAGCACGAAAAAAGCGATGCCCAGCGCCGTGCGCGCGAGCGGGCTCACCGCGGTCAGCGGCTTCATGCCGCGGCTCCGGGCGCGGCCGAACTCATTGGACGAAGCGCGGGTCGGCCAGCTTGCTCATGTCGGGCAGCTGCTTGATGATGCCGGCCTCGAGCAGCACCTCGGCCGCTTCCTTGCTGAACGCAGCATGCTCGCCGGCGAAGAACTTCTGGTTGGCTGACCGGTCCTGCCAGCGCAGGTGCTTCTGGCTGGCCTCGAATTGTTCGGCGCTTTGCTTGACGTCGGCGCCCATGATGGCGAAGGCCTTGGCCGGATCGGCCTTGATCATCTCGAGCGCCTGGAAGTAGCTGTCGGCCAGCGCCTGCGCGGCCTTCGGGTTGTCGGCCAGGAACTTCGTCGTGCAGCCGAAGGTGTCCATGATCATCGGGTAGTCCAGCGTGGTGGCGATGATCTTGCCGGCCTCGGGCTTGGCGCGCACCGCGCCCAGGTAGGGCTCGTAGGTCATCGCCGCGTCGATGTCCTGGTTGCCGGCAATCATCGCGCTGGCGGCGGCCTGCGGCTCGAGGTTGACCACCTTCACGTCCTTCACCGACAGGCCGTTTTTCTTCAGCATCCAGGCCAAGGTGAAGTACGGTGCGGTGCCCGGCGCGCTGGCGGCCACGGTCTTGCCCTTCAGGTCGGCGATCTTGGCGATGTTGGGTTTGACCACCATGCCGTCGGCGCCGAAGCTTTTGTCGAGCTGGAAGATCTGCGTGGTCGCCACGCCGGCCGCGTTCCACGCCACCCAGGTCTCCACCGTGGTCGCCGCGCACTGCACGTCGCCGCTGGCGATGGCCAGGTGGCGGTCCTTCTGCGGGATCTTCTTGATCGTCACGTCCAGGCCATTCTTCTTGAAGATGCCGGCTTCCTTGGCGAGCGTGAGCGGCGCGAAGCCGGTCCAGCCCGAGATGGCGATGGCCACGCTCACTGGTTTCGTTTCCTGAGCATGGGCGCTGCCCATCAAGGCCAGGGCGGCGGCAGCGGCGAGGGCAAGGCGGTTCATGCGGGTTCCTTCGGGCAAGGTGGTGGAATGACGGCGAAGCGCGAATTCAAACCGCAATCCACAGCGCCGGCAATCCGGGAATCGCCCTGAAGGCCTTGGCCAGTGTGCCGGCATGCACCAGCGCACTGGCGCGCTCGATGTCGGGCGCCATGGTGCGGTCGACCTCGAAGCGAGGCACGCGCTCGCGCAACAGCTTGTGCGCCGCTTCCAACGGCTGGCTGCTTTGCAACGGCCGCAGGAACTCGATGCCCTCGGCGGCTGCCATCAGCTCGATGCCCAGGATGTGCGCCACGTTGGCGATCATCGGCTGCAGCCGGCGCGCGGCGAAGGTGGCCATCGACACGTGGTCTTCCTGGTTGGCGCTGGTGGGCAGGCTGTCGACGCTGGCCGGGTGCGCCAGCGACTTGTTCTCGCTGGCCAGCGCGGCGGCGGTGACGTGGGCGATCATGAAGCCGCTGTTCAGCCCGGCGTTGGCGGTGAGGAAAGGCGGCAGCTTCGACACGTTGGCGTCGATCAGCATCGCGA
>CAYZGL010000250.1:0-5641 GCA_964477985.1 uncultured Rubrivivax sp. | reverse complement strand
AGGTTGGCGATCTGCACGCCGGCGTCGTTGTAATAGAACTCGCGCGCGACCTGCCAGCCTTGCGCGGCGAACAGGTTGCAGATGCAGTCGCCCAGTGCCGCCTGGCGCGCGTGGCCCACGTGCAGCGGCCCGGTGGGGTTGGCGGATACGAACTCGACCAGCACGCGTTCTTCGCGCGCGCTGCGGTGGCCGAAAGCCGCGCCGTCGCGCAGCACTTCGGCCACCACCGCCTGGCGCGCCGCGGGCGTCAGGCGCAGGTTGATGAAACCCGGTCCGGCGATCTCGATGGCCTGCACCCAGCGTCGCACCGCCGGCTGCGCGCGCAGCCGTTCGGCCATGGCTTCGGCGATGTCACGCGGCTTGCGTTTGAGCGTGCGTGCCAGCGGCATCGCCGCGGTGATGGCCAGATCGCCATGGGCGGCCAGCTTGGGGGACTCGAAAGCGCTGGGCGGCGCCGCGCCGGGAGCCATCTGCGCGAGCACTGCCGAAAGCGAGCGCAGCAGCTCCTGCTTGGCTTGGATCATCGTTCGATTCTAGAGGGCCCTGCAGGGCCGGCCTGCCGCGGCCCGGCAGCGGCGCGATCCGTGACAGAAGGCCGCTTTGCCGCGGGGCTGCCGCGCGGGCGGCAGCGCGATCGGCCGCACCATGCGCGTTTGGCGCGCCTTGCGCCGCTTGCCGCCGATGAACCAGCCCACCACGATCGCCGCCGCCGACATCGCGCCGGCCCTGCCCGCGCAGATCGGCAAATACGCGGTGCGCGCGCGCCTGGGCGAGGGCGCCACCAGCGAGGTCTTCCTCGCCCACGACGGCTTCCAGCAGCGCGACGTGGCGATCAAGCGCGTGCGCCCCGCGTTGGCGGCGGACACGCACGAGGCCCACTACCAGCAGCACTTCTTCGCCGCCGAAGCGGCGCTGGTGGGGCGCTTGCAGCACCCGAACGTGGTGCAGATCTACGACGCGGTCGACGACGGCGAATCGCCCTACCTGGTGATGGAATACGTCGACGGCGTGACCCTGCGGCGCTTTTGCCGCGCCGATGCGCTGCTGTCGCTGGAGCAGGTGGTCGAGATCGGCTTCAAGTGCGCGATGGCGCTGGGCTACGTCTACAAACAAGGGCTGATCCACCGCGACGTCAAGCCGGCCAACATCCTGGCCACGCTGCGCCACGAGCAGGTGGTGGACGTGAAGATCACCGACTTCGGCAGCGTGATGAACCTGCGCTCCGATCGCACCCAGGTGTTCCGTGTCGGCTCGCTGGCCTACATGCCGCCCGAGCAGCTCGACGGCGATGCGCTGGATGCGCGCGCCGACATCTACGCGCTGGCCGGCGTGCTGTACCACCTGATCGCCGGGCGGCCGCCGTTCGAGGCCGCGCAACAGCCCGCGCTGATGCACCAGATCTATCACGCCGAGCCGCCGGCGCTGGCCACGCTGCGCGACGGCGTGTCGCCGCGGCTGCAGGCCACGATCGCGCGCGCCCTGAGCAAGCGCCCCGGCGACCGCCACGCCGACTGGGACAGCTTCGCGCAGGAGCTGGCCGCGCTGATCGCCGACGGCGAGGTGCCGCGCGGCGCGCTGCACGGCGTGCGCGATTCCGAGCGCTTCGGGCTGCTGCGTTCGCTGGAGTTCTTCAGCGGCTTCGGCGATGTCGAGCTGTGGGAGGTGGTGCACCGCGCGCAGTGGCGGCGCTGCCCCTTCGGCCACGCGCTGATCAAGCGCGGCACGCAGGGCAACCGCTTTCACATCATCGCGGCCGGCCAGGTCGACGTTTACCGCGATGGCCAGCGCGTGGCCCAGCTCGGCGCCGGCACCTCGGTGGGCGAGATGGCCTATCTGGCGCCCAGCGCCGACTTGCGCATGCACAGTGCCGACGTCGTCGTGTCCGAACCCGCGACCACCCTTTCCTTCACGCCGCAGTTGCTGCAGCAGCTGAGCCTGGGCACGCAGCGGCTGTTCGATGCCGCGTTCATCCGCGTGCTGGTGCGCCGGCTGCATGCGGCGCACGAGGCGCTGGCGCATCCGCGGCGCATTCTGTGACGGCGTGTCAACACGCGCCGCCGCTGCTGCGTTGCTTGACGTCGGGCGGTGCCGGGTACTTCAGCTGGTTGCTTCGCAGCTGGTGCTTGCCCGATCTGCCGTCATGCGCGGCGGCGCCGCCGCCACCCGCCTGCCCAACCCAACCGAAGAGGATCCCCGAATGAAGAAGACACTGACCATCGCGCTGCTGGCCGCCTTTGCGGCCGTGGGCGCCCACGCCTCCGACTGCGAAAGCAAGGCCGTGAGCAAGGACGGCAAGCCGCTGGCCGGCGCGGCCAAGACCAGCTTCATCAAGAAATGCGAAGCCGGCGCCGGCGCTGCCGGCAGCTGCGAAGCCAAGGCCGTGAGCAAGGACGGCAAGCCGCTGGCCGGCGCGGCCAAGGCCAGTTTCATCAAGAAGTGCGAGGCCGACGCCAAGGGCTGAACCCGAGGCGTTGCCGCCGCGCGGCGCGGCCTTGTCAGCCGCGCCAGTACGCGGCGTCGCCGTAGTGGTGCTTGAGAAAGTCGATCCACAGCCGCACGCGCAGCGGCAAATGCTTGCGCTGCGGGAACACCGCATAGATGCCGTTGGGCGGCGCGGCGAAGCCCTCGAGCAGGGCCACCAGCCGGCCTTCGGCGACCTCGCGCTCGACTTCCCAGGTACTGCGCCAGGCGATGCCCATGCCTTGCACGCACCAGTCGTGCAGCACCTGCCCGTCGCTGCAGTCGACGCGGCCGCGCGGGCGCAGGTGCGTCAGCTCGCCGTCGACCACGAAAGCCCAGCCGCGTGTCTGGCTGGCGTCGGACGACAGCGTCAGGCATTCGTGGCGCAGCAGCTCCGCCGGGTGCGCCGGGGTGCCGGCGCGCTTCAAGTACTCGGGCGTGGCCACGCACAGCCGCCGGTTGTCGGCCAGACGCACGCTGACCAGGCTCGAATCGGGCAGGTCGCCGACACGCACCGCACAGTCCACACCCTCGTTGACGATGTCGACCACGCGGTCGCTGAGGTTCAGCGACACGCTGACCTCGCCGTGCTGCTGCAAAAAGGCCGGCACCAGCGGCGCGACGTGGCGGCGCCCGAAGCCGGCCGGCGCGGTGATGCGCAAATGGCCGCTGGCCTTGACGCCGCCGGCGGTGACGCTGGCTTCGGCGTTGGCCAGGTCCGCGAGCAAGCGCTGACAATCCTCGAGGAAAGCGCTGCCCTCGTGGGTCAGCGAGATGCGCCGCGTGGTGCGCACCAGCAGCTTCACGCCCAGCCGCCCCTCGAGCGCGTCGATGCGCCGGCCGATCACCGCGGGCGCCACGCCCTCGGCGTGGGCCGCTGCCGTCAGGCTGCCCTTTTGCGCGACGGCTACGAACGATTCGATTTGCTTTAGTCGAGGCATTTCGGCAGATTAGCGCTGCCGTGATCACAAATCAACCGGCGCTGCCGGCGGCGCATCCCATGCATGTTCGGCAGCGCTGCGCCGGCATGGCGCGTGAATGGCCTCATCGCAGTCACAGATGCAAGACCCTGGCGGTACGCAATCGTGGCCAGGCTTCGGCATAGATTCGCGCCATGGCGACGCCCACCCCGTCATCGCGCCCGCGCCCCGTGCGCGCGCTGCTGTTCGACGCCTACGGCACGCTGTTCGACGTCTACAGCGTGGCCGCGCTGGCCGAGCAGCTTTTTGCCGGGCACGGCGCGGCGCTGGCGCAAGCGTGGCGCGACAAGCAGATCGAATACACCCGGCTGGTGTCGATGAGCGCCGCGCCGGACGAACACTATCGCCCGTTCTGGGAGCTGACCCGCGCCGCGCTGCGGCATGCGGTGCAGGCCCTGGGCTTGACCCTGCACGCGGCCGCCGAAGAGCGGCTGATGAACCAGTACCACCACCTGAGCTGCTTCCCGGAAGTCAAGCCGGTGCTGCAGGCGCTGAAGTCGCGCGGCGTGGCCGCCGGGGTGCTGAGCAACGGCGACCCGCCGATGCTCGAGGTGGCGCTCAAGAGCGCCGGCCTCGACGGCCTGCTGGCCCCGCTGCTCAGCGTGCAGGCCGCGCGCCGCTACAAGACCGACCCGGCCGCCTACGCGCTGGGTACGACCGCGCTGCAGTTGCCGGCGCGCGACATCCTGTTCGTTTCGGGCAACGCCTGGGACGCGATCGGCGCGGCCTGCTTCGGCTACACCACGCTGTGGATCAACCGCGCCGGCGCGCCGGCCGAGCAACTGGATACCCAACCCGCCTACACCGCAAGCAACCTGCGCGCGGTGCTCGACCACTTTCCCAACCCAGCGAGACAAAGCACGCCATGACCGAGCGCACCCAAGTCCACCAGTTGCAAGTGGCCACCGAGCTGCACCGCTTCATCGAACACCAAGTGCTGCCCGGCACCGGCGTCGACCCCGCCGCCTTCTGGCAGGGCTTCGACGCCATCGTGCACGAACTGGCGCCGAAGAACGCCGCGCTGCTCGCCGAGCGCGACAGGCTGCAAGCCGAGATCGACGCCTGGCACCAGGCCAACCCGGGGCCGATCCGGGCGCGCGCCAAGTACCGCAAGTTCCTCGAGAAGATCGGTTATCTGGTGCCGGTGCCCGAGCGCGTGCGCGCCACGGCGAAGAACGTCGACGCCGAACTGGCGCGCCAGGCCGGGCCGCAGCTGGTGGTGCCGATCACCAACGCGCGCTATGCGCTGAACGCGGCCAACGCGCGCTGGGGCTCGCTGTACGACGCGCTGTACGGCACCGACGCCATCGCCGAGGACGGCGGCGCCGAGCGCGGCGGCGGCTACAACCCGGTGCGCGGCGCCAAGGTCATCGAATACGCGCGCCATGTGCTCGACCGCTGCGCGCCGCTGAAAGGCGGCTCGCATCTGGACGCCAGCGCCTACCGCGTCGAGGCCGGCCAGCTGCAGGTGCAACTGAAGGACGGGCACAGCGTGGGCCTGAAGCAGCCGGCGCAGTTCGTCGGCTTTCAAGGTGAGGCCGCGGCGCCGTCGTCGGTGCTGCTGCAGCACCACGGGCTGCACCTGGACATCCGCATCGACCGCGACTCGGCCATCGGCAAGGACGACGCCGCCGGCGTGTGCGACCTGGTGCTCGAAGCCGCGCTGTCGACCATCATGGACCTGGAAGATTCGGTGGCCGTGGTCGACGCCGCCGACAAGGTGCAGGCCTACGGCAACTGGCTGGGCATCCTGCGCGGCACGCTGACCGAGGAAGTCGCCAAGGGCGGCAAGACCTTCACCCGCGGCCTGAACCCCGACCGCCGCTACACCGGCCTCAAAGGCGAAGAGGTGGTGCTGCACGGGCGCGCGCTGCTGTTCGTGCGCAACGTCGGCCACCTGATGACCAACCCGGCGGTGCTGTGGGGCGAGGACGGCCGCGAGATCCCCGAAGGCATCCTCGACGCCGTGGTCACCACCACCATCGCGCTGCACGACCTGCAGGGCAAGGCCGAAGGCGGCGTGCGCAACTCGCGGCTGGGCTCGGTCTACATCGTCAAGCCGAAGATGCACGGGCCGGCCGAAGTCGCCTTTGCCGCCGAGCTGTTCGGCCGCGTCGAACAGCTGCTCGGGCTGCCCAAGGCCACGGTCAAGCTGGGCATCATGGACGAGGAGCGGCGCACCAGCGTCAACCTCAAGGCCT
>CAYZGL010000249.1:0-5699 GCA_964477985.1 uncultured Rubrivivax sp. | reverse complement strand
CGGTGTCGCGCAGGCTCTGGTCCGCCAGTTCCAGGCGCAACGCTTCGTTGGCGCGCTGCTGCTGCTCGAGCTGCTCGAGCGCCGCACGAAGCTGCGCCTCCTTCTGGCGCGGCGCGCTCTGGTCGGTCCAGATGCTGCACAGCCAACGCTGCCCGCCGGCGTCGGCCAGCGTCAGCCGCAGCACGTTGAAGTCGTGCCTTGCGCCGGCCCACTCGAAGCGCTGCTCACTGCTCATCGGCTGGGCGTGGGCCAGTGCGGTCTGGTCGGCGGCGCGCCAGTTGACGGCCAGCGCCGCATCGACCAGGTCGGCATCGCTGCGCCCCAGGATGCTCGCGGCCGGTTGCCCCAGGAAGCTTGCCATCGCGTCGTTCACGTGGGCATAGCGCCCGCTGGCGGCTTCCTTGATGGACAGCAGCGCGCCCTGGCGTGACAGCCACGCATCGAGCGTGCCGGCAAGCAGCGGCGCCAGCTCGGGCGGCCGCAACGCGCCGCGATCGGATTCGTTCAGCTGTGGTGGGTTCGACATGGGGTGCCTGCAACGGCGGCATGAGGCATGGCCACAACGGCGCTCAGCAATGGATCGTGGTTTGCGGATTTGGTTCTTGCCATGGCCTGGATCAACTTTGCACCGCGCACGCCCGCAGTGCCGGCCCGCGATGGTAGGCGGCAGCCTGCGGCCGGCGCCACGGACAATGCCGACTCATGCATGAGTTTGACGTCATCGTGCTGGGCGCCGGCGCAGCAGGGTTGTTCTGCGCCGGCATCGCCGGGCAAAGGGGGCTGCGCGTTCTGCTGCTCGATCATGCGGACAAGGTGGCGCAGAAGATCCGCATCTCCGGCGGCGGGCGCTGCAACTTCACCAACGCCGATTGCGACGCCAGCCGCTTCGTATCGGAGAACCCGGACTTCTGCCGCGCGGCACTGGCACGCTTCGCGCCGCGCGACTTCATCGCGCTGGTGCACCGCCACGGCATCGGTTTTCACGAGAAGCACCGCGGGCAACTGTTCTCCAACGATTCGGCCGAACGCATCATTGCCATGCTTGTGGCCGAGTGCGGCGCCGGCGGGGTGCAGCGCTGGCAGCCGTGTCCGGTACTGTCGGTTTGCACCGTGGACGGTGGTTTCGAGGTCCACACGCCGCGCGGGCTGGTCGGGTCCGCGCAACTGGTGGTCGCGACCGGCGGGCTTTCGTTCCCGAAGCTCGGCGCCACCGATTTCGGGCACCGCTTGGCGCGGCAATTCGGCCATCGCGTGATCGAACCCCGCCCGGCACTGGTACCGCTGGTGTTCGACCCGAACGACTGGGCGCCCTTCGCAGCGCTGGCCGGCGTGTCGCTCGAGGTGGCCATCGAGGCTGGAACGGGCAAGTCAAGGCAGCGCTTCGTCGAGGATCTGCTGTTCACTCACCGCGGTCTCAGCGGCCCGGCGGTGCTGCAAGCCTCCACCTACTGGCGCGAGGGCCAGCCCCTGCACATCGACTCGAGCCCGGCCGCCAGCCTGGCCCCTGCCCTGCGCGCGGCCAAGGCTGCATCGCATCGGCAGCTCGGCAACCAGCTCGCGCGGCTCGTGCCGCAGCGGCTTGCCGATCGATGGCTGCAGGTGTCGGGCCTGGATGCGGCCACGCCCATGCCGCAGGTGCGAGATCGCGATCTGGACAGGCTCGCACAGCAGTTGCACGCCTGGCGGCTCGCGCCCACCGGCACGGCGGGCTGGCGCAAGGCCGAGGTCACACGCGGCGGCATCGACACCCGCGAGCTGGATGGCCGCAACCTGCAAAGCCGGCGCGTGCCGGGCCTCTATTTCATCGGCGAAGTGGTCGACGTCACCGGCTGGCTGGGCGGCTACAACTTCCAGTGGGCCTGGGCCAGTGCGGCCGCGTGCGCACAGTCGTTGGCCAGCCGCCCGACGTCAGCCTTTGTCGCGGGTTGAAGATCAGGCTAGAATCGCAGGCTTTCCGGGCGGAGTGGGTGTGCGTTGTCAACGCCGCTCATGCCTGAAGATTCCGCAAGACCCCCGCAAGAGCTTCGAGGATTCATGACCACGATTCGAGTCAAAGAGAACGAACCGTTCGACGTCGCGCTGCGCCGCTTCAAGCGCACGATCGAGAAGATCGGCCTGCTGACCGAATTGCGTGCGCGCGAGTTCTACGAGAAGCCCACTTCGGAGCGCAAGCGCAAGAAGGCCGCTGCAGTCAAGCGCCACTACAAGCGCGTGCGCAGCATGCAGCTTCCGAAGAAGCTGTTCTAGGCGGCGCAAAGCCCGCCGCTGCCCGAGCCCGCAGGCCGCCACTGCGGGCTTGTTCGTTTCTCGAAAGGCGCCGCATGAGCCTGAAAGAACGCATCACCGAAGACATGAAGGCCGCGATGCGCGCCAAGGACGCCGAGCGCCTGGGCACCATCCGCATGCTGCTGGCAGCGTGCAAACAACGCGAGGTCGACGAGCGCATCGAGCTCGACGACGCAGCGGTCATCGGCCTGGTCGACAAGCTGATCAAGCAGCGCCGCGACTCGGTGAGCGCATTCGAACAAGGCGGCAGGCCCGATCTTGCGGCCAAGGAGAACGCCGAGATCGGCGTGCTGCAAGGCTACCTGCCGCAGCGCCTGAGCGCCGGCGAAGTCGCTGCGGCCGTGGCGGCCATCGTCGCTGCCGCCGGCGCCAGCGGCCCCGGCGACATGGGCAAGGTGATGGGCGCAGCCAAGGCACAGCTGGCCGGCAAGGCCGACATGGCCGCCGTATCGGCCGCAGTCAAGCAGGCACTGTCGAAGGCGTGACGAAGCAGGAATCGCCCATGGACACCTCCCTACCCGTCCAGCTCATCGATGCACAGGTCTGCGTGTGCCCGCAACTGCAGCCCGAGGCGATGGCCGAGGCGGCGCGCGCCGGCTTTCGCAGCGTCGTCAACAACCGTCCCGACTTCGAGGGCGGCGCCGAGCAGCCGACCAGCGCGCAGCTGGAAGCTGCGGCACGGGCCGCCGGCCTCGAGTATCGGCACCTGCCGGTCAGCGGCGCCTTCCAGACGCCCGAGCAGATCGCCGCCTTCGCTGCCATGGCGGCGCAGCTGCCGCGGCCGATGCTGATGTTCTGCCGCTCGGGCGCGCGTTCCACCAAGTTGTACCAGGCCGCGCGCGAACTGGGCTGACGCACACGCCGCGGGCGCAACTCGCGGCTTGCCGCCCCCCGCCCCGCGTTGTCGAACATGGCCTCGGCGCGGCGCAGCCGCCGATCCGCATCGCGCCGCGCCCGGATGACCAAGACCGCAGCCACCGCGAGGGAAATGCCCACGCGCGCGGGCCGCTCAACTCGCCGCCGCCGCGCCGCGCCGCAGGGTTCAACTGCCCGCCAGCTTCATGCGCGCGATCAGCACCGAGCCCGTGGTCTTGCTGCCTTGGGTGTAGGCGTCCGCACCGATGGCGGCGATGTCCTCGAACATCTGCCTCAGGTTGCCGGCGATGGTGATCTCGTGCACCGGGTACGCGATGCGCCCGTCCTCGACCCAGAAGCCGGCGGCGCCGCGCGAATAGTCGCCGGTGACGTAGTTGACCCCCTGCCCCATCAGCTCGGTGACGAACAGGCCGCGCTGCAGCTTGCGCAGCATCGCCTCCAGGTCGTCGCCCGGCTGCGTGAGAAGGCTGTGCAGGCGCAGGTTCTGCGACCCGCCGGCATGCCCGGTGGTGCGCATGCCGAGCTTGCGCGCCGAATAGCTCGACAGGAAATAGCTGCACACCACGCCGCGCTCGACCACCTTGCGCGCGGTGGTGCGCACGCCTTCGTCGTCGAAGGGAGCGCTGCCCTTGCCGCGCAGCAGGTGCGGATCCTCGTCGATGTCCACGTGCTCGGCCAGCACTTGCCGGCCCAGGCTGTCGAGCAGGAAGCTGGCTTTGCGGTACAACGAGCCGCCGCTGGTGGCCTGCACGTACGCTCCCAGCAGCCCGGCGGCGATCGGCGCCTCGAACAGCACCGGCACCTCGGTGGTGGCGATCTTGCGCGACTTCAACCGAGACAACGCGCGCTCGGCCGCATAGCGCCCCACCGCCTCGGGCGACGCGAGTTCGGCGGCATCGCGCATCGAGCTGTACCAGGCGTCGCGCTGCATGCCCGCTCCCTTGCCGGCGATCGGTGACACCGACAGCGAGTGCCGTGAGGTGGCATAGCCGCCGCGAAAGCCGCGCGTATTGCCGGCCCAGAAATGCGATTGCTGTGCCGACACCGCGGCGCCTTCGGAGTTGGTGATGCGCCGGTCGGTGGCCATGGCTGCGTCCTCGCAGCGGCGCGCCACTTCGGCCGCGCGCTCGGCGTCGATGTTCCACGGGAAGAACAGTTGCAGGTCGCGTTGCGCCTGCGCCGGCGTGGCCAGGTCCTGCGCGTCGGGCAGCCCGGCGGCCGCATCCTCGGCGGTGAAACGTGCGATGTCGTAGGCGGCGCGCACCGCCTGGCGCAGCGCCGCGGCGGAGAAATCGGAACTGCTGGCGTTGCCGCGGCGCTGGCCCAGGTAGACGCTGACGCCCACCGACTTGTCGCGGTTGCGCTCGACGTTCTCGAGTTCGCCCTTGCGCACCGATACCGAAAGCCCGGCGCCTTCCGAAACCTCGACGCTGGCATCGCTGGCGCCGGCCTCGCGCGCAAGCGCGAGGCAATCCTCGACGATCTGCTGGAACTGTTCACGGGGATACGAAAAGCCATGCTCGGCGCGGGACGACGACATCGTGGTGTGGGCGATCGGGATCGAAGGTCGGACCTATGATAACGACCGCTCCCAGACACCCTCGCCGCCCGATGCCCCGCTCCCGCCCGCCTGACGCTGCAACGACGGGCGACAACCTCGACCCCAGCAAGACCCGGCGCAAGCAGCAGGCCAGCGAACTGCAGGCGCTGGGCTCGGCGCTGGGGGAGTTGAGCGATGCCCGGCTGGCGCAGCTGCCGCTGCCCGAGCGGCTGCTCGACGCACTGGTGCAATTGCGCGGCACCCGCACCCACGAAGGACGGCGCCGCCAGTTGCAATACGTGGGCAAGTTGATGCGCGAGGTGGATGACGACGCGCCGCTGCGCGAGGCGGTGGCGCAGGCCCGGCTCGGCTCGGCGCGCGACACGCTGGCGCTGCACGAGGCCGAACGCTGGCGCGATGCGCTGCTGGCCGACGACGGCGCGCTGACCCGCTGGCTGCACGAGCACGCCGCTTGCGACGCGCAGCGGCTGCGCAGCCTGGTGCGCGCGGCGCGCCGCGAGGCCGCGCTGCCACCGGACAAGCGCAACCCGCGTTGCCAGCGCGAGTTGTTCCAGTTCATCCGCCCGTGGTTGTCGCAAGGCCGCGCATGAGTTCATTCGATCCGGTACGCATCGGCCTGGTCTCCACCAGCGACCGCGCCGCCAGCGGCGTCTACGCCGACCAGGGCATCCCGGCGCTGCAGCAGTGGCTGGGCAAGGCGCTGCACAACCCGATCGAGTGGGTGGCGCGGCTCGTGCCCGACGAGCAGGCACTGATCAGCGCCGCGCTGTGCGAACTGGTCGACACCGAGCACTGCGATCTGGTGCTGACCACCGGCGGCACCGGCCCGGCGCCGCGCGACGTCACGCCCGAAGCCACGCTGGCCGTGGCGCACAAGCCGATGCCGGGCTTCGGCGAGCAGATGCGCCAGATCAGCCTGGCCTTCGTGCCCACCGCGATCCTGTCGCGCCAGGTGGCGGTGATCCGCGGCAAGGCG
>CAYZGL010000248.1:0-5743 GCA_964477985.1 uncultured Rubrivivax sp. | reverse complement strand
CCCATGAAGGTGAAGAACGGGATCGCCAGCAGCGTGTCGTTCTGCATGATGCCGAAGATGCGCAGCGGCAGCGCCTGCATCAGCTGCGCCATGCCGGGCACCCCCAGCTCGATGCCGACGAAGCCGAACAGCAAGCCGCAGGCCGCCAGCGAGAAGGCCACCGGCACGCCCACCAGCAGAAAGACCACCAGGCCGCCGAACATGATCGGCGCCATGTTGGCGAGCACGAACGCGGTCATGGCCGCACCTCCCCGGTCGGCTGCCCGCCCTGCCCGCTGTGCTCGCGTATGGCGTCTGCCAGCTCCTGCTCGGCCGACTTGTCCTGCTGGCGCCGCCCGGGGTCGTCGGCCCGGCCGCGCAGGAAGGCCAGGCGCTTGATGACTTCCGACACCCCCTGCAGCCCCAGCAGCACGAAGCCCGCGGGCACCAGCGCATACACCGGCCAGCGGATCAGGCCGCCGGCGTTGGGCGAGCGCTCGCCGCTGTCCCAGGCGCCGCTGACCAGCGGCTACACCAGATAGACCACGACGACGACGAAGGGCATCAGGAAAGCCAGCAGCCCGAAGATCTCGACCTTGACCTGCGTGCGCCGCTGCAAGCGGCTGAGCAGGACGTCGATGCGCACGTGCTCCTGACGCAGCAGCGTGTAGCCGGCAGCCAGCAGGAACACGGCCGCGAACAGGTACCACTGGATCTCTAGGAAGGCGTTCGACGTCAGGCTGAAGGCCTTGCGCATCACGGCGTTGCCGGCGCTGATCAGCACCGCCGCCAGCACCAGCCAGGCGACGGCGCTGCCGACCCGTTCGCTGAGGCGATCGATGGCGCGGGACAGGGCAAGCAAGCGGCTCAATGTCGTCTCCTGGGCAAGCACCGCGTGGGGCGGCGCGCGATCGCGCCCGGCATTATCCGGGCCTGCCGGTGCACGGCGCGACGGGCCAGACCCGCAGGCTGCGCAGCCGCGCAGCCGCTCATCCGCCCGGGCGCTGGCGCAAGCGCGCGGGCGGGCCGATGCCGGCCGGCCGTGCGCGCGCCCCTATGCGTAGGGATGGCTGCCGCCAGCGGCGGCGGCCCACAGTCGCAGCACCGAGTTGTCGTTGCCGACGAAAGGCCCGCACCATGTCCGAGATCGACCTGCGCTTCGAATCGCTCGAGTTCGTGAAACCGGCGCGCGGCGCACGTGCGGCGCGCGCCGCGGGTGCGGCCGCCGCGCCGCCGCCCGCGGCGCCGATCGACGAGGGTGTACTGCACCGCTACGGCGCGGCGGTGGTGATCCGGCGCGCGCAGCCGCTGGACATCGGCGGCCAGCCCTTTGCCGCCGCACGCGCGGCCGCGCCCGCGCGGCTCAGCGCCACCGAGCAGATGGGGGTCGCCGCCTTCGCGCTGCGCGGCTCGGCCCGATACCGCAAGGCCAAGGCGCAGCGCCCGCGCGACGGCGAGCCCTGGGAGCAGCGCGGCTGCGCCCCGCTGCCCAACGACACGCCGACGCGCGATGCGCTCGGCGCGGCCGATCTGGCCAGCGCGCTGCGCCGCGGTGCGCGCAGCCGCGGCGCCGCCAGGGCGGCCGGCGCGCCCACGCTGTGGGGGTCGGTCGGGGTGGGGCTGATCATCGTCAACGGCCCGAGCGCGGCCACGCGCTTCAGCGCGGCCGAGCGCACCAAGGTGGTGGCCGAGGTGCAGGCCGGGCTGAGCTGGCTGGGCAGCCAGGAGCCGGCGGCCGGCGTGAGCTGGCACTACGAGATCCACAACGTCGACATCGACACCGCCACCAACGCCGCGGCCGACGACGACGAGTCGCGCTGGCGCAACCCGGCGATGGGCCGGCTGGGCCACACGCAGAACTGGCAGGGCGTGCTCGACTACGTGAACGCGATGCGCACCCGGCTGGGCACGCGCTGGGCCTATTGCGCCTTTTTCGTCAAGGGTTACCCGCTGTGGCACTTCGCCTACGCCAGCGCGCCGCGGCTGGTGATGGACTACGCCAACGACGGCTGGGGGCCGGACAACATCGACCGCGTGTTCGCGCACGAAACCGGCCACCTGTTCTCGTGCCCCGACGAATACGCCGCGGCCAACTGCGTGTGCAGCAGCACGCACGGCCTGTTCGACGAGCCCAACAGCAACTGCGCCAGCTGCGCGCCGGGCGGCGGCGTGTCCTGCCTGATGCGCGCCAACGACTGGGCGATGTGCGCGTCGACGCGGCGCCACCTGGGCTGGGCGCTGAGCCGCGAGAAGCTGCCGCAGGGCGCGCCGGTGCACGCGGTGTCGCGCGCTGCCGACAAGCTCGACATCTTCTTCACCGACCGCGACGGGCGCGTGATGTCGGCCGCCTGGCAGCCGTCGATGCCCACCTGGTGGCAAGGCTTCTGGCACATCCGCGGCGGCATGGCCGCCGCCGGCGCGCCGGTGAGCGCTGTCAGCCGCGGCACCGACAAGCTCGACATCTTCGTCGTCGGCACCGACGGCCATGTCTACACCGCCGCCTGGCGCCCCGACTCGGCCGGCTGGCAGGGCTGGTGGCGCATCGGCGACCTCACGGCGCCGGCGCGCGCGCAGGTCACCGCCGTGTCGCGCAGCGCCGACAAGATCGACCTGTTCGTCACCGACAGCGCCGGGCGCGTGATGTCGGCCGCCTGGGAGCCGGCCTTCAGCGACGGCTGGCACGGCTGGTGGCACATCCGCGGCGGCATGGCGGCGCCGGGCGCCACGGTGGCGGCGGCGGTGCGCAGCGCCGACAAGCTCGACATCTTCGTCGTCGGCACCGACGGCAGCATCTACACCGCGGCATGGCAGCCCAGCTTCGCCGACGGCTGGCACGGCTGGTGGCGCATCGGCAGCACCCGCTTCCCGGCCGCGGCCGAGATCACGGCGGTATCGCGCAGCGCCAACAAGCTGGACATCTTCGCCTGCGCCAACGGCGGGCAGACGATGACGGCGGCGTGGGAGCCGGCGTTCACCGACGGCTGGCATGGCTGGTGGCAGATCCGCGGCGGCGTCGGCCGCCCCGGCGCGCGGCTGCACGCGGTCTCGCGCGCGGCCAACAAGCTCGACGTCTTCGTCACCGGCACCGACGGCGGCCTGTACACCGCCGCGTGGGAGCCGGCCTTCAGCGACGGCTGGCATGGCTGGTGGGGCCTGAATGGCGGGCGCGCGACGCTGGGCGCGGCGATCACCGCGGTGTCGCGCTCGGCCAACAAGCTCGACGCCTTCGTCGTCGGCATGGACGAGCGCATCTACACCGCGGCCTGGGAGCCGGCCTTCAGCGACGGCTGGCACGGCTGGTGGCCGATGGGCGCGGCCTGAACCGCGGGCGAAGGGTCAGCGCCGGGCCGGCCCGCCCGGCGGCGTGAAACCGGGGCTGTCCCAGTCCAGCCCCTGCCCTGCTCGCGGGCCGGACTTGGCAGCGCCCGCGGCGAAGGCGGCGACGAACAAGGCCTCGGCCTCGTCGAACGGCGGCGTCGGCCGCAACGCTGCGGCCTGCGCACGTTCGCTGACGACGTGCGCCACCGCCGCATCGGCCTGCACGGTGGGCAACTCGGCGGCTTGCAGGCGCACCAGCAGCAGCCGCGGCGGCATCGCGCCGACGATGTGCCAGCGCAGCGCCGGCGGGTGCGCCGCATCGGCCGGCCGGCGCAGCACGACCAGGGCTTCCACGGGCACGGCGCCCCTACCCCAGCGCGCGGCCGATCAGGATCTTCTGCACTTCGGAGGTGCCTTCGTAGATCTGCGTCACGCGCACGTCGCGGTAGATGCGCTCGACCGGAAAGTCGCTGACGTAGCCGTAGCCGCCGAACACCTGGATCGCCGCCGAGCACACGCGTTCGGCCATCTCGCTGGCGAAGAGTTTGGCCATCGCCGCTTCCTTCAGGCAGGGCTGGCCGGCATCCTTCAGGCTCGCGGCGTGGTGGATCAGCTGGCGCGCCGCTTCGATCTGCATCGCGCATTCGGCCAGCTTGAACTGCAGCGCCTGGTGTTCGTAGATGCGTTGCCCGAACGCCTGGCGTTCCTTGCTGTAGGCCAGTGCCGCCTCGAAGGCGGCGCGCGCCATGCCCACGCTTTGCGAGGCGATGCCGATGCGTCCGCCCTCGAGCCCAGACAGCGCGATCTTCAGCCCCAGGCCTTCGTCGACCAGCAGGTTTTCGGCCGGCACGCGGCAATCGTCGAAGTTGATCTGCGCGGTGTCGCTGGCGTGCTGGCCCATCTTGTCTTCGATGCGCGCCACGCTGTAGCCGGGCGTGTTCGTCGGCACGATGAAGGCGCTGATGCCCTTCTTGCCGGCGGCGCGGTCGGTGACCGCCATCACGATCGCGACATCGCCGTTCTTGCCGCTGGTGATGAACTGCTTGACGCCGTTCAGCACATAGTGGCCGCCGTGCTTGACTGCGGTGGTCTTCAGCCCGCCGGCTTCGCTGCCGACGTGCGGCTCGGTCAGGCAGAAAGCACCGAGCATGTCGCCGCGCGCCAGCGGTTTCAGGAAACGCTCTTTCTGGTCCGCGTTGCCGAAGGCCATCAGGATCGAGCACACCGGGCAGTTGTTGACGCTGACCACGGTGCTGGTGGCGCCGTCGCCGGCGGCGATCTCCTCGAGGATGATGGCCAGCGCCAGGTAGTCCAGCCCGGCGCCACCCAACTCGTCGGGCACGGCCACGCCGTAGCAACCCAGATCGGCCAGGCCGCGCAGCTCGGCCTTGGGGAAGTGACAGCTCTTGTCCCAGGCCGCGGCCTGCGGCGCGATGCGTTCCTGCACATAGGTGCGCACGGCGTCCTGCACCGCGCGGTGGTCGTCGCTCAACAGCATGTTCGCTCCTTGGGTTCCTTGGGTTCCTTGGGATTCAGGCCGGGGAAAGGCGGGCGCCGGCCAGGCGGGCGGCCAGCGCGAAGAACAGCAGCCCACCCAGGCCTTGCATGCAGCGGCCCAGGCCCACCGGCGCCGGCGTGCGCGCCAGCCGCGCGGTCAGCGCCACCAACAGCAGCAGGAACAGCAGGCTTTGCAGCACGAACAGCGCGCCCAGCAGCAACAGCGCCGGCGTCTTGTCGCCCAGCTGCGCCGGCACGAACTGCGGCAGGAAGGCCAGTATGAAGAGCGCCACCTTCGGGTTCAGCAGGTTGCTCAGCAGGCCGCGCCTGAACTCCGCCAGCGCCGACACGGCCGGCGCCGCCGTCACGGCAGCCGCCCGCGGCGCCGCGCCACGCCAGGCCTCGCGCAGCATGCCGATACCCAGCCACACCAGGTAGGCCGCACCGGCCCATTTGAGTACCGTGAAGGCAGCGGCCGACCAGGCCAGCAGCGCCGCCAGCCCGAAGGCCACGGCCAGCGCGTGCACCGCGCAGCCGGCGGTGATGCCCAGCGCAACCGTCAGACCGGCGCGCGCACCGCCGCGCGCGGTGCGCGACACCGTCAGCAGCACATCCACGCCCGGGGTGGCGTTGAGCACCAGCACCGCCGCCATGAACAGCGGCAACTGCTGCAGCAGCGCCGCGTCCAGCCAGGTCAAAGCATCTCCACGGCCAGCGCGGTCGCCTCGCCGCCGCCGATGCACAACGACGCCAAACCGCGCTTCAGGCCGCGCTGGCGCAAGGCGCCGAGCAAGGTGACGACGATGCGCGCGCCGGACGCGCCGATCGGGTGCCCCAGCGCCACGGCGCCGCCATGCACGTTGACGATCTCGTGCGGCAGTTTGTAGTCGGCCATCGCCGCCATCGTCACCGCGGCGAAGGCTTCGTTGACTTCCCACAGGTCGACCTG
>CAYZGL010000247.1:0-5744 GCA_964477985.1 uncultured Rubrivivax sp. | reverse complement strand
GTGGTGCGCGAGTTCTGCGGCCACGGCATCGGCCGCAAGTTCCACGAGGAACCGCAGGTGCTGCACTACGGCCGCCCCGGCACGCTGGAAGAACTGCGCCCGGGCATGATCTTCACGGTCGAGCCGATGATCAACGCCGGGCGGCGCGAGATCCGCGAGCTGGGCGACGGCTGGACCATCGTCACCAAGGACCGCTCGCTGTCGGCGCAATGGGAGCACACGGTGCTGGTCACCGACACCGGCTACGAGGTGCTGACGCTGTCCAGCGGCAGCCCGAACCCGCCCGCCTTCGTCGGCTGAGTTCGCCGCCGCGAGTTCCGCCATGCCGGCACAGCCGCAGCCCCTGGTGTCGCCGCAACCGTGCCGCCCGGGGGCGCCGGACACCACGGCGGCTTGGCGCGCGCGCTTTCGCGAAGGCAAGGCAGCACTGCTCGAACACTTCCGCGCCGCTCGCGCCAGCAGCCGCGCGGCATCGCACCTGACCAAGGCGCTGACGCGCCACGTCGACCAGCATCTGGCCGAGATCTGGGCCGCTGCCGGCATGCCCGACGGGGCGGCGCTGGTGGCGGTGGGCGGCTACGGGCGCGCCGAACTGTTCCCTTACTCCGATGTCGACGTGCTGGTGCTGTTGCCCGAGCCGCAGGCTGCGCCGCCGGGCAACGGCCGCGGCGCCGCCGACGCCGCCGACGCCGCAGACGCCGCCGACGCCGCCGACGCCGCAGACACCCCGCTGCACGATGCGGTCGAATGGTTCGTGCACACCTGCTGGGACGTCGGCATCGAGATCGGCTCGTCGGTGCGCACCGTCGACGAATGCGTGCAGCTGGCGCGGCGCGACATCACGGTGCAGACCGCGCTGCTCGAATCACGCCTGCTGTGCGGATGCAAACCGCTGTATACGGCCTTCCGCGAGGCGGCCGATGCCGCGATGGACGCCAGGGCCTTCCTGCGCGCCAAGCTGCTGGAGATGCGCCAGCGCCACGTGAAGTACGAGGACACGCCCTACTCGCTGGAGCCCAACTGCAAGGAAAGCCCCGGCGGGCTGCGCGACCTGCAGCTGGTGATCTGGGTGGCGCGCGCGGCCGGGTTCGGGCGCAGCTGGGGCGAACTGGCCGCCAACGGCCTGGCCACGGCCTTCGAGGTCAGCCGGCTGCGCAAGCACGAAGGCACGCTCAAGCTGATCCGCGCGCGGCTGCACCTGATCGCCGCCCGCCGCGAGGACCGCCTGGTGTTCGACCTGCAGACCGCCGTGGCCGAGAGCATCGGCTACCGTTCGAGCAAGGCGCACCGCGCCTCCGAGGTGCTGATGCACCGCTACTACTGGGCCGCCAAGGCGGTGACGCAGCTGAACCAGGTGCTGATGCTCAACATCGAAGAGCGCTTGAGCGGGCTGGAGCACTCGCCGATGCGCCCGGTCGACGAAGACTTTTTCGACCGCGGCGGCATGCTCGAAGTCGCGCACGATCGGCTTTACCTCGAAAAGCCGCACGCCATCTTGCGCAGCTTCCTCGTCTACCAGCAAACGCCGGGCATCAAGGGCTTCTCGGCGCGCACGCTGCGCGCGCTGTACAACGCACGCACGCTGATGAACGCGCAGTTCCGCCGCGACCCGGCCAACCGCGCGCTGTTCATGCAGATCCTGCGCCAGCCGCAGGGCATCACGCACGCGATGCGGCTGCTGAACCAGACCTCGGTGCTGGGCCGCTACCTGTGGGTGTTCCGCCGCATCGTCGGGCGCATGCAGCACGACCTGTTCCACGTCTACACGGTGGACCAGCACATCCTGATGGTGGTGCGCAACATGCGCCGCTTCTTCATCCCCGAGCATGCGCATGAATATCCGTTCTGCTCGCAGCTGGCCAGCCAGTGGGACGAGCCCTGGCTGCTGTACGTGGCCGCGCTGTTCCACGACGTGGCCAAGGGCCGAGGCGGCGACCATTCGGTGCTGGGTGCGGCCGAGGCGCGGCGCTTCTGCCGCGACCACGGCATCGCGCGCGAGCACGCTGCGCTGATCGAGTTCCTGGTGCTGCAGCACCTGACGATGAGCCGCGTCTCGCAGACCGAGGACCTGAGCGATGCCGAGGTCATCGCGTCGTTCGCGCGGCTGGTGGGCACGCCGCAGCGCCTGTCGGGGCTGTACCTGCTGAGCGTGGCCGACATCCGCGGCACCAGCCCGAAGGTGTGGAACGCCTGGAAAGCCAAGCTGCTCGAGGACCTGTACCGGCTGACGCTGCGCGCGCTGGGCGGGGCCAAGCCGAACCTGGACGCCGAGATCGAAACGCGCAAGCACGAGGCGCTGCAGCTGCTGGCGCGGCCGCCGGGCGCGCCCGGCGGCGAGCCGCCGCTGTGGCGCACGCTGGACGTGAGCTACTTCGCGCGCCACGACGCGGCCGACCTGGCATGGCACGCGGCCGCGCTGGCCGGCCAGCTGGACGGCGCCGCGCCGATCGTGCGCGCGCGCGCCTCGTCGGTGGGCGATGGCCTTCAGGTGCTGGTGTATTCGCCCGACGGCCCCGACCTGTTCGCGCGCATCTGCGGCTACTTCGACAGCGCCGGCTTCAGCATCCAGGACGCGAAGATCCACACCACGCGCACAGGTTATGCGCTGGACACCTTCCAGGTGCTCGGCGCACTGGCCGACGCCGGCGAGGCCGCCGGCCTGCGCGAGCTGATCGAACAAGTGCAGTCGCAGGCGGCGCGCGCGCTGGCGTCCAGCGGCCCGCTGCCCGAGCCGGTGCGCGGCCGCGTGTCGCGCCGGGTGCGCTCGTTCCCGGTGACGCCGCGCGTGACGCTCAATCCCGACGAACGCGCGCAGCGCTGGCTGCTCAGCGTCAGCACCAGCGACCGCGTCGGGCTGCTCTATGCCATTGCGCGGGTGCTGGCGCGGCACCGCATCAACCTGCATCTGGCCAAGATCAGCACGCTGGGCGAGCGCGTCGAAGACACCTTCCTGGTCGACGGCGTGGCGCTGCAGCACGCGCGCACGCAGTTGCAGGTGGAATCCGAGCTGCTCGACGCGGTGGCGCCGGCGTGAGGCCGCGGTGAGCCTGGTGCGCATCGACGCGGCGCAGGCCACCGCCGCGCAGGCCGGCTTCGATGCCGTGATCGACGTGCGCTCACCGGCCGAATTCGCGCACGACCACCTGCCCGGCGCGCTGAACTGGCCGGTGCTCGACGACGAGCAGCGCCGCATCGTCGGCACGCTGTACAAGCAGGTCTCGCCGCTGCAGGCGCGCAAGGTGGGTGCGGCCATCGTCGCGCGCAACATCGCCGGCCACATCGAACGCTGGGTCGCCGGCCAGCCGCGCGACTGGCGCCCGCTGGTGTACTGCTGGCGCGGCGGCCAGCGCTCGGGCACGCTGGCATGGTTCCTGTCGCAGATCGGCTTTCGCACCGCCCAGCTGCAAGGCGGCTACAAGGCCTTCCGCGCGCTGGTGCGCGGCGAGTTGCTCGGCGCACCACGGCGCTTGCGCTTCCAGGTGCTGTGCGGGCGCACCGGCAGCGCCAAGACGCGGCTGCTGCAGGCGCTGGCGGCCGCCGGCGCGCAGACGCTGGACCTGGAGGCGCTGGCCGGCCATCGCGGCTCGGTGCTCGGCGCGCTGCCGGGCAACGCGCAGCCCAGCCAGAAGCGCTTCGACACCTTGTGCTGGCAGGCGCTGCGCGGCTTCGATGCGGCCCGCCCGGTTTACGTCGAGGGCGAAAGCCGCCGCATCGGCGCGCTGCGCGTGCCCGAGGCGCTGATCGCCCAGTTGCGCGAGCACGGCCAGTGCATCCATGTCGAGCTGCCGTGGGCGCAGCGGCTGCAGTTGCTGCTGCAGGAGTACGGCCATTTCGCCGGCGACGCCGAGGGCTTTTGCCGTTTGCTGGACACGCTGGTCGAGCTGCGCGGGGGCGAACGCGTCAAGGCCTGGCAGGCGCAGGCGCGCGCCGGGCAATGGCCCGAGGTCTTCGGCGCGCTGATGCGCGAGCACTACGACCCGCTGTACGAGCGTTCGCTGCGCAGCAGTTACCGCCAACTGGACCAGGCGCTGCCGCTGGCGCTGCCCGACATCGGCGCCGGCACGCTGCAGCGCACGGCACTGCACCTGCTGCAAGGCGAGCCGCAGGCCCCGCTGCCCGCGCACGGCGCCGCGCTGGCGCCGGCCGCCGTCGGCATCGCGCCGCCGCGTCCGGCGCATGAGCCCGGGCAGGCCGACTGAGCTGGCCGCGCCAGCCGCCACAATCCGCTGTGGCCGCAACCGTCTCCGCACCGATGACTCCCGAAACCGCGCTCGAGCAATCACGCCGCTGCCAGCTGGCCACGGTCGGCCTGGATCAGCCGTTCCTGTGGTTGGCGCATGGCTGGCGCGACCTGCTGCGCGCGCCGCTGCCCGGTTTGCTGCACGGGCTGGCGGTCAGCGTCTTCGGCCTGCTGCTGCTGGGGCTGGCGCACCGCCAGTTCTGGCTGCTGGCCGGCGCCTTCAGCGGCTTCCTGCTGCTGGGCCCGCTGGCGGCCACCGGCCTGTACGCGGTCAGCCGCGCGCTCGAACGCGGGCAGCGCGCCACGCTGCACACCGCGCTGGCCGCGTGGAAGCCCAGGGACCATCGGCTGGTGCTGTTCGGCTTGCTGCTGGCCGCGGCCGGCACCGGCTGGGTGTTGACCTCGGCGTCGCTGATCACCGCCTTCGCACCGCACCCGGTGCGCGGCCCGGTGGACTTCCTGCGTGTGGTCGTGCTCGACCCGCGATCGTGGCTGTTCGAGGGCTGGCTGGCGCTGGGCGGGGTGCTGGCCGCACCGGTGTACGCGTCCAGCGTGGTGGCGATGCCGCTGATGCTGCAGCGGCGCATCGGCGTGCTGGCCGCGGTGCTGACCAGCTGGCGCGTGGTGCTGCTCAACCCCGCGCCGATGGCGCTGTGGGGCGCGCTGCTGATGGCGATCACGCTGCTGGGCATGTGCACCTTGCTGCTCGGCTTGATCGTGGCCGTGCCCTGGCTGTCGTATGCCAGCTGGCACGCCTATCGCGCGCTGGTGCCGCACGCCGGCCTGGAGGAGACCGGCTGATGTTCGGGCTGACCGAGGATCAGATCGCGCAGTTCGGGCTGACCTTCGGCGTCGGCGCGTTCATGCTGTACATGGTGTTCATCATCTTCCAGCTGGCGCGCGAATCGAAGGCCGGGCGCTTCGGCACCTTCGTGCTGTTCCTGGCGCTGGGCTTCGGCATGCTGGGCTTCGTCGCCAAGGGGCTGATCAAGTTCTTCCTCGGCGGGGTCGAATAGGCGCGGCACCGTGCAACCGCACTCGTACGAAGGCCGGCAAATGCCGGCCTTCGACCTTCTGACCGAAGCCCCTGCCCGAGGGGGCGGCGCAGCGCAACCGCCGCCGCCCAGCCCGCAGGCAGGGATGGCGCATCCGCGCTATCCCATGTGCAGCCCGCCGTTGCAGCTGAAGTCGGCGCCGGTGGTGAAACCGGAATCGTCGCCGGCCAGCCAGGCGACGATCGAGCCGATCTCATCGGGCGTACCCAGCCGCTTGACCGGAATGCCGGCGACGATCTTCTCGAGCACCTCGGGCTTGATCGCGCGCACCATGTCGGTACCGATGTAGCCCGGGCTGACGGTGTTGACCGTCACGCCCTTGTTTGCCAGCTCCTGCGCCAGCGCCATCGTGAAGCCGTGCATGCCGGCCTTGGCCGCCGAGTAGTTGGTCTGCCCGGCCTGGCCCTTCTCGCCGTTGACCGAGCTGATCTGGATGATGCGGCCCCAGC
>CAYZGL010000246.1:0-5780 GCA_964477985.1 uncultured Rubrivivax sp. | reverse complement strand
CCGGTGTCGGCGATCTCGGCCTGCAGGAAGTCGTCGAAGCGGCGGTTGATCTCGAGCGCCACCGCGTCGAGCAGCTTCACGCGTTCGGTCACCGCCAGCCGGCCCCAGTCGCCTTTCAGCGCGGCCTTGGCCGCGGCCACCGCGGCGTCGACCTCGGGCTTGCCGGCTTCAAAGACCTTGCCGATCAGGCGGTTGTCGACCGGGTTGCGGTTGTCGAAGGTCTTGCCGCTGGTGTTCTTGGCGTATTCGCCGTTGATGAAGTTCAAGAACTCTTTCATGGATGCTCCCTCGGCGGGGCCGTGCGGCCCTGCCTTTGCTGTTCGGATCCGGGCCGCGCCGGCTACAGCCCGATGGCGGCCAGCCCAGCGCGCGCGCAGATCTCGTCCTGTTCGGCCGAGCCGCCGGACACGCCTATGCCGCCGATGAGCTGCCCGCCGTCGCGCATCGGCAGCCCGCCGCCGAAGACGACGATGCGCGGGCGCTGCGGCAGGCCCAGCCGCAGCGCTTCGTCGTCGGCCAGGATCTGCGGCCACTGCGAGGTGGCAAAGCCGAAGCCGGCCGCCGTGTAGGCCTTGTCGATCGCGATGTCCACCGAAGGCACGAAGGCGCCGGGCATGCGCAGGAAGGCCGCCAGCACGCCACTGCCGTCGGTGACCGCGGCGTTGATGCGGATGCCCAGCTCAGCGGCCTTGGCCACGGCGGCCTGCACCGCTGCCGTGGCGGCGGCAGCGCTGATCACGCGCTGCGCCGTGCTGGCCTCGAGCGATGCGGCAGCCATCAGGTCACCACGCTCAGGAAGGCGTCGTTGAGCTTGCGGTCGTGATAGAAGATGCCGGCGCCGACCTCGTCCCAGGTCCAGGTGATCGGCTTCATGTCGGGATAGTGGTCGTAGCCGCCGCAGAAGGTCTCCAGGCGGTTGCCCGAAGGCTCGAAGAAGTAGATCGTGGTGCCGTTGGTGATGCCGTGGCGCGTCGGGCCGATGTCGATCGACACGCGGTTCTTGCTCATGATGTCGGCCGCGCGCAGCACCTGCTCCCAGCTGCCGAGCTGGAACGACACATGGTGCAGCTTGTCCTTCTCGCCGTGCCGAACGATGGCGATGTCGTGCGCCTTGGCGCTGCAGGTCAGCCACACCGCCAGGTCGGTCTTGCCGTCTTCGAGCTTGACGCGCTCGACCAGCGTGAAGCCCAGCACGTCGATGAACAGGTCGCGCGCCGCGTCCAGCTCATCGCCGTAGATCAGGCAGTGGTCCAGCCGGATCGGCGTGATGCCGGGCCGGTCGATCACGTCCATCTCGGGGTTGGTGGTGCCGGCAGCGCTGCCCACGTCGGTCTTGTGGGCGTACAGCTCGATGGTGTGGCCGGTGGGGATCTTGAAGCGCACGCGCTCGCCGGTTTCCAGCAGCTCGCCGGCGGGCATGCGCTCGGTCTTCACGCCGTAGGCCTGCAGCTTCTTGTCCAGCGCATCGAGCGTGGCCTGGTCCAGCACCTTGAAGCCGAAGAAGTCCAGGCCGGCGCGGTCGGACTGGCGCAGGATCACGCTGTGGTGGTCGCGCTCGGCGCGGGTCTTGAAGTAGGCGCGGCCCTGGCTGTCGCGACCCATGGGCTCGAGGCCCATGACCTCGGTGTACCACTTGACCGATTCTTCCAGGTCGAGCACGCGGATCTGGGCGTGGCCGGGGCGCAAAACACCTGTCATTGCCATGGGGGAGGTCTCCTTAAGCTGCGGGTTGAGTCAACGCTGAACCGTCTGCCCGCTCAACCGTCCGGCAGACGTTCTTCTTCATGCTCCCGATCACGCGCAGGCGCAGATCGCTGGTGGGCTTGATGCGGCACGACAGCACGCAGCCCGACGCTTCGTCGGCTTCGCTGACGTGCTCGCGGCTCATCACGCGCTGGCTGTAGCTGCCGCTTTGCACCTGCACCTTGCACACGCCGCAGCCGCCGTTGCGGCAGCCCACCGGGATGCCCTTCTTGCCCAGCGCTTCCATGCCTTCGAGCACCGAGCGGGTGTCGACGCAGCGATAGCTCTCGCCGGTGTCGTCGATGGTGATGGTGTAGGCGGCCACGGCGGTGCAGGCCTCGTCAGATCTTCTTGAACAGCGGGCTGCGCACCTGCTGCGCGTCGGCCGCCGAAATGAACTTCTCGGTGTAGATGTCGCGCTCGAACAGGCGCCCTTGCATCAGCGTGGTGATGCACGCGTCGATCATCAGCGGCGGCCCGCACAGGTAGGCCTTGTGGCCGCGGAAGTCGTTGCCGAAGTGCGCCTTGGCGGCTTCGTGCACGAAGCCCTTGGCGCCGGCCCACTCGGGCGCGTCGCCGGAGATCGCCGGCAGGTAGCTGAAGTTCGGGTGCGCCTGCGCCAGCTCGGTGAATTGCTCGTGGTGGTACAGCTCGTCCACGCTGCGCGCGCCGTTGACCAGCACGATCGGGCGCTCGCACCCCGCCTGCAGCAGCTCCAGGATCATCGAGCGCGGGCTCGACAGCCCCGACCCTCCCGCCAGGAACAGGTAGGCCAGGCCGTCGTCGCGGTGCGCGCTCTCGCGCACGAAAAAGCGCCCGTAAGGCCCGGCGAGCTGGACCCGGTCGCCGGCCTGCAGCTGCCGGTGCACCCAGGTCGTGCCCTTGCCGCCGGGCACCAGGCGCACGTTCAGCTCGATCTCGCGGCCCTCGCACGGGGCACTGGCGATCGAGAACGAACGCGCCGCGGCCTCGCCCGGGATGTGCAACCCGATGTACTGCCCGGCCTGGAAGTCCATCGGCTCGTCGAGCGTGATCCACACGCCCTTGATCGTCGGCGTCAGGTCCTCGATGCGACTGACCGTGCCCTCGTAGTCGCGCACCGGCAGGTTGCGCGCGTCGGGCTCTTCTTCGATCTCGGCTTCGATCGTCACGTCCGACTGCAACGTGGCGCAGCAGGCCAGGCACAGGCCTTCGTCGCGCTCGTAGTCCATCAATGCGAAGTTGCTGGCTTCGCCGTGCTCGATCTCGCCGTCGCTGACCTGCGTCTTGCAGGTCGCGCACAAGCCGTGGCAGCAGGCGTGCGGCAGGTAGATGCCGGCGCGCAGCGCGGCGTCGAGGATGGTCTGGCCTTCCTCGACCTCGAGCGTGCAGCCCAGCGGTTCGATGGTGAGCTGGTAGCTCATCGCCTCGTCCCGGATCGACTCAGAACGCCGAGCCGCTCAGGCCGGTCAGGCCCGGCGTGCGAAAGCGGATCACGTCCTTGTGGCGCAGGCCGTTGTCGGCCAGCGACTTGTCCATGTCCGGCTGCCAGGGCTGGCCGGACTTGAACCATTCGGCCTTGGCCCAGTCGACCTGCGCGAAGTCGGGGTGCGCGCCGAACATGCCGGGCAAGGCGCCGTGGCACATGTCGGCGAACTTCATCGTCGGCGGCAGCGGCACCGCAAACGGCGCGCAGAACATCTTGTGGTCCTCCCAGCCGATGAACAGCAGCGGCGCGGGGAACTTGTCCACCGTGTCCTTGGCGGCGAACTCGTACTTGCTCGAGGCGGCGACAGCCATGGTCTTGACTCCTGCTTGATCCGGGTTGATGCGTTGCCTTCAGTTGCCGGTGGCGTGCTCACGCCAGCGCTCGAAGTTCTTCTTGTCCTCGCTGTCGGCGTAGTCCAGGTTGTCCTTGCCCCAGTCCATCTTGTACCAGCGCAGCACCTCGGCCAGCGGGTTGAAGTCGGGCTTGCTCGGGTCGGCGTCGGGCTCGAAGCAGTTGCCCTGGTAGATCTGCTGCACCGGCAGCCAGCTCTGGATGTACTTCTCGGGCTCGTGGTCGAAGATGCTCTTGCAGCCGTCCGAGCAGAAGTGGTACTTGTCGCCTTTGTAGTCGCTCTCGCGGTAGGCGATCTTGGTCGGGTCGCCGGGCTCGGTGAAGAACATCGGGATCTGGCACACCTGGCACAGCATCGGCAGCGTGCCGTTGTAGAAGCGCCGGCCTGCAGCCTGCTCCTTCGCGTAGTGCTGCCACAGCGGGCGGTAGTACTGGTCGAAGCTGTCGGGGTACTTGGCCGCGAGCCACTTCATGTCGTCCTCGCTCGGCGCCCAGGTGTGGAAGGGCGCGGCCGCGCCGTAGTTGTAGAACACGTTCCAGGCCTGGTGGCTGAGGTGGTCCTTGTCCTTGCAGGCCTGCACCCAGCCCTGCGGCACCTTGATGCCGTAGCGCGCCAGGTCGGCGAAGAGGGCGCCGCCGTTTTCCTCGGCGTAGATCTCCCAGGCCTCCTTCCAGCTCATCACGCGCTTGGGCAGCATGTAGTCCATCATCATCGCCACCAGCGTGAGCACGCGGTAGCCGCGCCAGAACCACTTGTCGATCCAGCGCTGCACGATCGGAAGGTTGTCCGGGTCCTGCTCGAGGATGAACTTGATGATCTCCAGGCCCAGCGTCATGTGCCGCGCCTCGTCGGACTGCGCCGAAAAGCCGAAGGCCATCGCGCCCATGTCGCCGTTGTAGGCCGCGCCCGAGATGAAGGGCACGAACAGCAGGTTGGTCAGCACATATTCGAACGCGAAGCCGATGGCGACGATGAACTCGAACGGCCCGGCGCTGACGGCATCATCGAAGAACGACTTGGGCACCGACAGGTACCACACGCGGTCATGCTGGTGGCGCCAGTTCTGGAAGCCGTTGTAGTGCTTGTTGTAGTTGGACAGGCTGTGGATCTGTGTCTGCGCGTGGCGGATTTCGTCCAGGCTCTGCATCATGCAGGCCACGCGCGGGCCGGCGCCGGGGTACTGGCGGCCGACATGGGCAAAACCGCGGTGCGCCATGTATTCGAGTGGCGAGACGCCGGTCAGGAACAGCTTGAGCGTGTTGATGTAGCGCGCATCGGTCACGCCCAGGTGGCCGTTGTTCTGCGTGAAGGCGTCGATGATCGCGTAGAGCTTGCGCTCCTTCTCGGCCTGGTACTTCCAGTACGCGTCCATCGTCATGCGGAACGGATCCTCGAACTTGTTCCAGTCGTGGATCTTGATGCCCTCGTACTCGGTATACGGGAACACGTCCTTCATTGCCTGGTAGGTCGGCGTCCAGGCCAGGTCGCGCGTCAGCAGGTTGTAGCGCTCCTTCAGGCCGAGCTTCTTGCTTGCTTTCATGTCCATGGCTTCAGGTCTCCTTCGTTCAGTTGTCCGCCGTGCCCAAGCACGAAGCGCGATGCATGCATGCGGCGCTTCGAGCGACCGCCGCGGATCCGGCTTTGCCGGTCCGCCGGCGGTGCCCCCTCGAGGGGGCGCGCGCAGCGCGCAGGGGGTGGTTCAATGAGCCCAGCTGAGGGTGAACTCGTCGTCGGTCTCGTCGATGTGGCCGGTCAGCGTGATCAGGTTGATGTGCAGCTCCTGCAGGTCGAAGCTGCGGCCCATTTCTTCCTCGACGCTGCTCTTGCGGATCACCAGCCGGTTGGGCACGTCGACCTTCACCATCGCCGGCTGCTCGTTGACGATGGCGGCGGGGTTGTCGGCGACGATGGCGTTGACGATGCAACGCGTGTCCTCGTTCTTCTGGAACGCGATGAATACGTTGGACATGGGGTGGGTTCCTCTGCTGGGGTCCTTTGCTGGATTTGCAGCCGGCGCGTCACAGCGCCAGGCCGGCCTTCTTCAAGCGCGCGTCCAGCGCGGCGGCGACGCGGTCCAGCGCGGCCGGCGCCTTGTCGCCCAGCGCGATCGCGGCCACCGGCTGCAGCGCCTCGAGCGCGCGCGCGCGCCAGGCGGCGGCCCACTGCGACAGCAGCGCCTTGTTGTCGGCGCTTTCGGCGGCGGCGGTCTTGATCACC
>CAYZGL010000245.1:3084-5805 GCA_964477985.1 uncultured Rubrivivax sp. | reverse complement strand
CGGCGTCGGGCATCACCACCATGTGGTTCTTGGCGCCGCCCAGCGCCTGCACGCGTTTGCCGTGGCGCGCGCCGACTTCGTAGATGTGCTGCGCGATCGGCGTGCTGCCGACGAAGGACAGCGCCTGCACGCCGGGGTGCGCGAGCAGCGCGTCCACCGCCAGCTTGTCGCCTTGCAGCACGTTGAACACGCCGTCGGGCAGCCCGGCGCGGCTCAGCAGCTCGGCCATCAGCAGGCTTGCGCTGGGGTCGCGTTCGCTGGGCTTCAGGATGAAGGCGTTGCCGCAGGCCAGCGCCAGCGGGAACATCCAGCACGGCACCATGCACGGGAAGTTGAACGGCGTGATGCCGGCCACCACGCCCAGCGGCTGGCGCAGCGTCCAGTTGTCGATGCCGGTGGAGACCTGGTCGGTGTAGTCGCCCTTGAGCAGCTGCGGCGCGCCACAGGCGAACTCGACGATGTCGATGCCGCGCGTGACCTCGCCCTGCGCATCGCTGAAGACCTTGCCGTGCTCGGCGGTGATCATCGCGGCCAGCTCGTCGCGATGCTGGTTCAGCAGTTGCAGGAAGGCATCGAGCACGCGCGCGCGGCGGATCGGCGGCGTGTCGCCCCAGGCCGGCTGCGCCTTGCGCGCCGCGGCCACCGCGGTGTCGACCTCGGCCGCCGAGGCCAATGCCAGCTGGCGTGCGACCTGGCCGGTGGCGGGGTTGTAGACCGGCTGCTGGCGCCCGCTGCGGCCGGGCACGACGCGCCCGCCGATGTAGTGGCCGACGTCGGCGCTGTGGGTGAAGGCTTCGGCTGCGCCCATGGGGTGTGCTCCGTGGTGGTGGAAGAAGAATCAGGCGGCGCCGTGCAGCAGCCGCACCAGTTCGTCGGCGCCGACCAGTTGCAGCCCGGCTTCGCGCACGAAGTCGGCGGCCTTGTCGCTCAAGACGCCGGTGGCGACGACCAGCGCCGCGTCGGCGCCGAGTTCGCGCTGCGCCGCCTGCAGTTCGCGCAGCGGCTCGATGCCGACGCTCGCTGCCTTCCAGCGCTTGAAGGCGACGACGCTGCGCCGCTGCTTGCGCGTCAGCTCCAGGTCGGCGCCGCCGCGCTGCAGCCGCCGCACCTCATGCCCCTGGCGGCGAAACGCGGCTTCGAGCGCGTCGGCAAGTTCGCGCGAGTTCATCGCCTGCAGCCGCTGCAGCGTGCGTGCCGCCTGCGCCGCGCTCGGCGCGCGCAGCTGTTTCCACGCGGCGATGGCGGCGATCAGCGCGAAGGGCAAGGTGCCCAGCATGCCCGCCACCGCATAGTCGGCGGGCAGCAGCGCGCGCAGCAGCAGCGACAGCGCCACCGCCAACCCCAGGCTGGCCCACCACGGCGAACGCAGCAGCACCGCGAACAGCGAATTCGGTGCCATCTTCAGTTTCATGCGGTTGTCACCTGCGGTGCTGGGGTGTGCCCATCGGGTTCAGTAGGGGCTCGAGCGCGCGGCCAGCAAGCGCGCCGAAGCCAGCGCGGCCAGCGCCGACAACGCCATGCAGGCCCACATCACCGGCACGTAGCTGCCGCTGCGGTCGAACACCCAGCCGGCCAGCACCGGGCCGAACAGGTTGCCCAGCGCCGCGCCGGTATACAGCGTGCCGATGACGCCGGCCACCGCGCGTGCGCCGAACAGGTCCATCGCCACCGGCGGCAACAACGAAACGATGCCGCCGTAGCTCAGGCCGAACCACAGCGTGAAGGCGCTCAAGCCAACATAACTCGCGGCGCCGTACCAGGCCAGGAACGACAGCCCGGCCGACAACTGCATCAGCAGCAGCGTCAGCGTCCGCCCCAGCCGGTCGGCCAGCGCGCCGATGGCGAAGCGCCCGACCAGGCTGCCGATGCCGATCAGCCCGACCAGCCCCACCGCGCGCGCCGCGTCGATGCCCAGGTCGCGCGCCGCGGCCGAGACGTGGGCGAAGGGGATGAACATGCTGGGTGCGGCCAGCACGATGCTCAGGTACAGCCAGCCGTAGCGGCGGTCGCGCAGCGCCTGTCCCAGGCTCAGCCCCGGGATCTGGCCGCCGCGCGCGGCGCTGGCCGCTGGCGCGCGGCGCAGCGCCCAGGTGGCGGCCAGCCCCAGCACCAGCACCACCAGCGCCAGCGCGCGCATCGCCCCGCGCCACTGCAGCACGGCGATCGCGGCGCTGGCGAGCAAGGGCAGCGCCACCGTGCCGGCACCGATGCCGGCGCTGGCCAGCCCGGCCGCCAGACCGCGGCGCTGCGTGAACCACGGCTGCACGCAGGCGATGGCCGGCGTGTACACCAGCGCGATCCCCAGGCCGACGCCCACGCCGTAGGCCGCATAGACCATCGGCAGCGAGCCGGCGAGGCTGCACAGCAGCAGCCCGGCGGCGATCAGCAGCATGCCGGCGCAGGTCACCACGCGCGGGCCGAAGCGGTCGGCCAGCATGCCGGCGCCGGCGCCGAAGACGAAGTACACGCCGCCGGTGAGCCCGAAGACGAGCGAGACGTCGGCGCGCTGCGCGTCGAATTCGGCGGCGAAGGACGCAAAGAAGGCGGCGAAGGAGTACGACACGCCGAAGATGATGGCCAGCGCGACGAACGCCGCCCACACCACCACCCAGGCGTACGGTGCTTCCTTCATCGGGGCAGTTTAGCGGCGCTCGCAAGGGGCGCGCCCTGCGGCCGCAGACCGGCGCGTGGAAAGAAGGAAAGCCCGCCGCTGACCGGCGC
>CAYZGL010000245.1:0-2984 GCA_964477985.1 uncultured Rubrivivax sp. | reverse complement strand
GTGGCAAGAAAAGAAGCCCGCTGCAGACCGGCGCGTGGCAAGAAAAGAAGCCCGCTGCAGACCGGCGCGTGGCAAGAAAAGAAGCCCGCCGGAGACCGGCGGGCTTGTGGAAGTCCTCCGGAAGAGGACGTCGTTGGGATCGGTACAGGCCCGCGTGTTTTCGACCCTGTGCGGTACCTGGTGCGCCTTGCGCGCAAGCCATTGCTCGTGTGACAGCAGCTGCGCGGCACTGTAGGTGCGCGGCACGCCGCAGGCCATCCCTAACTCGATCGCCGGTTCGCTGCCGCTCGGCGCTGCGGCCTGAGAATCGGCGCAATGAACACCCCACCCCCCGACGACGCCGACGCGCATGCGCACGAGGACCAGCAGATCCGCCAGTTGCAGGAGCAACTCGACCGCGTGCCGGCGCCGCTGCAGCCGCTGGACGTCAGCGCCATCGATGGTTTCCTGTGCGCCGTGCTGCTGCAGCCCGAGCCGGTGCAGGCGCGCGACTGGCAACGCTGGATCATCGACGTCGAAGGGCGCGCGGCACCGAGCGGCTTCGATGTCGGCCGCATCCGCACGCTGTTGCAGCGCCGCCACGCCGCGCTGCAGCGCGCGATCGCGCAGCGGCAGTGGTTCGACCCGTGGATCTTCGAGCTGGACGGCGCGGCCACGGTGTCCGAATGTGTGCTGCCCTGGGTGGCCGGCTTTGCCGCCGCGCTGGAGCAGTTTCCAGCGCTCGGCGGCATCGACGACGCGCAACTGCTCGAGCCGCTGGCGCTGCTGTACCTGCACTTCGACGCCGACGATCTGGACGACGCCGACGCGCTGCTGCAACTGATCGACACGCTCGAGCCGCCTGCCGACCTGGCCGAGGCGGTGCAGGACGTGGTGCGCAGCGTGATGCTGCTGGCCGATGTCACGCAGCCGTTGCCGTCGGCAACCCCGGCGGGCCGTCCAGGCCGCGCACCGCGCCGCCGCTGAGTGATCGGCCACCCTGGCCGTCAGATCTCGATCAGCTCGAGGTCGTCGCAGCCGTCGACTTCACCCTTGTCGGCCAGCCCGCGCGCCTGGCACACGACGCGCATCGGCGCCCGCCCGGTGCGCGGCACCAGATAGTCGTGGCGGCAATGCAGGTGGCCGTGCAGCCACAGGTCGGCCTGCGGCAGCAGCGCGTCGTCGGCGTTGCAAAAGCTCGCGGTACTGGGCTGACAGCCGTAGCGCACATCCGCACTGCGCAGGCTTGGCGCGAAATGGGTGACGACCACCGTCTTGTCCCAGCGGCCGTCGGCGGGCCGCGCCAGTTCCGCCGTCAGCCAGTCGCGACACTGCAGCGACAGCTCGCGCACCGCCTTGGAGTCGAAGGGCTGGGCGTGCAGCGTGGACTGCATCAGGCGCATGAAGTAAGCAGCCGCTCTCATCGCCGAGGCTTGCCGCTGCGCGCCGAACAGGTCGAAGTCGCACCAGCGGATGCTGCCGACGAAACGCAGCCGCTGGCCGCCGCGGTCGCCGAGCACCACGCTGTCGCATTCCAGCATCGTCCAGCCCAGCCGCTGCACGCGCTCGCGCAAGGCGGGCCAGGCATGGTCCAGCTCGCGGCCGTCGAATTCGTGGTTGCCGGCGACGAACAGCACCGGCACCGGCCAGCCGGCGAAACGATCGAAACCGGCCCAACTGGAGTCGATGTCGCCGGCCAGCACCAGCACGTCCGCGCCCGGTGCCGGGCGCGGTTCGAAGGCTTCCGACTCCAGGTGCAGATCGGACAGCAGCTGCAGCTTCACCGCGCCTTGCGGCCGGGATGAGCTTCAGCCGGCCAGCGTGGCGGCGATGCGTGCGCGCGTGGCCGGCAGTTCGGCCGGCAAGCCGTGCGCCAGGCGCTGGAACAGCTCTTCGTGCAGCTCGAGTTCGTGCCGCCAATCGGCCGCGTCGATGGCGGTGACGGCAGCGAACTGCTCGCGCGAGAAGTCGATGCCGCTCCAGTCCAGATCTTCGTAGCGCGGGCTGAAGCCGAAGACGTTGTCGCGGCCGCCCGCGCCGCCGTCGACGCGGCCCAGCATCCACAGCAGCACGCGCATGTTCTCGCCATAACCGGGCCAGACGAACTTGCCGTCGGCGCCCTTGCGGAACCAGTTGACGCAGAAGATCTTCGGCAGCGTCGCGCCTTGCGCTTGCAGCTTGGCGCCCAGGTTCAGCCAATGCTGGAAGTACTGCGCCATGTTGTAGCCGGTGAAGGGCAGCATCGCGAAGGGGTCGCGCCGCACCGCGCCGGTGGCGCCGGCCATCGCCGCGGTGGTTTCGCTGCCCATGGTGGCGGCCATGTAGACGCCCTCGGTCCAGTTGCGAGCCTCGGTCGCCAGCGGCACCGTGGTGGAGCGGCGCCCGCCGAAGATCAGGGCGTCGATCGCCACGCCCTCGGGGTTGTCCCACTCGGGGTCCAGCGCCGGGTTGTTGGTGGCGGCCACGGTGAAGCGCGCGTTGGGGTGCGCTGCCGGGCGCAGCTTGCCGTCGGCGCCGCGCGCGGATTCGGGCGTCCAGTCCTTGCCCTGCCAGTCGATCAGGTGCGCCGGCGGCGTATCGGTCATGCCTTCCCACCAGACGTCGCCGTCGTCGGTGAGGGCGACGTTGGTGAAGATCACGTCGCGTTCCAGCGACTTCATGCAGTTCGGGTTCGTCTTGGTGTTGGTGCCCGGCGCCACGCCGAAGTAGCCGGCTTCGGGGTTGATGGCGTACAGCCGGCCGTCCTTGCCCGGCTTGATCCAGGCGATGTCGTCGCCGATGGTGCTGACCTTCCAGCCGCCGAAGGCCTTGGGCGGCACCAGCATCGCGAAGTTGGTCTTGCCGCAGGCGCTGGGGAAGGCGGCGGCGACGTGGTGCTTGCGGCCCTGCGGCGAAGTCACGCCCAGGATCAGCATGTGTTCGGCCAGCCAGCCTTGGTCTCGGCCCATGGTCGAGGCGATGCGCAGCGCGAAGCACTTCTTGCCCAGCAGCGCGTTGCCGCCGTA
>CAYZGL010000244.1:0-5830 GCA_964477985.1 uncultured Rubrivivax sp. | reverse complement strand
TCGAGGCCGCCTGGCTGGTGGTGTATCGCGACCCGGAACACCACTGGGACCTGTATCAGCTTGGCGAGGAACTCACCGACCTGGAAGACGCCTTCCGCCTGTGGCGCTTTCGTCACGTGACCACGGTCGAACGCATCATCGGCTTCAAGCGCGGCACCGGCGGCACCAGCGGCGTGGGCTACCTGCGCAAGATGCTCGACGTGGTGCTGTTCCCCGAAATCTGGAAGCTGCGCACCGACCTGTAGCGCGCAGCCTGCGTCACGACGCTGCCCGGGTGGCCCGGCAGCTCAACGCCCCTTGCGCGCAGTGACTTCGATCTCGATGCGCATGCGTGCATCGGCCAGCCCGGCGCTGATCATGGTGGCGGCCGGGCGCACCTCGCCGAACCAGCGGCGCAGCACCGGCCAGCAGCGCTCGAACTCGGCGGCCACCGGCACGATGTAGCGCACGCGCACCACGTCGGCCATGGTGGCGCCGGCCTCGTTCAGCGCGGCATCGATGTTGCGCAGGCACTGTTCGGCCTGCTGCACGATGTCGCCGGCGATGCTCATGGTGGCGTAGTCGAAGCCGGTGGTGCCGCTGACGAACACCCAGTCGCCGTCGACCACGGCGCGCGAGTAGCCGATGTCGGTTTCGAAGCTGGAGCCGCTGGCGATGCGTCGGCGTGTCATGGTGGCGCTGCAATGCGGTCGGTGGGGCTGCTCAGCCGCGCGATCAGCAGCGGCGCTGCGCCCTGCTCGGCTGCGGGTGCGGCGCCGCCGATGCGGATGCATTGTCGCAGCCGGGCCACCGCGGCCGCGCAGCTTGCCTCGTCGGCGGCGTGCACCCGCGCCAGCGGCTGGCCGCGCTCGATGCGCTGGCCCAGCGACACCACCTGGCTCAGCCCCACGCGGTGGTCGATGCGACCCTGCGCGCTGCGCCGCCCGCCGCCCAGTTCGACCACGACCAGCCCGATGTCGCGCGTGGCCTTGGCCTGCACCCAGCCCGCGTGCGGCGCCGGCACGTCGCGCTGCACCGGCGCGCCCGGCAGGTACGTTGCGCTGCGCTCGCAGAAGTCGGCCGGGCCGCCGAGCGCGGCCACCATCTTCGCGAAGTGTTCGAGCGCGGCGCCGCTGTCCAGCGCCGCATCGGTGCGCGCCAGCGCCTGGGCCTCGCCGGCCGCCAGGCGGCCGAGCTGCAGCGCCTCGGCGCACAGCAGCCTCGTCACCTGCTTCAGCCTGGGCGCCTGGTGCTCGCCGCGCAGGAAGGCCACGGCCTCGGCCACCTCGAGCGCGTTGCCGGCGGCGTGTCCCAGCACCTGGTTCATGTCGGTGACCAGCGCGCGTGTGGGCAGCCCGGCGCCGCCGGCCACCTCGACGATGCTGCGCGCCAGTGCGATGGCCCGCTCGGGCGTGTCGGCAAAGGCGCCGTTGCCGCATTTGACGTCCACCACCAGCCCTTGCAGCCCTGCGGCGAGCTTCTTGCTCAGGATGCTGGCGGTGATCAGCGGGATCGACTCGACCGTGGCGGTGACGTCGCGGATCGCGTACAGCCGGCGGTCGGCCGGCGCCAGTTCGGCCGTCTGGCCGATGATGGCGCAGCCGGCTTCGCGCAGCGCACGGCGCCATGCCGCCGGCTTCGGCGCGGTCTGGTAGCCGGGGATCGCATCGAACTTGTCGAGCGTGCCGCCGGTGTGGCCCAGGCCGCGGCCGCTGATCATCGGCACCAGCGCGCCGCAAGCGGCCAGGATCGGCGCCAGCAGCAGGCTGACCTTGTCGCCGACGCCGCCGGTGGAATGCTTGTCCAGCACCGGGCCGTGCAGCGCCGAGCCCGCCCAGTCGAGCACCTCGCCCGAGCGCGTCATCGCCATGGTCAGCGCCACCGTCTCGTCGCGGGACATGCCCCGCAGCAAGACCGCCATCGCCAGCGCCGCGACCTGGCCTTCGCTCCAGCCGTGGTCGGTGAGGCCGGCGACGAAGGCCTGGATCTGCACGTCGCTCAGCGCACCGCCGTCGCGCTTGATGCGGATGATCTCCTGCGCGAGCATGGGCTTCAGCCGCCGTGCGACGGTGCCGGCGCGGCGCCTGGGCCGGCGCCGAGAATCGCTTCGATGTCGTCCAGCAGGCTGCTCGCGCCGATGCGAAAGCGCTGCGGCCGCAACGCTTCGGGCCCCAGCGTTCGGTGCACCAGTTCGAGGTACGGCCGCAGCTCGGCGACGCGGCGCAGCCCGCCCGAAATCTTCAGGCCGGTGCGCTCGCGCGCGGGCCCATGCGCCGCGATCGCGCGCAGCATCGAGCGCGCCGCCTGCAGCGTGGCGCCCACCGGCACCTTGCCGGTGCTGGTCTTGACGAAGTCGGCGCCCGCGTCGATGGCGAGCGCTGCAGCGCGCTCGATCAGCGCCGCGGCGCGCAGCTCGCCGGTTTCGAGAATGATCTTCAGCACCCCGGTGCTGCAGGCGGCGCGCGCCGCCTGCAGCAGCGTGCGCACCGCGGCGTCGTCGCCGCCGAGCAGCGTGCGCCAGGGCAGCACCAGGTCCACCTCCTGCGCGCCGGCGGCGACGATGGCCTGCACCTCGCGCCGCGCCGCGGCCGCGTCGCAGCCGCCGGCAGGGAAATTGGCCACCGCCGCCACGGCGATCGAGGGCGGCAACCGGCGGCGGGCGCAGGCGGCAAACCGCGGCCACACACACACCGCGGCCACGTTGCCGAAGGGCGTGCACGCGCGTGCGCACAGCCGCTCGATGTCCGCCTCGGTGTCGGCGTCGCCCAGGCTGGTCAGGTCGAGGCAGCGCAGGCACAGCGCCGCCGCCGTGCGATCGTCCAGCGGCAGTGGCTGCATGCCCGCGCTCATCACGGCCCTGCCGAGCGCCGGGCCCTACGCGCCGCGCGCCACGGCGCTGACCACATCGGCCAGCAGCGCACAGGCGGCGTCGCCCGCGGCCTGCGCCTGCTGCAGCGTATGGGCATGGCTGAGCCTGTGGCTGGACAGGCCCGCCGCCAGGTTGGTGATCAGCGACAGCGCCAGCACGCGCAGGCCCAGCCGGCGCGCGGTGATGGTCTCGGGCACGGTGCTCATGCCCACCGCGTCGGCGCCGAGCGCGCGCAGCATGCGCACTTCGGCCGGCGTCTCGAACTGCGGGCCCAGCATCCAGGCATAGACCCCTTCGTGCAGCGGGGTCGCGCCGCGCCGCGCCGCGGCCTGCGCCAAGGCACGCAGCTCGGGGTCGTAGGCGTCGGCCAGGTCGACGAAGCGTTCGCTGCAGCCCGGGCCTTGCAGCGGCGAACGCTGCACCAGGTTCAGATGGTCGGCGATCAGCAGCACGCTGCCCGGCGCGATCGCCGGATCCAGGCTGCCGGCGGCGTTGGTCTGCACCAGCACGCGGCAGCCGAAGTCGCGCAGCGTGTGCAGCGCGCGGTTCATGCCGTCGGCACGGCCATCCTCGTACACATGCCTGCGCCCGGCGAGCACCGCGATCTCGATGCCGCCGAGGCGGCCGAGCCACAGTTCGCCGGCATGGCCGGCCACACCCGCGTTGGGGAAGCCATCGAGTTCGGCATAGGGGATGCGCACCGCGGCGGCCAGCCGCTGCGTGAAGCCGCCCCAGCCCGAGCCGAGCAGCACCGCGACCCGCGCGCCTGCGCCCGGTGCACGCTCGCGGATGCACCGCAGCGCCGGCGTCATCGCGCCGCCGGCCACTGCGGCCCGAACGCGTGCGGCAGCAGCTGGGCGAGTGTGAACCGCGCTTGCACCCCGGCATCGGCGGCGACCAGCACCGGCGTGGCGCCGTCGGCGAATTCGTGCAGCTTTTGCCTGCAACCGCCGCAGGGCACGGCCCACCCCGGTCCCGGCCCGGCCACCAGCAGCGCGTGCACGCGGCGCCCGCCGCCCAGCACCATCGCCGCCAGCGCTGCGGCCTCGGCACAAAGCCCCTGCGGATAGGCCGCGTTCTCGACATTGCAGCCGGCAAACACGCGCCCTTGCGCGTCGAGCACGGCGGCGCCGACCTGGAACTTCGAGTACGGCGCGTAGGCATTGGCGCGCGCAGCGCGCGCCGCAGCGAGCAGTGCGTGCTCCTGCGCCTCGGGCAAGCCCAGCTTCGGCCCCGTGCTCATCGCGCGCATGATGCGCGCGGCGCACCGGGCCCACGAGGGGGAAATCCCTCCGCGCCCGGCGCCGGGGCGATACCTAGAATCCGTGGCCTTGTTCACCACCCCACGCTTCGTGGAGACCCACATGGAACGTCGCTCCTTCATTCAAAACGCCGGCATCGCCGGCGTGCTGGCGGCCGGCGTGGCGCCTGCAGTGCACGCGCAGGCCACGATCCGCTGGCGCCTGGCGTCGAGCTTTCCGAAGTCGCTGGACACGCTGTTCGGCGGCGCCGAGTTCCTCGCCAAGCAGGTCAGCGACATGACCGGCGGCAAGTTCCAGATCTCCACCCACGCCAGCGGCGAGCTGATGCCCGGGCTGGGCGTGGTCGACGGCGTGCAGAACGGCACCGTCGAGATGGCGCACACCGCGCCGTACTACTTCGTCGGCAAGGACCCGGCCTTCGCCTTCGGCACCGGCATCCCCTTCGGGCTGAACGCGCGCCAGTCCAACGCCTGGATGTACGAGGGCAACGGCCTGAAGCTGATGCGCGAGTTCTACGCCGGCTACAACATCATCAACTTCCCGGCCGGCAACACCGGCGCGCAGATGGGCGGCTGGTTTCGCAAGCCGCTCACCGGCCTGGCCGACCTGAAGGGCCTGCGCTTTCGCACCGCGGGCCTGGCCGGCCAGGTGCTCGAGCGCCTGGGCGTGGTGGTGCAGGCGATCCCGCCGTCCGACATCTATTCGGCGCTGGAGAAGGGCACCATCGATGCGGTCGAGTTCGTCGGCCCCTACGACGACCTGAAGCTGGGCTTTTATCGCGTGGCGCCCAACTACGCCTACCCGGCGTTCTGGGAGGGCGGCTCGCAGCTCGACGTCTTCGTCAACCAGAAGGCCTTCAACGCGCTGCCCGCCGAGTACAAGGCGATCCTCGAAGCGGCCGCCGCTTACGCGCACAACGATGTGCTGGCCAAGTACGACTACCGCAACCCGGCGGCGCTGCGCCAGCTGGTGGCCGGCGGCACCAAGCTGTTCCGCTTCCCGAAGGATGCGATGGACGCCGGCTTCAAGGCGGCCAACGCGCTGTATGACGAGATCTCGGCGAAGAACCCCACCTTCAAGAAGATCTACGACGACCAGGTCAAGGCGCGCGCCGAGATGAACCTGTGGTTCCGCATCGCCGAGGCCGGCTTCGACGGCTTCATGCAGCAGCAAAAGCTCTGATCGAGGCCGGGCGGCCGCCGCCGCAGGGCCCCGCAGGCCGATGGCCTGCGGGGCCCTTTTGTTCGTGGGTGCGCCCTGGCCCGGGCTGCGCCCAGCCCGCCCGCCGAGGGGGCAAACCGCTTCGGCGTGGCCCGGCGACGGCTCGAGGGCTACTTGGCCGGCGGCGTCTTGAACAGCTCGTTCAAGTCCTGCGGCACCGCCTGCGGCGCGGGCGCTTCGATTTCGATCACCTGGTTGCTGGTGTCCAGCGGCTTGTGCGTGCCCATGCCCCCCGACACCAGGCCGGGGAAGGCGATGATCAGCACCACCATCGCGATCTGGATCACGACGAAGGGCACCGCGCCCCAGTAGATCTGCCCGGTGGTCACGCGCGCCACGGTGCGGCCGCTGACGCGGTCCTTGTAGTCGGTGGCAGGCGCCACGCTGCGCAGGAAGAACAGCGCGAAGCCGAACGGCGGGTGCATGAACGAGGTCTGCATGTTGACCGCCAGCAGCACGCCGAACCACACCAGGTCGATGCCCAGCTTGTCGGCCACCG
>CAYZGL010000243.1:0-5852 GCA_964477985.1 uncultured Rubrivivax sp. | reverse complement strand
TCAGCATCAAGACGGTGGAGGCGCACCGCGCCAACATCATGGAAAAGCTCAACGCAAATACGGTCGCGGATCTGTTGAAGATCGCGCTGGGCGCTCAACGCGCCTAGCGCGATCTGCGATCGCCGTGCGTGCGCTCCCCCGAGCCCCCTCCAAGCAGGGGCTCCAGTCAGATCGACGAGTGAAGACATGACCGCGCAACTGATCGACGGCAAGGCACTGGCTGCCGAGGTGCGCGCCGAGGTCGCGCAGCGCGTGGCGGCGCTGCGCGCGCGCGGCGTGCAGCCGGCGCTGGCCGTGATCCTGGTCGGCGACAACCCGGCCTCGCAGACCTACGTGCGCCACAAGGGCAGCGATTGCGACAGCGTGGGCATGCGCTTCGTGCTCGACCGCTTCCCCGCCGACCTGAGCGAAGCCGCGCTGCTGGCGCGCATCGCCGAACTCAACGCCGACGCCGAAGTGCACGGCATGCTGGTGCAGTTGCCGCTGCCGAAGCACATCGACACGAACAAGGTCATCGCCGCGATCTCGCCGGCCAAGGACGCCGACGGCTTCCACGTGCAAAGCGCCGGCGCGCTGATGATCGGCCTGAGCGGCTTCAAGCCCTGCACGCCGTACGGCTGCATGCGCATGCTGCAGTCGGCCGGCATCGACCCCAGGGGCCGGCACGCGGTGGTGGTCGGGCGCAGCAATATCGTCGGCAAGCCGATGGCGCTGCTGCTGCTGCAGGCCCACGCGACGGTGACCGTGTGCCACAGCGCGACACCGGATCTGGGCGCCATCACGCGGCAGGCCGACATCCTGGTGGCCGCCGTCGGCCGGCGCAACACGATCACCGCCGACATGGTCAAACCCGGCGCCGCGGTCATCGACGTGGGCATGAACCACAACGACGCCGGCAAGCTGTGCGGCGACGTCGACTTCGACGCCGTGCGCGAAGTGGCCGGCTGGATCACGCCGGTGCCCGGCGGCGTCGGTCCGATGACGCGCGCCATGCTGCTGGTCAACACGCTCGAGGCGGCCGAACGCGCGGCCGCCTGATGCGCGGCCGGCGCGGCAGCCACGGCCTTCGCACGGCCCCTGTTCACGCCCGCCACGCACCGCACCGGCGCCGTTTCGCGCCCAGTTTTTCACGCCGGCCGCGTTGTGCGGCAGCCCGCCGGCCCCGCGGCGCGGGCCGCTGCAGTACCGTGCCGCGATGCAAGCCGGATCGTTTTTCCGTGGCACACGCCGCCTGCTGCTGATCGGCGCGCTGGCCGGCGCGTCGCTGCCCGGGTGGGCGCAGTACAAGATCGTCGGGCCCGACGGCCACGTCACCTACACCGACCGGCCGGCCGTCGGCTCGGGCGCCAGTGTCAGCAAGCTGCAGCGCAGCGGCGTGATCGCCGAATCGGCGCCGCCGCCGCCGCTGCCCGTCGCGCTGCGCCAGGCCGCCGAGCGCTATCCGGTCACCCTGTACGCGGCGGCCGACTGCGCGCCCTGCGACAGCGGACGCACGCTGCTGCGCCAGCGCGGTGTGCCCTTCACCGAGAAGCTGATCCTCACCGAGGACGACGCGCTGGAGATGGAGCGTTCGCTGGGCGCGCGCACGGTGCCGTCGCTGACGATCGGCAAGCAGGCGCTGCGCGGCCTGTCGGAAGCCGAATGGGCCGCCTACCTCGATGCCGCCGGCTACCCGCGCGAATCGGCGCTGCCCAAGGGCTGGCAGGCCGCACCGGCCGCGCCGCTGGCACAGCGCAGTGCCGCACGCACGGTGCCGCCTGCGGCCGACCGGCCCGCGCCGGCGGCAGCCGCATCGGCTGCCGCGGCGCCGGGCGTCGCGCCGCCGCCGGGCATCCGCTTCTAGTCCGACCGGCTCGTCGCGGCGCGCAGGCGGCGCGCCGGCCACGACCCGGCGGCCACCGCCGCACCGATCAGCCAGAACAACGCGGCCGCGCCGAAGGCGCTGCCCGCCGCACCGAACAGCAGCGGCATGGCGGTGCTCGACGCGTTCATGATCATCGCGCGCATCGCGATCAGCTCGCCATGGCGCCCCGCGGGCGACAGCCGGTGCAGCATCGCCAGCATCATCGGCTGCACCGAGCCGAGCGTCAGGCCGAGCAGCGTCGCGCAGGCCACCATCAGCCACGGCGTATGCACCAGCGGATACAGCGCGAACACGCTGGCCGTGCCGGCCATCGCGGCGCGCAGCACCGAGACCTCGGCGACGCGATGCGCCCACAGCGGCATCAACAGCCGCACCGCGGTGACCGCCAGCGTGAAGCTGCCCAGGATCAGCCCGATGGTGGTGCCGGAAAAGCCGCGCTCGAAGCCAAGGATCGGCACCACGAACTGGTGCACGTCCCAGCTGGCCGACATCAACCAGTTCACACCGAGCAGCCGCTTCAGCCCCGGCGTGGCCAGCAGCGCGACGCCACTGGCGGCCGCCAGCGCAGCCGGGCCGCCCTGGCGCGGCGGTTCACGCGGCACCCAGCGCATGCACGCGGCGGTCAGCAGCGGCAAGGCCAGCATCGCGGCGAAGGCGGCGGCAAAGCCGCCGCGGTCGATCAGCACACCCGCCAGCACCGGGCCGATGGCGTTGGACAGCGACGGCGCCACGCTCAGCCAGCTGAACATGCGCACGCGTTCGGCGCTGCTGCGCGCGCTCAGCCCGGCCGTGCGCTGGATCGCGATCAGTCCCAGGTTGGCACCACTGCCCACGGCCGCCGCCGACAGGCCGAGCAGCGCCAGCCGCGGCGCCGGGCCGGCGGCCGCGGCAGCCAGCGCCAGCGCCGCACCGAGCAGCGACAGGCCAACGGCGATCCGCACCGGCCGGTGATAACCATGGCGGTCCGCCAGCCGCCCGGCCGGCATCGACAGCAGCGCGGGCGCGGCCGCATACAGCGCCATCAGCAGGCCCACGCTGAATGCGCCGTGGCCGTCGCGCAGCGCCAGCAGCGGCGCGGCCAGGCGCACGCCGGCCATCGCGGCGTGCAGGCCGATCTGCCCGGCCACCAGCGCAAGCAGCACACGGCCGGCGCGCGCGGCGTCTTGCTCCGGTGCGGCCGGGGCGGCCGGCGCGCCCGGCGCCCGCGGCGGCTCGGCCGGGCGCGACCCGGCTGGCTGCGGCTCAGACACCCTGCTTGGCGGCCACCACACCGGCCGCCGCAGCGGCCGGCGCTGCGTCGTCGTCGCCGGCATCGTTGCCCACGCCGTTGCCTGAGACCTGCGGCAGCAGCTGCTGTACCTGCGCCTGCGGCAGCGCTTCCACCGACTTCAATGCCCGCCCCATCTGGCGCGTGCGCGTCTCGGCCGCCGAGATGGTGTCGGCGGCCTGGTTGAGCTTTTCGCGGGTCTTCTTCAGCACCTCGCCGAACTTGGCGAACTCGGTCTTCACCGCACCCAGCACCTGCCAGACCTCGGCACTGCGCTGCTCGAGCGCCAGCGTGCGAAAACCCATCTGCAGGCTGCTCAAGGTGGCCAGCAAGGTGGTCGGGCCGGCCAGCATCACCTTGTGCTCGCGCTGCAGCGCTTCCACCAGGCCGGGGCGGCGCAGCGCCTCGGCATACAGCCCTTCGGTGGGCACGAACAAGATTGCGAAGTCGGTGGTGTACGACGGCGCCAGATACTTCGCGCGCACGGTCTTGGCCTCGAGCCGCAGGCGCGACTCGATCGCGCGGCTGCAGGCCTCCAACGCCGCCGCGTCGGCGCGTTCCTGCGCGTCCAGCAGCCGCTCGTAGTCCTCGCGCGGGAACTTCGCATCGATCGGCAGCCACAGCGGCGCACGGTCGCCGCGCTGGCCCGGCAGGCGGATCGCGAACTCGACGCGCTCGGCGCTGCCCGGCACGGTGGCGACGTTGGTCGCGTACTGCTCGGGGGTGAAGACCTGCTCGAGCAACGCCGCCAGTTGCACCTCGCCGAACACGCCGCGCGTCTTGACGTTGGTCAGTACGCGGTTCAAGGCGCCGACGTCGCGCGCCAGCAGCTGCATCTCGCCCAGGCCCTTGTGCACCTGCTCGAGCCGTTCGGCCACCTGCCTGAAGCTTTCGCTCAGGCGCTGCTCGAGCGTCGCGTGCAGCTTCTCGTCGACCGTGGCGCGCATCTGCTCGAGCTTGCGCTCGTTGCCCTCCTGCAGTGCGCCGAGCCGCCGTTCGTTGGCTTGCGACAAAGCCGCCAGCTGCGTGCCCAGGCTGTCGGCCAGCCGGCGCAAGGCGGCGTCCTGCGCATCGCGCGCCGTCTGGCCCTGCTGCGCCAGGGCGTGCGTCGCGGCCTGCAAGGCGTCGCTCACCTGCTGCTGCATCGCCGCCAATTGCACACGAAACGAGTCCATCTGCTCGTTCTGCGTGCGCGCCAGGTCGCCGCCTTGCGCGAGCAGCGCCTGCTGGAACAGCGACAGGTTGCCGCCCAGTTCCTGCCGTGCCTCGCGTGCGCTGTCGTGCAGTTCGGCGCGCAGCTCACGCGCCAGGCGCTCGTCGCCGCGGCGCAGCAGCAGGCCCAGCAACAACAACACGATCAACCCGAGCAACGCGGGTACCAGCCATTCGGTCACAGCAGCCATGCGCGGCATTTTCTCAGGCGCCGCCGCTGCGCCGGCGGCAGCGTCAGCCGCGGCAGACGATCGTCGCCTGGGCTTCGTTGCCGGGCATGCCGGACAGCCAGTCGCCCGCCTGCTGCAGCCATTGGGTGGTCGCGTTGTCGTGCGGCTCGGGCCTGGCGAAACGCTGCCCCTGGCGCAGCAGCCTGTAGCCGTCGGCACACAGCTTCGCCGCTTCGGCCTCGAGCTCGCCCGCACGCTCGCCGCGCAATTCGTAGGCCGGCGGGCCGTCGCCATTGCCCAGGCGGCGCACTTGTGGGCCGGCGCAGCCCGCGGCGGACACGGCCAACGCGATGACGAACAGGCGCAGCGGCTTCATGGCAGGCTCGGCATCGGACATGCCGGATCGGGCACAAGCGCGATTCTCGGCACCACCGCGGCCTGCCAGCGGCACGAGCAGCCCGGCAAAAGTGCGCCAATAAGGTGCGCCAAGAAAGCGCGCCAGTTTCAGCCGCGTTGCAGCACCTGCGGGTTCAACGCGGTGGGCGGCTTGCCGGCATGCGGCCCGGCGCCCAGCGCGGCGATCAGGTTGTCGGCCGCCAGCTGCGCCATCGCGCGGCGTGTGGGCAGGCTGGCGCTGCCGATGTGCGGCGTGAGCACGACGTTGGGCAGCGCCAGCAGTTCGGGATGCACGGCAGGCTCGCCTTCGAACACGTCGAGCCCGGCCGCAGCAAGGCGCCGCTCGCGCAGCGCCGCGGCCAGCGCCGCATCGTCGACGATGCCGCCGCGCGCGATGTTGGTCAGCGTGGCGGTCGGCTTCATCAGCGCCAGCTCGGCTGTGCCGATCGCGTGGTGCGACTGCGGCCCATAAGGCAGCACCAGCACCAGATGGTCGGCCTGCCGCAACAGCGCGTCCTTGGCGAGGTAGCGCGCGCCGAGTTGCGCTTCGGCTTCAGCCGGCAGCCGCGAACGGTTGTGATAGACCACGCGCATGCCAAAGCCGAGCGCGCCGCGGCGCGCAATGGCCTGGCCGATGCGGCCCATGCCGAGCACGCCCAGCGTGGCACCGTGGATATCGGCGCCGGCGAACATGTCGTGGCCCCAGCGCTGCCATCGGCCAGCGCGCAAAAAGTGCTCGGCTTCGGTGATGCGGCGTGCCGCGGCCATCATCAGCGCGAAGCCGAAATCGGCGGTGGTCTCGGTGAGCACACCGGGCGCATTGCTGACCAGCACGCCGCGCGCGGTGCACGCGTCCAGGTCGATGTTGTTGTAGCCCACTGCCATCGAACACACCGCGCGCAGCTGCGGGCAGGCCTGCAGCAGCGCGGCGTCGATGCGCTCG
>CAYZGL010000242.1:0-5883 GCA_964477985.1 uncultured Rubrivivax sp. | reverse complement strand
CTTGCCGCGCGCCACGCCGGTGAGGTCGGGCACCAGGCACTCGATCTCGGTGACACGGTGGGTGTCCAGCCACTGCTCGAGGTCGCTGAAAGTCAGGTTCGGTTGTCGCACCATCACCCCCCGTCGGAGCTGCGTTGCAAGCGGTAGGCACGGCAGGCGTCGCCGAAGGCCCGCGCCAGACGCTTCGACACCGCGTTTGAAGCGGCCTGCCATTCGGGATGCCACTGCACGCACAGGTTGAAGCCGCGCGCGTCGGCCTTGGAGAAGGCCTCGACCAGGCCATCCGGGGCCCGCGCCTCGACCTGCAGGCCCGCCGCCAGCCGCGCCACGCCCTGGCCATGCACCGAGTTCACCTCGAAGCGTGTGCCTTCGACGATGCGCGCCAGCACGCCGCCGGGCACCACGTCGACCGCGTGCGCCGGGCCGTACTGGACGGCGGCGTCGGTGTGGCTTGGCGCGCGGTGGTCGGCATAACCGGCGAGCTCGTGCACCGCCTGGTGCAGCGAACCGCCGAGCGCCACGTTGACCTCCTGCGCACCGCGGCAGATCGCGAACAGGGGCACGGCGCGCGCCAGCAAGCGGGGAATCAGCGGCAGCGTCCAGTCGTCGCGCTCGGGGTCCAGCGGCAGCTCGGGATGGCGCACCGCTTCGTCGAAGCGCTGCGGATGCACGTTCGACGGCGAACCGGTCAGCAACACGCCGTCGGCGAGCACCAGCAGCGCGTCCACCTCGCTCGGGGCCGCGTTCGGCACCACCAGCGGCAGGCAACCGGCCAGGCGCACGAAGTCGACGTATTTCTTGCCGGCGACATGGAAGGGGTGCAGCCCGATGGGCCGGTTGCACGCCGGCACCAGCACCACGGGCAGGGGTTCGTGCCTCATGCCAGCAGGTCGCGCAGCCGGTACCAGGCCATGCCCAGCACCAGCGCCGGCATGCGCAGCCGCGGCCCGCCGGGGAAGGCCCGGTGCTTCAGCCGCGCGAACAGGTCGAAGCGCCCGGCATCGCCGCCGATCGCCTCGGCCACCAGGCGGCCCGCGAGCCCGGCGAGCGCCAGGCCGTGGCCGGAAAAGCCTTGCAGGTAGTACACGTTCGCAGCATAGCCGGGTGCGGCCGGCAGCCGGCCGAAATCGGGCGCGCGGTTCATCGTGATGTCGACGAAACCGCCCCAGGCGAATTCGATCTTCGCGCCGGCCAGCTGCGCGAAGCTTGCGACCATGCGCCGGCGCATGCTTGCGGCCAGGTTGGCCGGCGTGGCCGTGCTGTAGCTGACGCGCCCGCCGTACAGCAGCCGCTGGTCGGGCGTCGGTCGGAAATAGTCGAGCACGAAATTGGTGTCGCACACCGCCGCGCCCGAAGGGATCAGGCTGGCCGCGAGCTGCGCGTCCAGCCGCTCGGTGCACGCGATATAGGTGCCCACCGGCATGATGCGCGCGGCCAGCTCCGGCGCCAGGCCTTGCAGGTAGACGTTGCCGGCCAGCAGCACGTGGCGCGCCTGCAGTTCGCCGTGCGGCGTGCGCAGCCTCACCGTCGCGCCATGCTGCAGCGATTGCACCGGGCTGCCCTCGTGCAGCCTGACACCGGCCGCGGCCGCCGCGCGCGCCAGCCCCAGGGTGTACTTCAGCGGGTGCAGATGGCCCGAGCGCGCATCGAACACGCCGCTGTGGAAGCGCCGGCTGGCGATCCAGTCGCCCACCTGCGCCGCCGCGATCGGCTGCAGCGCGTAGCCGTACACGCTTTCGATGCGCTCGGCCCAGCGCCGCAGCGCGTCGCCCTTGCGCGCGCTGGTGGCCAGCGTGAGCACGCCGTCGCGCCAGTCGCAATCGATGGCGTGGCGGCGGATGCGCTCGCGCAGCAGGTCCAGCGCCTCGATCGTCATGTCCCACACGCGCCGCGCGGCATCGAGGCCGAGCTGCGTTTCGATGGTCGCCGGGTCGCAAGCCAGGCCGTGGATGGCCTGGCCGCCGTTGCGCCCGCTGGCGCCCCAGCCGCAACGCTGCGCCTCGAGCAGCGTGACCGACCAGCCGCGCTCGGCCAGCTCGAGCGCCGCGCTCAGCCCGGCCAGCCCGCCACCGACCACGGCGACGTCGCACTCGTGCGAGCCCCGCAACGGCGGGCGCGGGTGCTCGCGTGCGGCCGTGGCGGCGTAGTACGAGTGGCGTGTCAGCTCACGCTCGGCACGCAGCAAGTCCATGGCGATGGCCGGCGCGATGCCGCAGTGCAGCGCGCCGGCCGCACTCAGGCCGCGCGCTGGATCGCGCCGCGCAGGGTGTCGACGATCTGGCCGATCTGTGCCGATTCGATGATCAGCGGCGGCGACAGCGCCACCACGTCGCCGGTGACGCGCACCATCAGGCCCTTGTCGTAGCAGTCCAGGAAGACGTCGAACGCGCGTTTGCCGGACTCGCCGGCACGCGCTTCCAGCTCCACCGCGCCGACCAGGCCGAAGTTGCGGATGTCGATCACGCCCGGCAGGCCGCGCAGCGAATGCACCGCGGCGCCGAACTCGGCCTGCAGCTGCGCGGCGCGCGTCAGCAGGCCTTCGCCGGCGTAGGTGTCCAGCGTGGCCAGCCCCGCGGCGCAGGCCAGCGGGTGCGAGGAGTAGGTGTAGCCGTGCGGGAACTCCACCAGGTGCTCGGGCCCGTTCATGAAGACGTCGTGGATCGCCTGGCGCGCCAGCACCGCGCCCATCGGCACGCAGCCGTTGGTGATGCCCTTGGCCAGCGTCATCAGGTCGGGGGTGACGCCGAAGGTGGTGGCACCAAACGCGCTGCCGGTGCGGCCGAAGCCGGTGATGACTTCGTCGAAGATCAACAGGATGCCGTGCTTGTCGCAGATCTCGCGCAGCCGCTGCAGGTAGCCCTTGGGCGGCAGCAGCACGCCGGTGGAGCCCGCGATCGGCTCGACGATCACCGCGGCGATGGTCGACGCATCGTGCAGTGCCACCAGCCGTTCCAGGTCGTCGGCCAGCTCGGCGCCGTGCTCGGGCTGGCCGACGGTGAAGGCGTTGCGCGCCGGGTCATGCGTGTGGCGGATGTGGTCGACGCCGGCCAGCAGGCTGCCGAACAGCTTGCGGTTGCCCACCATGCCGCCCACCGAGATGCCGCCGAAGTTGACGCCGTGGTAGCCGCGCTCGCGCCCGATCAGCCGCGTGCGCGAGCCTTCGCCGCGCACGCGGTGGTAGGCGATGGCCATCTTCAGCGCGGTTTCCACCGACTCCGAGCCCGAGTTGGTGAAGAACACCTTGTTCATGCCGGCCGGGGCGATCTGCGCCAGCGCGTTGGCCAGCTCGAAGGCCTTCGGGTGCGCCATGTTGAACGGCGGCGCGAAGTCCAGCTCGGCCGCCTGGTCCTGGATGGCCTTGACGATCTTCGGCCGCGCGTGGCCGGCGTTCACGCACCACAGGCCGGACACGCCGTCGAGGATCTGCCGGCCCTTGTCGTCCCAGTAATACATGCCGGCCGAGCGGGCCAGCATGCGCGGCGCCTTCTTGAACTGGCGCGCGGCGGTGAAGGGCATCCAGAAGGCGTCGAGCTCGGGCTTCATGGTCGGTTCCTCGGCAGATGGCGGGTGTGCGTTGCAGTCTATACGCGGCCTGCGGCGTGCCTCGCGGCAAGCCTCACCGCGGCACCGCTGCGTGCTTCAAGGATCACGAGCGATGCGAGCGCACAGGTAGGTCCACACGAAATGTGCGGCGGCCTGCGCCGTGAGCTCGGCATGGTCGAAGGGCGGGCTGACTTCCACGCAGTCCATGCCGACGAAGGGCAGGGCGGCCAGTTCCTCGAGCAGCGTCAATACCTGGTCGGTGGCCAGGCCGCCCGGCTCCGGCGTGCCGGTGCCGGGCGCGAAGGCCGGGTCGAGCACGTCGATGTCCAGGCTCAGGTACAGCGGCGGGCTGCCGTGCGCGGCCAGCCGCTCGCGTATCGCCTGCAGCACGGGCGCGAGCTGCTCGGCGCTGTGCCGGCCGCGCAAAGCGCGGGCATCGAAGATCAGCCCGCCCTGGTCGTGCACGTACTCGCGTGCTTCGCGCACGGCGGCCGAGCGGATGCCCAGCTGCACGAAACACCCGTTGACCACCAGCCCTTCGCGCAGGGCTTCGTAGACCCAGGTGCCGTGGCCGCTGGGCTCGCCGAAGTGGTCGCTCCAGGTGTCGCAGTGCGCGTCGAGGTGGATCACCGCCAGCGGCCGGCCCAGCCAGCCGCGGTAGGCACGCAGCAGCGGCAGCGTGATCGAATGGTCGCCGCCCAGCCACACCATGTGATGCCGGCGGATCAGCGCGTCGGCCAGCGGCAGCAGCGCTTCGCGCATCGCCTGCAAGCCGGTGTTGGGCAGCGGCAGGTCGCCGGCGTCGCCCAGCTGGCCCACGGGGCTGACGCCGAACAGCGGGTGCGTGCCGTCGCACAGCATGTGGCTGGCCTGGCGGATCGCACGCGGCGCCAAACGCGCGCCCGGGCGGTGCGTGGTGGCGCCGTCCCAGGCCACGCCGGCCACCGCATAGGGGTGGCGGTTGTCCGCCGCCGGCACCTTCAGGAAGTGGTTGTCGGACTGGAAGGCAAAAGAGGTCATCGTTGCGGACGGCAGGCTCGCGGGCATCATACGGACGATGGAGCCGGTGCTCATCCTGCAGCACCTGACCGGCGACGGCCCGGCCTATCTGGGCACCTGGCTGCGCCGCGAGGGCGTGCCTTTCCAAGTACGCAACAGCGAGGCCGGCGAAGTCTTTCCCGAGCACATGGGCGGCCACTCGGCGCTGGCGATCCTGGGCGGCGAGATGAGCGCCAACGATCCGCTGCCCGCGCTGCGCCGCGCCGAGTTGCTGATCCTGGACGCGATGGCGCGGGATCGGCCGGTGATCGGCCATTGCCTGGGCGGGCAGCTGATGGCGCGTGCGCTGGGCGCGCGCGTCGGGCCTTCGCCGGCGCCGGAGATCGGCTGGCACGACATCGGTCTGGAGCCTGTCGAGGCGGCACACGCGTGGTTCGGCGACCGGGCCGTGACGAGGGTGTTCCAGTGGCACGAGGAAGCCTTCGAACTGCCGATCGGCGCCACGCGCCTGGCCGGCAGCGCAGCCTGCCTCCATCAGGCCTTTGCCATCGGACCGCACTTGGCGATGCAGTTTCATGTCGAGCTCGACGAAGAAAAGCTGCGGCGCTGGGCGGCGCTCGATTCGCCACAGTTCCGCGCGCTGCAGCGCTCGCATGCCAGCGTACAGGGCGGCGCGGCGATGCTCGCCGCCGCGCCGCGCTGGCTGCCGCGGCAGCAGGCGCTGGCCGAGCGCATCTATGCGCGCTGGCTGGCCCCGGTTCGCAGCTGAGAGCGCCCCCAGACCTGTCGCTTCGCGCCAGGCCCCCCGAGGGGATGAGTCAACTTGGGAGCGGCCCGGCGTTGACTCATGAGACGGGGGCCGGGCCGCCCAGGCCGCGGCGCGCCACGGCATCTCGCATGGCAACTGAACCTTGCCGCAATGCGAAATCTGCGGACGCTGCGGTGCAGCATGAATTTTCGTGTGGCTGCGTTTTCTCCCGCATCGCGGAATTGCACATCTAACGCGTTGATTTTACATAGGTGTATTTTTAGTCTTATATAAGACATAAGTCTTCTGCGGTGCGCACGGAGCCGTTAACCTAGAGCCTCGTTTCGCCAACCCGTCCCCAACCCGTCATTGACCACCGAAGGAGTCCGCATGAGCCAGCCGTCCCGTGAACAACAGATCGCCGCCCTCGAGAAGGACTGGGCCGAGAACCCGCGCTGGAAAGGCGTCAAGCGCAACTACAGCGCTGCCGACGTGGTGCGCCTGCGCGGCAGCCTGCAGGTCGAGCACACGCTGGCCAAGCGCGGCGCCGAAAAGCTGTGGGCGCTGTGCAATACCGAGCCCTTCGTCAACAC
>CAYZGL010000241.1:0-5903 GCA_964477985.1 uncultured Rubrivivax sp. | reverse complement strand
TCCCTGCTTTTCCTCCCTGAGCAGGTGCCTTAGCGTGTTGACAGCGATAAGGCTTGCAGGCCGCGGCCGCCGACGCCGCGGCCTTTTTCGTGGGTGTCCTGAGGCGAGCGCCTTCGCGGCATGCCGACCCCCGCGGCCGATAATGGCCCGATGGGCAGCGGTTATCTGTGGGTCAAGGCCTTTCACATCGTCTTCGTTGCCGCCTGGTTCGCTGCCCTGTTCTACCTGCCGCGGCTGTTCGTGAACCTGGCGATGGTGGCCGGCGACAGCCATGCCGAGCGCGAACGACTGCTGCTGATGGCGCGCAAGCTGCACCGCTTCGGCCTGGCGCTGATGCTGCCGGCGCTGGGGCTGGGGCTGGTGCTGTGGCTGGGCTACGGCATCGGCACCGGGCCGGGCAGCGGCTGGATGCATGCCAAGCTGGCGCTGGTGCTGCTGGTGGTCGGCTACCACCACGCCTGCGGCCGCTTGCTGCATGGCTTCGAGCAAGCGGCGAACCGGCGCAGCCACCGTTGGTACCGTGTATTCAACGAGGTCTCGGTGCTGCTGTTCACGGCGATCGTCGTGCTGGTCGTCGTCAAGCCGGCGTTCTGAGGTGGCCCGGCAACGCAGCGCGGCAGTGCCGCTGGCGCTGGCCTACGCCGCGCTGGTGGTTTATGCCAGCCTGTATCCGTTCAGCGGCTGGCGCTGGCCCGCCGGGGCCTCGGCCGGTACATTGCTGGCGCTGCACTGGCCGCCGTGGCGCGACCCCTTCGACCTGTGGTCCAACGTGCTGGGCTACGTGCCGCTGGGTGCGTTGTTGTACGTATCGTGGGTGCGTGCCGGCCACGCCGGGTGGCGCGCGGCTTTGCTCGCGCTGCTGGCAGCCTCGGCGCTGTCGTACCTGGCCGAACTGACGCAGCAGTTCCTGCCCGGGCGCGTGCCCTCGCGCGTCGACTGGCTGCTCAACTCGGCCGGCGCGGCCGCCGGCGTGGCGCTGGCGGCCGGCCTGCACGCACTGGGCCTGCTGCAGCGCTGGCAGGCCACGCGCGAACGCTGGTTCCTGCGCGACAGCGCCGGCGGCTTGAGCCTGCTGGCACTGTGGCCGGTGGGCCTGTTGTTCCCGACGCCGGCGCCGCTGGGTGTGGGCCATGCGGCGGCGGTGCTGCGCGACGCGCTGGCCGCGCTTTTTGCCCAGGCGCCGTGGGCGCAGCGTTTCATCGAACTGCTGCCGCAGCCTGCGGCGCCGGTGCAGCCGTTGCCGCCGATGTCGGACGCGCTGGTGCAGACGCTGGGCGTGCTGGCGCCGTGCCTGCTGGCCCTGAGCGTCGCGCGCCCCGGCTGGCGCCGTGGCGGGCTCGTGCTCGGCGTGGCGCTGGCCGGCGTGCTGGCGACCACGCTGTCGAGCGCGTTGAGCTTCGCGCCGGCGCACGCGCTGGCCTGGGTCACGCCGCAGACCGTGCCCGCGCTGCTGCTCGGCATGGCCTTGGCCGGTGCGTGCGCGCTGTTGCCGCCGCGCGCCACCGCCGGCCTCGCTTTGGCGGTGCTGGGCGCGCTGGTGGTGCTGGTCAGCCAGGCGCCGGTCGATCTGTACTTCGCGCAGAGCCTGCAAAGCTGGGAGCAGGGCCGCTTCATCCGCTTCCACGGGCTGGCGCTGTGGATCGGCCGGCTGTGGCCCTATGCGGCGATGGCCTGGCTGCTCGTGCGCCTGGCGCGCGGCGGCAACGACTGAAGAAGGGCCTTGCACGCAGGCGGCGCCGCTGCGCTGCCTACAATTTGCCGGTTTGCGGCCCGCGCCGCGAAGGATCGTTTTGAGCTACTACCGCCATCACATCTTCTTTTGCCTGAACCAGCGCGACAACGGCGAGGCCTGCTGCGCGCAGCACGGCGCGCAGGCGGCCTTCGACCACTGCAAGGCGCGCATCAAGGCGGCCGGGCTGGCCGGCCCCGGCGGCGTGCGCGTGAACAAGGCCGGCTGCCTGGACCGCTGCGCCGGCGCGCCGGTGGCGGTGGTCTACCCCGAGGGGGTCTGGTACACCTACGTCGACGAGCACGACGTCGACGAGATCATCGACTCGCACCTGGGGCGCGGGCAGGTCGTCGAGCGCCTGCTGCTGCCGCCGGGCGTGGGCCGCTGAGCGCATGCCTGCGCCCACGCAGCGCCGCAACATCGCCGCGCCGGCCGGCGCGCGCCCGGCGCGCCCGGCCGTGCTGCCGGTGGCGGTGAAGCCCGGCGCCGGCCGCTTCTTCCACGGGCGCCAGCCGCTGCCCGAATCCCTGGTGTCCGTTGCCTGGCCCGTGCGGCGCCGCCGTTTTTCTGGACGAATCTCAGACTCCCGATGAATCGACTTCTCGCGTTCTGCCTGGCTGCGGCCACGGCCTTGTCCACCTTCGCGCAAACGCCGCAGCCGCCGGAGATCGCGGCGCGCAGCTACATCCTGGTCGACCTGAACAGCCAGCAGGTGCTGGCCGAGCGCGAGGCCGACGCGCAGGCCGATCCGGCCTCGCTGACCAAGCTGATGACCGCGTACCTGGCCTTCGCGGCGATCCGCGACAAGAAGCTCAGCCTGGAACAAACGTTGCCGGTGTCGCAGCGCGCCTGGGCCGAGCGCAAGGGCGGCGGCTCGCTGATGTTCATCGACACCACGATGACGCCGACGGTGGGCGACCTGCTCAAGGGCGTGATCGTGCAAAGCGGCAACGATGCCTCGGTGGCGCTGGCCGAAGGCGTGAGCGGCTCGCTGGACGTGTTCGTCGCGGCGATGAACAAGCAGGCGCAGGCCTGGGGGCTGAAGCACACGCAGTTCCGCAACGTCACCGGGCTGACCGAGTCGGGGCACTATTCGTCGGCGCGCGACGTGGCCACGGTGGCGGCGAAGATCATCACCGAGTTCCCGGAGTTCTACGCGCTGTATTCCACGCGCCAGTTCACCTACAACCGCATCAAGCAGGACAACCGCAACCTGCTGCTGGGCCGCGACCCGACGGTCGACGGCATGAAGACCGGCTACACCGACAGCGCCGGCTACTGCCTGGTGGCCAGCGCGGTGCGCGACATGCCCAACGGCAAGCGCCGGCTGCTCAGCGTGGTGCTGGGCACGGCCTCGCGCGAGGCGCGTGCCGCCGAGAGCCAGAAGCTGCTGAACTGGGGCTTCCAGGCCTGGGATGCGGTGCGGCTGTTCGAGGCCGACAAGCCGATCGCCACCGCGAAGGTGTGGAAGGGCAAGGCCGCCGAGGTGCCGCTGGGCGCGCGCGGCGCGTTGTACGTCAGCGTGCCCAAGGGCGAGGGCGACAAGCTGAAGACGCAGATCGAGCGCACCGATCCGCTGCTGGCGCCGCTGACACTGGGCCAGCAGGTCGGCCAGATCAAGGTGACCACGGCCGGCGGCGAGACGGTGGCCACCTTGCCGCTGGTGACGCTGCAGCCGGTGGAGCTGGCCGGCATCGTCAGCCGCACCTGGGACGCGCTGCGCCTGTGGATCCGTTAAGCTTGCCCGCCGCCAGGAACCCCACGATGCACAGCCCGCTGCCCGACACGCCCTGCTATCTGAACGGCGAGTACACGCGCGTGTGCGACGCCAAGGTGTCGGTGCTCGACCGCGGCTTCGTCTTCGGCGACGGCATCTACGAAGTGGTGCCGGTGTACGGCCAGCGGCTGTTCCGCTTCGACGAGCACATGGCGCGGCTGCAGCGCAGCCTGGCCAAGGTGCGCATCACCAACCCGCACGACCGCGACGGCTGGCTGCAGCGCTGCCGCCGGCTGGTGCATGCGCTGGCCGAGCAGACCGGCGCGCAGGACCAGCTGGTCTACATCCAGGTCACGCGCGGCGTGGCGCCGCGCGACCACGCGATGCCGGCGGGCATCGAGCCCACGGTGTTCATGATGGTCAGCGCGATGAAGCCGCCCACGCCCGAGCAGCGCCATCAGGGCGTGGCCTGCGTCAGCGCGCGCGACTTCCGCTGGGAGCGCGGCGACATCAAGAGCATCTCGTTGCTGGGCAACGTGCTGGCGCGGCAGATCTCGGCCGACCACGGCGCCGCCGAGACCATCATGTTCCGCGACGGCTACCTCACCGAGGCCGCGTCCAGCAACGTGTGGGTGGTGCACGAGGGCGCGGTGCTGGGCCCGCCGAAGAGCGAGCTGGTGCTCGAAGGCATTCGCGTCGAACTGCTGCGCGAGCTGTGCGAAGAGGCCGGCATCGCCTACAACCTGCGCCCGATCGCCGAAGCCGACGTGCGCAGCGCCGACGAGCTGCTGCTGAGTTCGGCCACCAAGGAGGTGCTGGCGGTGACGCAGCTCGACGGCGAGGCGGTGGGCCACGGCGCGCTGCGCGGCAAGGTCGGGCCGGTGTACGCGCGGCTGTACGAGGCCTACCAGCGCGCCAAGGCGCTGCAGGCCGTCTGAAGGGCGGGGCCCTCATGGCCGGCGGCGGTGATCGCCCCTCGCTGATCGAATACCCGAGCCTGTTCCCGATCAAGGTGATGGGTGCCAAGCACCCCGACTTCGAGCAAGCCGTGGTCGACATCGCGCTGCGCTTCGACCCGGCCTACGACCGCGGCACGCTGCAGCGCCGGCCCAGCGGCGGCGGCAACTACCTCGGCTTGACGCTGATCATCAACGCCACCTCGCGCCAGCAGCTCGACGAGCTGTACCGCTGCCTGAGCAGCCACCCGCTGGTCAAGGTGGTGCTGTAGTGCGTGTGCAGCGGCTCGGCCGGTGCGGCTACGCCGCCACCTTGCAGGCGATGCGCGACTTCACCGCCGGCCGCACGCCCGAAGACGAAGACCAGCTGTGGCTGGTCGAACACGACCCGGTGTTCACGCAAGGCGTGGCCGGGCGCGCGCAGCACGTGCACGACGCCGGCGGCATCCCGGTGGTGCAGAGCAACCGCGGCGGCCAGGTCACCTACCACGGCCCCGGGCAGGTGGTCGCCTACCCGCTGGTGGACCTGGGGCGCCTGGGCATCTACGTCAAGGAGTACGTCTACCGGCTCGAGCACGCGGTGCTGAAGGTGCTCGAGGACTACGGCGTCACCGGCCACCGCGTGGCCGGCGCGCCGGGCGTGTACGTGCGGCTGGACGACCCCTTCGGCCACGCCGCGCTGGCCGGCCCGGCGGCACCTGGCGACCCGTGGCGCGGCCTGGGCAAGATCGCCGCGCTGGGCATCAAGGTCAGCAGGCACTGCAGCTACCACGGCGTGGCGCTGAACGTGGCGATGGACCTGCGCCCGTTCGAGCGCATCGACCCGTGCGGCTATGCGGGGCTGCGCGCGGTCGATCTGGCTACACTGGGCGTGCACACCGACTGGGCGGACGCGGCGTCGATGCTGGCGCAGCGGCTGACGGCCCAGCTCACACCTTGATGGCCGCCATGTCCGAATCCCATTCCACTTCGATCGACGCAGCGGCGGTCGATGCATCCGCCGGCGCTGTCTACGACGCGGCGGCCAAGCAGAAGGCCCAGGCCAAGACCTCGCGCATCCCGATCAAGATCGTGGCGGCGCCGGCGCTGAAGAAGCCCGAGTGGATCCGCGTCAAGGCCGGCAGCCCGAGCACGCGTTTCTACGAGATCAAGCAGATCCTGCGCGAGCACAAGCTGCACACGGTGTGCGAGGAAGCTTCGTGCCCGAACATCGGCGAATGCTTCGGCCACGGCACGGCCACCTTCATGATCATGGGCGACAAGTGCACGCGCCGTTGCCCGTTCTGCGATGTCGGCCATGGCCGGCCCGACCCGCTGGATGCCGACGAGCCGGCGAACCTGGCCAAGACCATCGCCGCGCTGAAGCTGAAATACGTGGTCATCACCAGCGTCGACCGCGATGACCTGCGCGACGGCGGCGCCGGCCATTTTGTCGATTGCATCCGCCGCGTGCGCGAGCTGTCGCCGCAAACGCGCATCGAGGTGCTGACGCCGGACTTCC
>CAYZGL010000240.1:0-5936 GCA_964477985.1 uncultured Rubrivivax sp. | reverse complement strand
GTGGCGCCCGAGGACCGGCGCTACGGCCACGACATCATGGTGCCGAAGAACGCCATCGCGCACGCGGCGGCCGGCCAGGTGGTGTCGATCGAGCTGACCGAGCCGCCGTCGATGTACACGCAGCCGATGGGCCGCGTGATCGAGGTGCTCGGCGAGATCGACGACCCCGGCATGGAAATCGAGATCGCGGTGCGCAAGTTCGAGGTGCCGCACCGCTTCTCCCCGGCCGCGCTGACGCAGGCCGCGGCGCTGCCCGAAGCCGTTCGCGCCGCCGACCGGCGCCACCGCATCGACCTGACCGACGTGCCGCTGGTGACCATCGACGGTGAGGACGCACGCGACTTCGACGATGCGGTGTACTGCGAGCCCTTCGCACGCGGGCGCGGCAAGACGCGCCTCGAAGGCTGGCGGCTGATCGTCGCCATCGCCGACGTCAGCCACTACGTGAAGCCGGGCGAGGCGATCGACGCCGACGCCTACGAGCGCGCGACCTCGGTGTACTTCCCGCGCCGCGTGATCCCGATGCTGCCGGAAAAGCTGTCCAACGGGCTGTGCTCGCTGAACCCGCAGCAAGAGCGGCTGGCCATGGTGTGCGACATGGTGGTCGACGGCGGCGGCGCGATCGAGGCCTACCAGTTCTACCCGGCGGTGATCTGCTCGCACGCACGGCTGACCTACACCGAGGTGGCCGCGGTGCTGGCCAACACGCGCGGGCCCGAAGCGCAGCGCCGCGCCGAGCTGGTGCCGCACCTGCTGCACCTGCACGAGGTCTACCGTGCGCTGCTCAAGCAGCGCACGCGCCGCGGCGCGGTCGACTTCGAGACCGTCGAGACGCAGATCGTCAGCGACGAGAACGGCCGCATCGAGGCCATCGTGCCGCGCACGCGCAACGACGCGCACCGGCTGATCGAAGAGGCGATGCTCGCGGCCAACGAGTGCGCGGCCGGCTTCATCGAGGCCGCCAAACATCCCGCGCTGTTCAGGGTGCACGAAGGCCCCACGCCGGAGCGCCGCGTGACGCTGCAGAACTACCTGCGCGCGCTGGGCATCGGCTTGCACCTGAGCGACGAGCCGACGCCGGCAGAGATGCAGAACATCGCGCTGGCGACCAAGGACCGCCCCGACGTGATGCAGATCCACGGCATGCTGCTGCGCTCGATGCAGCAGGCGGTGTACACCAGCGCCAACGCCGGCCATTTCGGCCTGGCCTATCAGGCCTACGCGCACTTCACCAGCCCCATCCGCCGCTACCCCGACCTGCTGGTGCACCGTGTGATCAAGGCGATCCTCGGCGACAGGCGCTACCAGCTCGATGCCGCGCTGGTGGCGCGAGTGCCGCCGGCGCCGGTGCGGCATGCGCGCCCCGGCAGTGCCAAGGCGGCCAAGCCCGCCAGCAAGGAACTGCAGACCTGGGAAGCCGCCGGCGTGCATTGCAGTGCCAACGAGCGCCGCGCCGACGAGGCCTCGCGCGATGTCGAGGCCTGGCTGAAGTGCCGCTTCATGCGCGAGCACCTGGGCGAGGAGTACGCCGGCACGGTCAGCGCGGTGACCGGCTTCGGCCTGTTCGTCACGCTCGATGCGCTGTACGTCGAAGGCCTGGTGCACATCACCGAACTCGGCGGCGAGTACTACCGCTTCGACGAAGTGCACCAGGAACTGCGCGGCGAGCGCAGCGGCGTGCGCTACGCGGTGGGCACGCGCGTGCGTGTGCAGGTCAGCCGCGTCGACCTGGACAGCCGGCGCATCGACTTTCGCCTGGTGCGCGACGGCGAGACCGCAGTGGCCACGCGCTCACGCGCCGAGCGCGGCCGCGGTCTCAGCGCGGTGGACGAGTTGCAGGCGCTGCAGCGCGCCGACCGCGCCGGCAAGGCCGCTGCCGCGGGCAAGCAGCCCAAGGGCCGCAAGAACGCCAAGGCGGCGGCGAAGGCCGACACGCACGCCGATACGCGCGCCCACGCGGCAGGCAAGGGCGAACGGCGTTAAGGCTGCCGCGCCGGCGGGCTCGCGCGGCGCACGGCGGCAAGCTCGCGCATGCGTTCGACCAGGTCGCCGGCGCGCAGGCCCGGCGTGCACGCTGCGCTTGCCAGCTGGCGGTCGGCGGCGTGGCCGTGCAGCCAGGTGGCGGCGCGTGCCGCCTGCCAAGCCGTGTGGCTGCCGTGCGCTGCGTGCGCGCTGCTGTCGACATCGGCTGCCGGCGGCTGGCTGCGGGCCGCGGCCAGCTGGGCCCACAGGCCGCCGACCCACCCGGCCAGCACGTCGCCGGTGCCGCCGCCGGCCAGCAACGCGTTGCCGCTGGGGTTGAGCAGCGGCAGGGTCTGTGGTGCGGCGATCACGCTGCCCGACCCCTTCAGCAGCACGACGCAGCCCAGTTCCCTGGCCAACGCGGTGGCGGCGCGCAAGCGGTCGGCCTGCACGCTGCCGGTGTCGCTGCCCAGCAGGCGTGCGGCTTCCAGCGGGTGCGGCGTCAGCACGGTCGCCAAGCCGCGGGCGCCGCGGCTGCACAGCGCCTGCCGCAGGCCCCGGTCGGCGGCGATGGCGTTCAGCGCGTCGGCGTCCAGCACCAGGCGAGCGCCGTGGTGCAGCAGCGGCGGCAGCGCCTCGCGCACGGCATCGCCGCCGCCACAGCCGCACACCACCGTGGTGTGCGCCAGCGTGGCTGCCTCGCTGCGCCACCATTGGGGACGAAACATCAGTTCCGGGCGCAGTGCGTCGCAGGCCCATGCGCTGCGGTCGAGCAGCCCGACGAACACGCGCCCCGCGCCGCTGGCCAGCGCGGCGCGCGCGGCCAGCAAGGCCGCACCGGTCATGCCGGCGGCGCCGCCGACCACCGCCACGTCGCCGTAACTGCCCTTGTGGCTGGCATGCGCCCGCGGCGGCAGCACGTCCAGCGCCGCGGCGCCGGCCAGTTGCGCGGTGGCGCTGTCGGCCGTGCACGCCACGCCCAGATCGTCCAGCCAGACCTGCCCGGCGTGGTCGCGCCCCGCGCCGGTGAACAGGCCCGGCTTCAGCGTCAGCAGCGACAGGGTGTGCGTGGCGTGCACCGCCACGCCGCCCAGGCGCTGCCCGGTGTCGGCGTGCAGGCCCGAGGGCAGGTCGACGCCCAGCACGGCGGCGCCGCGCTGCGCGCCGATCGCCGCGATGGCCTCGGCGATCGCCCCTTGCGGGGCACGCGCGGCGCCGAGCCCGAGCAGGGCGTCGATGACCAGATCCACCGGCGTTTCGGGCCCGCCAGCCGACAGCGCGACGCCGGCCTGCGTGGCCTCGTCCAGCGCCCGGCGCGCGTCCTCGGGCAGGCGCGCGGCATCGCCGCACAGCGTGACGTGCAGGCCGAGCCCGGCGCGCAGCAGGTGGCGCGCCGCGATCAGGCCATCACCGCCGTTGTTGCCCGGCCCGCACGCGATCCACACGCGCCGCGCATGCGGGGCCACGGCCAGCGCGAGCCGCGCGACCGCCAGGCCGGCACGCTGCATCAGCGCGTGGGGTGCATGCCGTGCCAGTGCCGCCGCCTCGATGGCGCGCGACGCACGTGCGTCGTGCAGCCAGGCAGCCGCCTCGCCGGGGACGATGCGTTGCGGTGGGGCGCTGGGGTGAGTATTCATGGCGCAGTCGGTGCGGTCGGCGCATCCGGTCGGCGCATTGTGCGGCCGCGCTCACGCCGGCAGACTGCGGGCGCAGCGTGCCCGCGCCGCTGGCCAGCGTGGCGTCAGTTTGCCGCCGCGAGTTCGTGCTCGATGGCCAGCGACACGTCGAGCACGGTGTCGTCGCACATCGCCGGGGCCCACACCATCAGCCCCACCGGCAGCTCATCGCCCGCCTGGCACGGCAGCGACAGCGCGCAGCCGTCCAGGTAGTTGACGGCCGAGGGGTTGCGCAGCAGCAGTGCGTTGGCCGCGAAGAAGGCGTCGTCGTCGGCCAGCAGCGGCTGCAGCGGCGGGGCCACGATCGGCACGGTCGGGCAAACGAAGGCGTCGAAGCCGGCGGCCAGCGCCTCGACGCGCTCGATCCAGCGCTGGCGCGCCTGCAGCCGCTCGATGTAGTCGGCAGCAAGGATGCCGCTGCCGCCGCGGATGCGCGCCAGCACGCGCGGGTCGTAGTCGGCCTGGTGCGCATCCAGCCGCTTGCGGTGCCAGGCCCAGGCTTCGGCCGCGCTGATCTGGCCGCTGCTTTGCGCCGGCGCGTCGTCTTCGGGCAGCGTAACCTCGACGATGTCGGCGCGCGCCGCGCGCAGCCGTGCCAGGGTGCGCTCGAAGGCGCGAGACACGGTCGCATCGAGCCCGTCGAGCATGCTGCGCGGCAAGGCCAGGCGCAGCGCGTGCAGCGGCCGCTGGCGCAGCCGCACGCGGCGTGCGGCCAGCAGCTCGTGCAGCAGCACCGCATCGCGCACGCTGTGCGTGATCGCACAGGCGGTGTCCAGCGTGAACGACAAGGGCACGCAGCCCTGCGTCGGCGTCAGCCGCTGCGTGTTCTTGAAGCCGACCAGGCCGTGCAATGCGGCCGGCACGCGGATCGAGCCGCGCGTGTCCGAACCCAGCGCCGCCCAGGCGGCACCGGCGGCCACCGTGACCGCGGCACCGCTGCTCGAGCCGCCGGGCACGCGCGGCGTGGCGTCACACGCCGCGGTGGCGGCGTTGGCCGGTGTGCCCAGGTGCGGGTTGATGCCCACGCCGGAGAACGCGAACTCGCTCATGTTGGTGTGGCCGCTGAGCGCGGCGCCGGCCGCGCGCAGCCGGGCCACCGCGGGGCAGTCGCGCGGGGCCGGCGCGGCGCCGGCCAGCGTCTTCGACGCGGCGGTGCTCGGCTGGCCGGCGACGTCGAACAAGTCCTTCACCGACACCGCCAGCCCGGCCAGCGGCGGCAGCGGCGCGCCCGCCGCGCGCGCCGCATCCACCGCCGCGGCCGCGGCCCGCGCTGCGGCGTCGAAGCGGCGCACGTAGGCGTGGCGGCACGCCGGCGCGCCGGCCGCGGCCATCGAACGCTCGAGTTCGGCGGCCGCGCGGGCCGTGGCCGCTGCGACCCCGGCGGCGGCGGCGCACAGGTCGATGGGGTGGGCGCGTGTTAGACTGCGCTGGTTTGCCGATGCCTTCATGGCGGCGATTGTCGCAGCTGCACCCGCAGCGTGAAACGCAACGGCAGGCGATCCGCGAACCCGGCCACCGAACGGTGCCGCCCGCGCTGAGCGCGAGGCGGTTTGAGGCCGGCGTTCCAGACCCAACCTTCGGAGAGACCATGACCGTATCCATGCGTGACATGCTGGAAGCCGGTGTCCATTTCGGGCACCAGACGCGCTTCTGGAACCCCAAGATGGCCCCCTACATCTATGGCCATCGCAACAAGATCCACATCATCAACCTGGAGAAGACGCAGCCGCTGTTCACCGATGCGTTGAAGTTCGTGCGCCAGCTGTCGGCGCGGCGCGGCACCGTCCTGATGATCGGCACCAAGCGCCAGGCGCGCGATGTCATCGCCAGCGAAGCGCAGCGCTGCGGCATGCCCTACGTCGACCAGCGCTGGCTCGGCGGCATGCTGACCAACTTCAAGACCGTCAAGGCCTCGCTGAAGAAGCTCAAGGAGATGCAGGCGCAAAAAGAGGCCGGCATCGAGCAGATGATCAAGAAGGAAGGCCTGCTGTTCGAGCGCGAGTTGGGCAAGCTCGAGAAGGACATCGGCGGCATCCAGGACATGAACGCGCTGCCCGACGCGATGTTCGTGATCGACGTGGGCTACCACAAGATCGCGGTGGCCGAGGCGAAGAAGCTCGGCATTCCGGTGGTCGCCGTGGTCGACACCAACCACTCTCCGGTGGGCATCGACTACGTGATTCCCGGCAACGACGATTCGGCCAAGGCGGTGGCGCTATACGCGCGTGCGGTGGCCGACGCGGTGATCGAAGGCAAGGACAGCGCCGCCAACGACGTCGTGCAGGCCGCCCGGGCCGA
>CAYZGL010000239.1:0-5943 GCA_964477985.1 uncultured Rubrivivax sp. | reverse complement strand
ACCTTGGCCTCGGTGATGCCGAACAGCGCGTTGTCGCTGGCCACGCACAAATCGCACATCTGCGCAAACAAGAAGCCCCCGGCGTAGGCCACGCCGTTGACGGCGGCGATCACCGGCTTGTCCAGGCGCACCGCATCGCCCAGGATCGGAAACATGTCGCGCGGCGGGATGCGCAGGCCGGTGGCGGCCGCCTGCTTGAGGTCCATGCCGGCGCAGAAGGCCTTGTCACCGCTGCCGGTGAGGATCGCCACGCGCAGGCTCTCGTCCTGCCCGAAGCGCTGCCAGGCCTGGCGCAGGCCGTCGATGACGCCGCTGTTGATGGCGTTGCGCGCCTGCGGCCGGTCGATGGTGATGACGGCAATGCCGCCGTCTTCCACTTCAAACAGGATCTCGTCGTTGAGTTTCATACGTTCTCTCCCAGGACCTGGCGCGCCTCGGCCAGCAGCCGCTCGCGGTGTTCGGGCGCGGCAATCTGCACCAGGGCGCGCACGCGCTGGCGCAGGCTGCGCCCGCGCAGATGCGCCACACCGTGCTCGGTGGCCACCACGTCGACATCGCTGCGCGCCGTGGTCACCGGGCCCGACAGGCGGCTGACGATCTTGGAGTCGCCGCCCTTGCCGCTAGCCGGCAGGGCGACGATGGAGACGCCGCCCTCGGACAGCGCCGCCGCGCGGATGTAGTCGACCTGGCCGCCGACGGCGCCGATGTGGTCGCCGCCAATGGCCTCGGCGTTGATCTGGCCCGTGAGGTCGACCTCCAGCGCCGAGTTGATGGAGACGAAGTTCTTCAGCCGCCCGAGCACGCCGATGTGGTGCGTGTAGCTGGTCGGGTGCAGGCGGATGCACGGGTTGCGCGCCGCGTAGTCGTAGAGCTTGCGCGTGCCAAACAGCACACCGCTGACGGTGACGCCGGCGTCCATGCCCTTGTGCGCGTTGGTGACGGCGCCGCTTTGCATCAGCGTCATGGCCGAGTCGCCGACCATGCCGGAATGGATACCCAGCTCGCGCCGGTCGGCCAGCATGCTCATGATGGCTTCGGGCACGCTGCCGATGCCCATCTGCAGCGTCGAGCGGTTGCCGATCAGCTCGCCCAGGTTGTGCGCGATGCGCTGCTCCAGCGCGCCAAAGGGCGCGGCCGGCAGCTCCAGCGGCGGCCGGTCGGTCTCGACAGCCACGGTGATGTCGTCGGCCGTCAGCAGCCGGTCGCAGTGCACCCAGGGCACCTGCCGGTTGACCTCGGCGATCACCACGCGCGCCTTGCTCATGGCGGTGCGCACGTAGTCATTGACCAGGCCGAAGCTGTATTCGCCGCGCTCGTTGGGCGGACTCACCTGCAGCATGACGACGTCGGCGGCGATCACGCCGCTGCGCAGCAGGCCCTCGATCGAGGAGATGTGGCAGGGAATGGGGTCGAGCGCGCCGGCGCTGGCGAGCTTGCGCAGCGTGCCGATGCCGCCGATGCCGGTGAAGCGCAGGTGGTCGGCGTGCTCGGGCTGGAACGTGCGCGAAAAGCCCGAGCCCATGAACAGCGTGGCGCCGCTGTAGGCGGCCCGTTGTTGCACGAATTTTTCTGCCAGGCTGATCGCCTCGCCGCAGCCCTGCTGCAGGATCACGCCGTCGCCCGGGCGGATGTAGCGCGCCAGCTCCAGGCGGTCCAGGGTTTCGTGGCGCATCACTGGCCCTCCACCGGCAGCGCCAGCACCTGCTGCGCGCGCTTCAAGGTGGGGCCGTCGATCATGCGGCCCTCGAAGTCGATCGTGCCCAGGCCCTGGGCCATGGCCGCCTCGTAGGTGTCGACCAGGCGGCGCGCGTAGTCGCGCTCCTCGGGCGTGGGCGAGAAGGCGCGGTGCGCCAGCTTGACCTGGCCCGGGGTGACGCAGATCTTGCCCTCGTAGCCCAGGTCGCGCCCGCGCGCCGCGTCCTCCAGGAACAGGGCGTCGTTGCGGATGTCGATCACCGCCTGGTCGATGGCGATGCGCCCGGCCGCGCACGCCGCCATCACCACCATCGAGCGCGCGGTGTAGACCTCGTCGCCGCGCGGCGTGCGCCGCCCGCCGATGTCGGCGGCAAAGTCCTCGGCGCCGAAGAACACCGCGCCCAGGGCGTCGATGTCGCGGCACAGGGCGACGGCATTCAGCACCCCGCGCACCGATTCGATGCCGCCGACCAGGCTGCGCGGCTGGGCGCGCGGCGCCTGCGCATCGCGCTGCGCGATCCAGTGCTGGGCCGGGTAGGCCTGGGCGCAGGTCTCCAGCTTGGGAACCACCACGCCGTCGATGTCAGTAGCAAAGGCCGCCTGCAGGTCGGCCAGGTAGTGTTCGGAGTCGGGCACGTTGACGCGCACCATCAGCGTGCCGGCCAGCCCCGCGGCGCGCACCTGGGCCACGGTGTCGCACAGCATCTCGCGCGCGCGGCGCTTCTCGCCCGGCGGCGTGCCGTCCTCCAGGTCGATGACGCAGCAGTCGGCGCCAAAGCGCGGGAACTTGAGCACCAGGTCGGGCCGGTTGGCGGGGGCAAAGAACAGCGATCGGATCATGGTCAGGCGCCTGCAATGGAAATGAACGAGTGGGCCGCAGCGCGCGGCGCGGCACGGGCGGCCGCGCGGGCGGCTTCAGAATTTGGAGAAGTCGGGCCGGCGCTTCTCGACGAAGGCGTTCACCGCCTCCTGGTGCTGCGGCGCCTTGTGCGCCAGCGCCTGCAGGCCGGCCGACAGCTCCAGCAGCGCCGGGAAGTCGAGCCGCTCGCCCTCGCGCAGCAGCTTCTTGGCCATGCGCAGCGTCACCCCCGGCTGCGCCGCGATCTGCGCCGCCAGCGCCTGTGCCTCGGGCAGCAGGCGCTCATGCGGCACCACGCGCGAGACCAGGCCGATGGCCAGCGCCTCGGCGGCGTCGACGTTGCGGCCGGTGTAGGTCATCTCGGCCGCCATCGCCCGGCCGACCACGCGCGGCAGCAGCCAGGCGCCGCCGTCGCCCGGGATCAGGCCGACCTTGAGAAAGCTCTCGGCAAACACCGCCTTGTCGGAAGCGATGCGCAGGTCGCACATGGTGGTCAGGTCGCAGCCGGCGCCGATGGCCGGGCCGTTGACGGCGCAGATCACCGGCACTTCCAGGTTGTAGACCGCCAGCGCCAGGCGCTGCACGCCGTGGCGGTACCAGTCGCGCAGCTCGGCCGGGCTGCGCTCGAACAGCTGCTGCATGTCCTTGAGGTTGCCGCCGGCGGAAAACGCCGGGTCGGCGCCGGTGAGGATGGCCACGCGCACCGAGGCGTCGGCGTTGATGCGCGCGCAGACCTGGGCGAATTCGTCGGCCGCGCTGTTGCCGGTGAGCACGTTGCGCGTCTCGGGCGAATCCAGGGTCAGCGTGACGACGGGGCCGCTCTGCTGGTAGCGAATCAGGGGTTTCATGGCTCAGGCTCCGGTGGGCAGAAGTCGCTCGCGCATGAAGTCGAGCGTCAGGGGTTGGGGGGCGGCCAGCACGGCGCGGCCCAGCACGCGCTGCCAGGCCAGCTCCGAGCCGTACTCGCCGCGCCACTGGTGCAGGCGGCGCGTGTACAGCTGCAGATCGAACTCGGCGGTGACGCCGATGGCGCCATGCACGGCGTGCGCCATCGGCGCCACCAGCGCCGCCGCCTCGCTGGTGCGTGCCTTGGCCACCGCCGCCTGCAGCGCATCGGGCAGCGGGCCGGCGCCCTGGTAGCCGATCTGCGCCGCGATGCGCGCGGCGGCCACGTGCTCGGCCATCACCGCCAGCTGGTGCTGCACGGCCTGGAACTTGCCGATCGGGCGACCGAACTGCTCGCGCTGGTTGGCAAAGGCCACGCTCAGCTCCAGCACGCGTTCGAGCGCGCCGACGATCTGCGCCGCCCAGACCACGGCGCCGAGCTCGCGCGGCAGCTCGCCGGCGCCGCTGACACCGATGGCGCGCGCGGCGATCTCGCGTGCCATCGGCACCGGCAGGGCGTGACGCCCCTGCAGCGTGAACAGGTCGAAGGCCTCGGCCAGGGCCAGGCCGGCGCCGTCGCGCTCGGCGGGCACCATGGCGTCGAGGAAGCCCGATTGCTCCAGTGCCTGCCACAGCGGCGCCGTATCGGCGCCGCGCTCGATCGCGCGCACGCGCGCCGGCGGGCACTGCTCGGTGAGCAGCCGGTCCAGCGATTCAGCAAACTCGTTCATGTGCGTGCTCCTTGGCTGGTTGACGCGCGCCGCCTCAGCGCAGCCCCAGTCCGCGCGCGACCATGCCGCGCAGCACCTCGCGCGTGCCGCCGCGCAGCGAGAAGGTGGGGGCAAACTGCGTCACGTAGGCCAGGGTGCGCGCCAGCTCGGGCGGCGGCGGCACGTCGGCGGCGCCCAGCAGGTCGGCGATCAGGATCGGCAGCTGCTGCTCGAACTCGGTGCCCAGGTCCTTGACCAGCACGGCTTCGGTCATGGGGTTGGCGCCAGCGGCCAGCTGCAGGGTGACCGCCAGCGACATCGAGCGCAGCGCCGCCAGCTGCGCCACCAGGCGCCCGGCCAGAGCGATGGCGGCGTCGTCTGGCTTGCCGCCGGCGCGCAGCTGCGCGAGCCAGGCGTCGAGCAGCACGATGCTGGAATAAATGCGCTCGGATCCGCTGCGCTCCCAGGCCAGCTCGGCCGTGACCTGCTGCCAGCCGCCCCCTTCCTCGCCCAGCAGAGCGTCGGCCGGCAGCAGCACCTCGTCGAAGAAGACTTCGCTGAAGTGCTGGTCGCCGGTCAGGTCCTCGATCGGCCGCACCGTGATGCCCGGCGTGCGCAGGTCCAGCAGCAACTGCGACAGGCCGCGCTGGCGGTCCTCGGGCTGGCCCGAGGTGCGCACCAGGGCGATCATGTGGTCGCACTCGGGGCCGTTGGTGGTCCAGATCTTCTGCCCCGACAGGCGCCAGCCCTCGGCCGTGCGCGTGGCGCGCGAGCGCACGCTGGCCAGGTCGGAGCCGGCCTGCGGCTCGCTCATGCCGATGGCAAAGAAGGATTCACCGCGGCAGATGCGCGGCACGTGCAGGCGCTTTTGCGCCTCGCTGCCGTAGCGCAGGATCATGGGCGCGCTCTGGCGCTCGGCGATCCAGTGCGCCGACACCGGCGCGCCGCGCGCCAGCAGTTCCTCGACGACGACGAAGCGCTCGAGCTGGCTGCGCCCGCCGCCGCCGTACTCGCTGGGCAGCGCCAGACCGATCCAGCCGCGCCGCCCCAGCTCGCGGCTGAAGGCGGCGTCGAAACCCAGCCAGGAGCGCGCGCGCCGGTCGGCCGGCATGCCGGCCAGGGCCTCGTCGAGGAAGGTGCGCAGCGGCGCGCGCAGCGCCTCGGCCTCGGGTGGCAGTTGCTGCAGCGACCAGCTCGATGTCACTTGAGGCTCAGCCCGGCCTTGAAGGCGTTGAGCACCTCGGTGCCGCCCTTGCCGCGGCGATCCAGGTTCTGTGCCCACTCGGTCGCGACCTGAGCGGCAATCGGCTCCAACGCCTGCTGATCGGCGGCCGACAGCGGCGTGAGCTTGACGCCAGCGGCGCGCGTCTTCTCGATGTCGGCCGCCTCGTCCTGCTCGACCTTCTTGCAGACACTGCGTGTGAGCTCATCGCCCATGGCCGTCAAATCCTTCTGCAGGGCGGCCGGCAGCGCCTGAAAACGCTTCTCACTGATGACCCAGTTGGCGACGTAAGAGCCGAAATTGGAGCCGATGGTCCCGGTCTTGGACAGCTTGTCCACTTCGTACGGCGCCAGGCTGTTGAAGGGGAACAGCACACCGTCGATGGTGCCGCGCGAGAGCGACTCGTACACCTCGGGCGTGGGCATCAGCACCGGCACGGCCTTGAGCTTCTTGAGCAGCAGCTCCTTGGCCGATCCCGAGGCGCGGATCTTCATGCCCTCCAGGTCTTTCAGGCTGGCAAAGGGCTTGCGGGTGATGACCTGATACGGCGGCAGCACGATGGTGAACAGCAG
>CAYZGL010000238.1:0-6071 GCA_964477985.1 uncultured Rubrivivax sp. | reverse complement strand
CGCGCGGCGCCAAGTCCTTCAGCGTGGGCGCGTAGCGCTCCATGAAGCGCTCGCCGTTGACGTTGCGCAGGATCGCGCCCTCGCCGCGGCAGCCTTCGGTCAGCAGCACGCCGGCGTTGTGCACCCCCGTCGGGTGGAACTGCCAGAACTCCATGTCCTCGAGCGGCAACCCGGCGCGCGCCGCCATGCCCAGGCCGTCGCCGGTGTTGATGAAGGCATTGGTGCTGGCGGCGAAGATGCGCCCGGCGCCGCCGGTGGCCAGCAGCGTGGTCTTGGCCTCGAAGATGTACAGCTCGCCGGTCTCCATCTCCAGCGCGGTGACGCCGACCACGCCGCCGTCGGCGTCGCGGATCAGGTCGAGTGCCATCCATTCGACGAAGAAGTGCGTGCGCGCCTTGACGTTCATCTGGTACAGCGTGTGCAGCATCGCGTGGCCGGTGCGGTCGGCCGCGGCGCAGGCGCGCTGCACCGGCTTCTCGCCGTAGTTGGCGGTGTGGCCGCCGAACGGGCGCTGGTAGATCGTGCCGTCGGCGTTGCGGTCGAAGGGCATGCCGAAGTGCTCGAGCTCGTACACCACGTTCGGCGCCTCGCGGCACATGAACTCGATCGCGTCCTGGTCGCCGAGCCAGTCGCTGCCCTTGATCGTGTCGTAGAAGTGGTAGTGCCAGTTGTCCTCGCTCATGTTGCCCAGGCTGGCACCGATGCCGCCTTGCGCCGCCACGGTGTGCGAGCGCGTCGGGAACACCTTGGACAGCACGGCCACATTCAGGCCGGCGCGCGCCAGCCGCAGCGAGGCCTGCATGCCGGAACCGCCGGCGCCGACGATGACGACGTCGAAGCGGCGCTTGGAAATCGAAGGGGCTGCCATCTACAGTCTCCAAATGACCTGGACCGCCCAGCCGACGCAGCCCACCAGCCAGACGATGGTGAACACCTGCAGCGCCAGGCGCACGCCGGCGGGCTTGACGTAATCCATCCAGATGTCGCGCACGCCGACCCAGGCGTGCAGGCCCAGCGCGACGACGACGACAAGGGTCAGGAACTTCATCCACTGCGGCGCGAAGATGCCGGCCCACTTGACGTAGCCGATCTCGCCCGGCAGCAGCAGCTGCACCAGCACGACCAGCGTGAACAGCGCGATCAATGCCGCCGTCACGCGCTGGCTGAGCCAGTCGCGCGAGCCGTAGTGCGCGCCGACGACGAGCCGCTTGGAACCCAGGTTCGAACCCATGGCCGCCCTTTCAGTACAAGCCGAACAGCTTGGCGCCCAGCGCCACCGTCAGCAGCAGGCTGAGCGCGAGGGTGATCAGCGCGCTGATGCGGCCATCGGCCTTGCTCATGCGGTGCGTGACGTCCATCCACAGGTAGCGCAAGCCGGCGATCATGTGATGCAGGTAGGCCCAGATCAGGCCCAGGCACACCAGCTTGATGAACCCGCCCGGCAGCACCCCGATGCCGGAGGTGAATGCGCTGGCGAAGCGATCGAAGCTGATCTCGCTGGTCAGGCTGTTGTCGAGCAGCCAGACGACGAACGGCAGCAGCAGGAACAGCAGCGCACCGCTGATGCGGTGCAGGATCGACACCACGCCGGCCAGCGGCAGCCGGTAGGTGAGGATCTGCGAGATGTGGATGTTGCGATAGACCGGTCGTTCCTTCAGCGTGTTGGCCATCTCGTGTCCTGGTTGTCGTCGGCGACGCCTCGTTCAGCCCGCGAAGTTTATTTCAACGCATCGGGCTTACGGGAAGCTTGAGCGCACAGCGCCGCGCCAAGGCCCTCAGCTCAACTCGTTGCGATAGTAGTGCGCGTCGGTGCGGTACAGGCCGCGCCGCAGCTCCACCGGGCGGTCGGTGTAGGTGAACGCACGGCGCTCCACCAGCAGCAGCGGCGCGCCTTCGGCCAGCCCCAGCACCTCGGCCTGCTCGGCGCCGGCAGCGACGGCGCGGATCTTCTCCTCGGCGCGGATCATGTGCACGCCGAACTCGGACTCGAACAGGCCGTACATCGGCCCCGGGTAGGCGCGCAGCCGTTCGGCCGTCAGGCCCTTGAACAGCCGCGCCGGCAGCCAGATCTCGTCCAGCACCACCGGCGTGGTGCCAGCCAGCAGCAAGCGCCGCAGCTGCAGCACGCCGTCGCCGGCCTTCAGGCCGAGCGCGCGCGCGATGTCGGCGCCGGCGCGCAGCCGGTTCAACTCGAGAAAGCGCCGCTGCATCGCCTCGCGCCGGCCGCGCTCGGGCATCAGGCGCAAGAAGCGGTACTGCACCTGCGCCTCGGCGTGCGTGGCGACGAAGGTGCCCTTGCCCTGGCGGCGCACCAGCACGCCGTCGGCGCTCAGCGCATCCAGCGCCTTGCGCACCGTGCCCTGGCTCACCTTGAAACGCAGCGCGAGTTCGCCCTCGCTGGGCAGGGCTTCGCCGGGCTTCCATTCGCCCAGGCTCAGGCTGCGCGTCAGCAGCGACTTGATCTGCTGGTACAACGGGCTGAACGCGGGCTGCGCCGCGGCAGCGCCTTCGGCAGGCAGCGGCCGGGCAGACATGGGGCGATTGCAGCACAGCGCGCCGCCCCCGTCCATCGCCGATAGCCCACATCATCTATAAGACATAAGACTGGTGTCAGCCTGCGGGGGAACCCTTAGGGCCGGCCGCCGCTGGCCTACACTTGCCGCCCGGACCGCACATGCCGCCGTGCGGAGCATCAACCCCCATCCTTCACGGAGTCCCCATGAGCAACAAACCCGTCCGAGTGGCCGTCACCGGCGCCGCCGGCCAGATCGGCTATGCCCTGCTGTTCCGCATCGCCTCGGGTGAAATGCTGGGCAAGGACCAGCCGGTCATCCTGCAGCTGCTCGAGATCCCCGACGAGAAGGCGCAAAAGGCGCTCAAGGGCGTGATGATGGAACTCGAGGACTGCGCCTTCCCGCTGCTGGCCGGCATGGAGGCGCACGCCGACCCCAAGACCGGCTTCAAGGACACCGACTACGCGCTGCTGGTCGGCGCGCGCCCGCGCGGCCCCGGCATGGAACGCGCCGACCTGCTGGCGGCCAACGCGCAGATCTTCACCGCGCAGGGCAAGGCGCTGAACGCCGCGGCGTCGCGCCAGGTCAAGGTGCTGGTGGTGGGCAACCCGGCCAACACCAACGCCTACATCGCAATGAAGAGCGCGCCCGACCTCGACCGGCGCAACTTCACCGCCATGCTGCGCCTGGACCACAACCGCGCGCTGAGCCAGATCGCCGCCAAGCTCGGCAAGCCGGTGGCCGCGATCAAGAAGCTGTGCGTGTGGGGCAACCACAGCCCGACGATGTACGCCGACTACCGCTTCGCCACCATCGACGGCGCCGCGGTCAAGGACATGATCAACGACCAGGTCTGGAACAAGGACGTGTTCCTGCCCACGGTGGGCAAGCGCGGCGCGGCGATCATCGAAGCGCGCGGGCTGTCGTCGGCCGCCTCGGCCGCCAACGCCGCGATCGACCACATGCACGACTGGGCGCTGGGCACCGGCGGCGAATGGGTGACGATGGGCGTGCCCAGCAACGGCGAATACGGCATCCCCAAGGACGTGATGTTCGGCTTCCCGGTGACCACCGCCGGCGGCGACTACAAGATCGTCGAAGGCCTGGAGATCGACGCCTTCAGCCGCGAATGCATCAACAAGACCCTGTCGGAGCTGCAGGGCGAGCAGGACGGCGTCAAGCACCTGCTCTGAAGGGTGCGCGATGACTGCCGGGCCTGATTCGCCGCTGCCCGGCCCGCGTGAGGCGCTGTTCGACGACGGCGATGCCGCGCCGGTGCTGCCGGTGTGCGACCACTACAGCGGGGTCGAGGTGCGCATGCGCAAGAGCCTCGAGCTGCAGGCCGAGCTCGGGCCGGTGTTCGACGTGACCCTCGACGGCGAGGACGGCGCCCCGGTCGGCGGCGAGCTGGAACACGCGCAGCTGATGGTCGAGCTGGTCAACTCGACCGGCAACCGGTTTGGCCGGGTCGGCATCCGGCTGCAGCCGGTCGACCACCCGGCCTTCGAGCGCGTGCTGGCGACCGTCGTGCACGGCGCCGGTGCACGGGTCGCGTACCTGATGATCCCCAAGCCGCGCGGCCTGGCCGACCTGCAGCGCGCGGTCGATGCGGTCGATGCCGAGTCGCGCCGCGCCGGGCTCGCGCGCCTGATCCCGCTGCAGGCGCTGATCGAGACCCACGGCGCGCTGCGCGAGGTGCAGGCGCTGGCCGCGCACCCGCGCATCGAGTCGCTGTCCTTCGGTGTGATGGACTTCGTCTCGGCGCACCGCGGCGCGATTCCGGCCAGCGCGATGGGCGTGAAGGGCCAGTTCGAGCACCCGCTGGTGCTGCGCGCCAAGCTCGAGATCGCCGCCGCCTGCCACGCCTTCGCGAAGGTGCCCTCGCACAGCGTCGTGCCCGAGCTGAAGGACAGCGCCGCACTCGCCGAAGCCGCGCGCAAGGCATCGCGCGAGCTCGGCTACACGCGGATGTGGAGCATCCACCCGGCGCAGGTGCGGGCGATCGTCGATGCCTTCGCGCCGACCACCGCCGAGGTCGATCAGGCCACCGAGATCCTGCTCGCCGCCCGGGCTGCCGGCTGGGCGCCGATCCGCCACCGCGACACGCTGCACGACCGCGCCAGCTACCGCTACTTCTGGCAGGTGCTGCAGCGCGCCCACCAGACCTCGTACGCCGGCGGCGCGCAGCTGCCGGCATCGGTGCGCGAGGCATTCTTCGAAAGCGACGCTGGCTGACCACGGGGTCTTCGTCGGAGTATGCAGAACGCGGTACGTATAATCCGCGCATACTCGAATTGGAGCCGATGATGGAAGCGACCGTTGCCGAACGCGGCCAGATCACGCTGCCCAAGGCCGTGCGCGACGCGCTGGGCCTGACCAAAGGCACGAAGCTGAAGGTCGAGCTCGAAGGCGGGCGCATCGTGCTGCGCAAGGAAGTCGACGACGCCCTGTCGCGCCTGCGCGGCCGTTTCAAGCTCGATGGATTCGCCAGCACCGACGATGCGATGCGCGCGATTCGAGGCCACGCGCCGGGCGACCCCTATCTGCCGCCCGAGGACGAGGACGCCGCCACGTGATCGCCATCGACTCGTCGGTGATCGTCGATCTGATCGGCGGTGCCAGCCATGAATCCGATGCCGCCATGTCCGCGCTGAGGCAGGCACTCGTCGCCGGGCCGGTAGCGCTGTGCGACGTGGCACTGGCCGAAGTCTGCAGCTCGTTGAAAGGCGGCGCGCAGATCATGGACGCCTTCGACCACATCGGCATCGTCTACAGCGCCATGGAGCCGAAGTCGGCGCTGCGCGCCGGCGAGATGCAGCGCCGCTACCGCCAGCGCGGCGGCAACCGCAGCCGCACGGTCGCCGACTTCCTGATCGGCGCGCACGCGATGATGCAGTGCGACGCGCTGATCACGCGCGACGCCGGCTTCTACCGCGACTACTTCAAGGGTCTCAAAGTCATCGTGCCGCAAGCCTGAGACCGCATCCTTCAGCCATTGCCCCGAGGAGTCCCCCATGCTGAGCGCCTACCGCCAACACGCCGCCGAACGCCAAGCGCTCGGCATCCCGCCGCTGCCGCTCGATGCCAAGCAGGTGGCCGAGCTGATCGAGCTGATCAAGGCCCCGCCCAAGGGCGAGGAAGCCTTCCTGCTGGAGCTGCTCACCCACCGCGTGCCGCCGGGCGTGGACGACGCGGCCAAGGTCAAGGCCAGCTTCCTGGCCGCCGTGGCACACGGCGAGCTGAAGGCCGGCCTCATCAGCAAGGCCAAGGCCACCGAGCTGCTGGGCACCATGGTCGGCGGCTACAACGTGCATCCGCTGATCGAGTTGCTCGACGACGCCGAGGTCGCCGACGTTGCCGCAGCGGCGCTGAAGAAGACGCTGCTGATGTTCGACTACTTCAACGACGTCGCCGCCAAGGCCAAGGCGGGCAACGCGAAGGCCAAGGAAGTGCTGCAGTCCTGGGCCGACGCCGAGTGGTTCACCTCGCGCCCCGAAGTCGCCAAGAAGATCACCGTCACCGTCTTCAAGGTGCCGGGCGAGACCAACACCGACGACC
>CAYZGL010000237.1:0-6081 GCA_964477985.1 uncultured Rubrivivax sp. | reverse complement strand
TGCAGGAGCGCGTGGCCAAGCTGGCCGGCGGCGTGGCGGTGATCAAGGTCGGTGCCGCCACCGAAGTCGAGATGAAGGAAAAGAAGGCGCGGGTCGAAGACGCGCTGCACGCCACGCGCGCCGCGGTGGAAGAAGGCATCGTCGCCGGCGGCGGCGTGGCGCTGCTGCGCGCCCGCGCGGCAGTGAGCGGCCTGAAGGGCGACAACCACGACCAGGACGCGGGCATCAAGATCGTGATGCGCGCCTGCGAAGAGCCGATGCGCATCATCGTCGCCAACGCCGGCGACGAGCCGAGCGTGGTCGTGGCTGCGGTGGCGGCCGGCAAGGGCAACCACGGCTACAACGCCCAGGACGGCAACTACGGCGACATGATCGAGATGGGCATCCTGGACCCGACCAAGGTGACGCGCACTGCGCTGCAGAACGCCGCCTCGGTCGCTTCGCTGATGCTCACCACCGAAGCCATGGTCGCCGAAGCGCCGAAGGAAGAATCGCCGATGGGCGGCGGCATGCCCGGCGGCATGGGTGGCATGGGCGGCATGGGCGGCATGGACATGTAAGCCCTGCGGCAAGCCGGCCGCCGTGTCGGCCTGCCCAAGCCCGAGCCCGCGCGCCCCGATGCCCGCGGGCTCTTTTGTTTGCGCACCCTGCGTGGCCGCCGCCCCGGCGTGAACCAGTGCACGCGACAGCGGCGGCCCATGGCCCGTTCCCCCGAAGCGTGGGGATGGGCGCAGGATCCCGATTGCCTAGACTTTGCAGCGGTGCAAACCTCTGACGCACCCGAGACCACCCCTGCCATGACGCGCGCTCCCGCGGACCTGCCGACGCCCAGCCAACTCATCGCCGCCAGCAACGGGCAGGTGCAGTCCTCGGATGGCTGGACGCTGCGCCCGCTCGGTGCGGACCTGCTCGAGTACGACGACGGCCACGCGGCCTGCCTGATCAACATCGGCAGCCCGACGCGCCAAGCGGTGCGGCCCATCTATGCCAGCGAATCGGCCTCGGAGCTGTTCCCGCAACTGAACGAGCACCTGCGCCTGGCGCTGCCCTACCTGAAGGGCAGCTACATCGTGGTCTGAAGCGCATCGCGCGGCTGCGCCCAGGCGTGCAGCCGCACCGCCACATCGTCGACCCCGCTGCCGTTGAGCGCCGAGAACAGCCCGACCGCCACATCCGCGTGCGCCGGGCATTCGCGAGACAGCAGCGCCGTGGCCTCGCGCGACGCCTGCGCGGCCGCCTGGCGCGACAGCTTGTCCGCCTTGGTCAGCAGCACCAGCAGCCGCACCACACCCCCGGCCAGCCTGGGCTCGAGCAAGCGCAGCAAACGCTGGTCCAGGTCGGTGAAACCCAGACGCGAGTCGACCAGCAACACCACGCCGGACAGACTGCGGCGCTGCGCCAGATACTGCGCCATCACTTCCTGCCAGCGCAGCTTGGCGGCACGCTCGACCGCCGCGTAGCCGTAGCCGGGCAGGTCGGCGAACAGCGCGTCGGGCGCGTTCTTGGGCCCTACCGCGAACAGGTTGATGTGCTGCGTACGCCCCGGTGTGCGCGACGCAAACGCCAGCCGCTTTTGCTGCGCCAGGCGGTTGATCGCCGTCGATTTGCCGGCGTTGCTGCGCCCGACGAATCCGATCTCCGCCAGTTCGAGCGGCGGCAACTGCTCGAGGCGGGCCGCCGTGACCAGGAAGCGCGCGGTGTGGGCCCAGGCCAGGGCTTTCGCCGCGGTCGCGCCAGCAGGCTGTGGGGGCGTGTCGGAACGGGTCATCGGCCATTGTAAAATCAACGGGTTTGCATCCCAACGACACGAAGCCCGGACATGAAGTCGCCTCTGCTGCTGTTGCTTGCTCTAGCCTTCACCGCGCCGGTGCTGGCGGCCGACCCCCGTCCCGCCGACAAGGGCGACGCGGCCAAGGGCGAGACCATCGCGTCCCAGGTCTGCGTGGCCTGCCACACCTTCGATGGCACGCGCGGCCTGTCGGCCAACCCGATCCTGCAGGGCCAGCATCCGGAATACCTGCTCAAGCAGTTGCAGGACTTCAAGTCCGGCGCGCGCGACAGCGCCATCATGAAGGGCTTCGCCGCCACGCTGGGCGAGCAGGACATGCGCGACGTGGCGGCGTTCTACGCGTCCAAGACCGCCAAGCCCGGCGCGGCCACCGACAAGGCCACGCTGCTGCTCGGCGAGCGCATCTACCGCGGCGGCGTCGCCGACCGGCGCATCGCGGCCTGCGCCGGCTGCCACAGCCCGAACGGTGCCGGCATCCCGTCGCAGTACCCGCGGCTGAGCGGCCAGCACGGCGAATATTCCGAAGCCCAGCTGAACGCCTTCCGCTCCGGGCAGCGCGCCAACAGCGTGCCGATGGCCGGCGTGGCCGCCAGGCTGAACGACCGCGAGATCAAGGCGCTGGCCGACTACATGGCAGGGTTGCACTGACGCGCGGCGGCGTCCCCGCCACCACACTGTAAGAATCAGCGTGGGTCCAGCGACCCACGCAGCAGTTGTGGAGGCCACATGCATCTCATCCGTGACCGGGGCTTCACCCCCGCCCCAGGCGAATCCGTCACGCCGCGCAGCGTGTACGCGCAGCGCCGCGATTTCCTGAGCCGCGCCGCGGCGCTTGCGGCACTGGCTGCCCCGTGGCCCGCGTCCGCGGCGGTCGACCCGGCCGCCGGTCCGGGCAGGCTGCCGCCGCTGCCCGCAAGCCGCAGCGAGGTGAACGGCGCGCTGACGATGGAAAAGCCCACCGCCTACCAGGACGTCACCGGCTACAACAACTTCTACGAGTTCGGCACCGACAAGGCCGACCCGGCGCGGCGCGCCGGCGGCCTGAAGACACGGCCGTGGACCGTCGTGGTCGAGGGCGAGGTCAAGCACCGCGGCACCTGGGACATCGATGCGCTGCTCAAGCTCGCGGCCATGGAAGAGCGCATCTACCGGCTGCGCTGCGTCGAGGGCTGGTCGATGGTGATCCCTTGGGTCGGCTATTCGCTCGCCGAACTGGTCCGACGCGTCGAGCCCACCGGCAACGCGCGCTTCGTGCAGTTCGAAACCCTGGCCGATGCCAAGCAGATGCCGGGGCTGCGCTCGTCGGTGCTGGACTGGCCCTATGTGGAGGCGCTGCGGCTGGACGAGGCCATGCACCCGCTGACGCTGCTGGCCTTCGGCTTGTACGGCGAAGTGCTGCCGAACCAGAACGGCGCGCCGCTGCGCCTGGTCGTGCCGTGGAAATACGGCTTCAAGTCGGCGAAATCGATCCAGCGCATCCGCTTCGTCGCCAAGCAGCCGACCACCAGCTGGGAAGCCGCGGCGCCGAGCGAGTACGGTTTTTATTCCAACGTCAATCCGAAGGTGGACCACCCGCGCTGGAGCCAGGCCACCGAACGGCGCATCGGCGAAGACGGGCTGTTCAAGAAGAAGCGCCCGACGCTGCCGTTCAACGGCTACGAAGCCCAGGTCGGCCAGCTCTACGCCGGCATGGACCTGGCGAAGTTCTACTGACCGTTGCGACGCCCTGCCGTTGAACGCGCTGCTCTCCCATCGCGCCACCAAGCCGCTGCTGTTCGTGCTGGCGCTGCTGCCGCTGGCACAACTGGTGTACCGCGCACTGACCGACAGCCTGGGCGCCAACCCGGCCGAAGCGCTGTCGCGCGGCAGCGGCGACTGGGTACTGCGCTTTTTGTGCCTGACGCTGGCGGTGACGCCTGCGCGACAGTGGACCGGGTGGAACGCCTTGGCGCGGCTGCGGCGCATGCTGGGGCTGTATGCGTTCTTCTACGGCGTGCTTCACTTCCTGTGCTACGCCTGGCTCGACATGGGCTTCGTGCCGGCGGACATCGTGCGCGACATTCCCAAGCGGCCGTTCGTGCTGGCCGGCTTCGCCGCGTTGATGCTGATGCTGCCGCTGGCGGCGACCTCGTTCAATCGCGCCATCAAGGCGATGGGGGGCTTGCGCTGGCGCCGGCTGCATCGCCTCGTCTACCTGATCGTCGTGCTGGCGCTGCTGCACTTCTACTGGATGCGCGCCGGCAAGCACGACTTTGCCGAGGTCGGGGTGTATGCGGCCATCGTCGCCGTGCTGCTGGGCTGGCGCATCTACGCCGCGTGGCGCGCGCGGGCCAGCGCGACGGCGCGGCGTGACGCAGCTCACGCGAAGCAGCCCGTCGCGCTGCACGTTACCGCTCGCGCCCGCCCGTCCCCCCCGAGCGCGGGGACCTGAACCGCGCGGCACGCACCTAGCATCGGCCTCGCCGTCCAGGCCCGTCGACACCCGATCCTCCAGGACCGAAACCATGCCGCACCGCCCCACCGAACTGCCGCGCAGCGATGCGCTGATGCCCGAAGCGCAGGCGATGCTGCACGGCCCGGCGCGCAGCGCCTTGCGCGACGCGGCCGTGCTGCTGGACCAGGCCGAGCGCCAGGCGCAGCCGCTGCAGATGAGCCTGGCGCTGGCGCAGATGGCGCGCTGCTACCGCGCCTTGCAGGCGCTGGGGCCGGCCGAGAGCTGTTTCGAACGTGCGCTGGCCTGGGCGCGCGCGCTCGGCGCGGCCGACCAGGCGGTGGACATCCTGTGCCTGCTGGCCGAAACCGCCTGCGCGGCGGCCGAACTGCAGCAGCGCGACGGTTCGAAGCAGCGCCACGCGGCGCTGGAGCGCGCGCGCGACCATGCCTTCGAGGCCGTGAGCCTGGCCGGCCATGTCGCCGACGCGCAATGGGAAGTCAAGGTGCTGCTGCGCGTCAGCGACGTGCTCGACCGCTGCGGCGATCACGACGACGCGGTGCAGTTGCAGTCGCGCGCGATGCGCCTGATGTACGGCCCGCTGCTGGGCGGCGAGGGCTGAAGGCCGGGCGCAGCGCGCGGCCGCTTCAGCCGCGCCGCAGCACCGGCGCCAGCGCCGCGCCGGTGTGCGTGCCGGCCGCCACGATTTGCTCCGGCGTGCCGGCCAGCACCACGCGCCCGCCTTCGCCGCCGCCTTCGGGCCCCAGGTCGATGACCCAGTCGGCCTCGGCGATCACGTCCAGGTCGTGCTCGATGACGACCACGCTGTGGCCGCCGTCGACCAGCCGGTGCAGCACGCGGATCAGCTTCTCGACGTCGGCCATGTGCAGCCCCACCGTCGGCTCGTCGAGCACGTACAGCGTGTGCGGCGCTCGCCGGCGCCGGGCCGCCCCAAGCGGGCGATCCCCCTCGGGGGGCGGCGCCGCAGGCGCCTGGGGGTCCATGGTCCGCCCGCGACGGGTCACGTCGTCGCGCACCTTGCTCAGTTCGGTGACCAGCTTGATGCGCTGCGCCTCGCCGCCGCTCAGCGTCGGCGACGGCTGGCCCAGCGTCAGGTAGCCCAGGCCCACGTCCTTCAGCAATTGCAGCGGGTGCGCGATGGCCGGCATCGAGGCAAAGAACTCGACCGCCTCGTCGACCTCCATGCGCAGCACGTCGCCGATGCTCTTGCCGCGCCAGCTCACCGCCAGCGTCTCGGCGTTGAAGCGCTGGCCGTGGCAGCTTTCGCACGGCACCTTGACGTCGGGCAGGAAGCTCATCGCGATGGTGCGCAGGCCCTGCCCTTCGCAGCCGCGGCAGCGGCCGTCGCCGGTGTTGAAGGAAAAGCGCGCCGCCGCATAGCCGCGCGCCTTGGCCTCCAGCGTCCCGGTGAAGAGCTTGCGGATGGTGTCCCAAAAGCCGATATAGGTGGCCGGGCACGAGCGCGGCGTCTTGCCGATCGGCGTCTGGTCGACTTCGAGCACGCGGTCGATCTGCTGCCAGCCGTCGATGCCGTCCAGTCCCTGCCAGTTCGGCTTGGCGCCTCGGGTGTTGATGAACTGCAGGTTGGCCAGCAGCACGTCGCGCGCCAGCGTGCTCTTGCCCGAGCCGCTGACGCCCGTCACCGCCACCAGGCGTTGCAGCGGTACCTGGATGTCGACGTTCTTCAGGTTGTGCAGATGCGCGCCGGTCAGCGCCAGGTGGTCGACCGCCCGGTTCACCTTGCGGCGTGGCTGCAGCGGGTGCTTCAGCGGATGGGCCAGGAAGCGGCCGGTCAGTGAATCGGGGTTGCGCGCCATCCTCAACTTTGGCCACACCTTCG
>CAYZGL010000236.1:0-6081 GCA_964477985.1 uncultured Rubrivivax sp. | reverse complement strand
CGACCACGAAGCCGTCCATCGTCACCAGCGGGCCGCCGGAATTGCCCGGGTTGGCGGCGGCGTCGAACTGGATCAGGTTGGTCAGCGCCTGGTCGCCGTCGGGTGAACGGAACTCGCGGCCCAGCCCCGACACGACGCCGGCGCTGACCGACGGGCCGATGCCGAAGGGATGGCCCACGGCGATCACCTGGTCGCCCGGCACCAGGTCGCCGGTGGAGCGCATCGTCGCCGGCTCGAGTTCGTCGGGCAGGCTCTTGGCCTTCAGCACGACCAGGTCGTTCTCGGGCTGCGCGCCGATCACCACGGCGTCGGACTCGTGGCCGTTGGCGAAGGTCACCTGCAGGTGTTTGGCGCCTTGCACCACGTGCAGGCTGGTCAGGATGGTGCCGTCGTCCTTGATGACCACGCCCGAGCCCAGGCTGCGGTCCATCGCGCGCCGGTCGGGGCGGTGGTCGGGGTCGTCTTCGTCGTGCATCAGCCCGATCACGCGCACCACCGAGCGCGCGATGTTCTGGTACGCCTTGGTGGCCGGCGAGGGCAGCGGGTCCTTTTCCAGTGAATGCCGCACCGCCGCATCGATCTGCGCTTGCGTGATGATCCTGGGGCGCGGCTGCAGCCCGAGCACGCCCAGCATCAGCGCCAACGCCAGCAGTCCACCCAGGCTGCTCCAGGCCAAGGCCGGCGCGTGCCTTGCGAGCCAGCTGCGGCGTGCGCCGCGCAGGGCCGGCGCGGCGGGGGTGGCCGCCGCAGGCGCCGACGGTGCCTGGGTTGCCTGGCCTGCATGCGGCGGCAATGTCGTTGGCGCCGCCGCCGCGCCCGCCGCCGTGCCGCGGCGCGATGGACTGTAAAACGGCGTCTTGCGAGTCGGCATGATGCAAACCGTCACCCGAGGCAGGCGAACAGGCGGCAGATGGAACAGCGGCTTCACGTTATCACGTTGCACCGGCCGCTGCACCTGCGCGCGGGCAGCCCGAGCACGACGCGCGCACGCCGCCGGCGCATGATGGGCGCATGATGGGCGCATGCTGAGTTGGATCGATACCCATTGCCATCTGGACGCGGCCGAGTTCGACGCCGACCGCGCCGCGGTGGTGGGCCGCGCGCGCGCGCTCGGCGTCACCACGCTGGTGCTGCCGGCGGTGGCGGCGCAGGATTTCGACACCGTGCGCGAACTGGCGCACCGCCACGATGCGGCGTACGCGCTGGGCATCCACCCGCTGTTCGTGCCGCACGCGCTCGATGCCGACCTGCAGCGGCTGCGCGAGCGGCTGCAGGCCTGGCGCGACGACGAGCGGCTGGTGGCGGTGGGCGAGATCGGCCTGGACCACTTCGTGCCGGGCCTGGACCGCGCGCGCCAGCAGCAGTGCTACCGCGCGCAGCTGGCCATCGCGCGCGATGCCGGGCTGCCGGTGCTGCTGCACCTGCGCGCCGCGGCCGATGCCGTGCTCGCCGGGTTGCGGCGCAGCGGTGTGCGCGGCGGCATCGCGCACGCCTTCAACGGCAGTGCGGTGCAGGCCGCGCAGTTCGTCGCGCTGGGTTTCAAGCTCGGCTTCGGCGGTGCGATGACACACGAGCGCGCATTGCGCATCCGTGGCCTGGCCGCCGCATTGGCGGACGATGCGATCGTGCTCGAGACCGACGCGCCGGACATCCCGCCGCAGTGGCTGTACCGCAACGCGCAGCAGCGCCGGCAGCAGCCGCAGGCGCGCAACGAGCCGGCCGAGCTGCCGCGCATCGCGGCGACGCTGGCGGCGTTGCGCGGCTGGACGCTGGAACATACCGCGCAGCGCACCACGGCCAACGCGCGCGCCGCGCTGCCGAGGCTGCGTGCTTGAGCGCGCTGCTGCAGGGGCTGCCGCCGGTGATCGGCCGCCACACACGGCTGATCGTGCTGGGCAGCTTTCCGGGCGAGGCTTCGCTGGCCGCGGGCCAGTACTACGCGCACCCGCGCAACCAGTTCTGGCCGCTGCTGGGCGCGCTGCTCGGCGAGCCGTTGCCGCTGCTGCCCTACGAGCAGCGCCTGCGCCGGCTGCGGCGGCACGGCGTGGGGCTGTGGGATGTGATCGGCAGCTGCCGCCGCGAGGGCAGCCTGGACAGCCGCATCCGCGATGCCTGCTGCAACGACCTGGGCAGCTTGCGCGAGCGCGCGCCGGCGCTGCGTGCGGTGGCGCACAACGGCGCGGCGTCGGCCCGCGCGATGCGCGTCACCGGCGCGCTGGGTGTGGCGGTGTACCGGCTGCCGTCCAGCAGCCCGGCCCATGCGCGCTTGCGCTTCGAGCACAAGCTCGAACGGTGGCGCGAGGTCTTCGCCGCCTGCGGCCTGGCCTGAAACCTTGGGCTATCGTGCCGCTGCCGCGCCCATGAGTCCACGCAAGCCACGCGATCTGCCCGAAGTCACGATTTCGGAGTTCGACGGCGTGCGCAGCCTGCACCTGGGCACGATCTGGGTGCAAGGGGCGATGCGCCTGCGCCGGCCCGACCATCTCGAGCTGGAATACGTGCAGCGCATGATGGCGGGGCTGCTGTGGCTGCCCAGCGAGCAACTGGGCCAGGGCCGCGCGGTGCAACTGGGCCTGGGGGCGGGCGCCATCACGCGCTTCACGCACAAGGCGCTGCGCATGCACACCACCGCGGTGGAGCTGAACCCGGCCGTCATCGCCGCGTGCCGGCGCTACTTCCGGCTGGCCGAGGACGGGCCGCGCCTGAGCGTGCTGGCGTTGGACGCCGCCGGCTGGGTGCACGACGACGCGCATGCCGGCAGCGTGCAACTGCTGCAGGTCGACCTGTACGACCACGAGGCGGCGGCGCCGGTGCTCGACGACCTGCACTTCTACGCCGGGTGCCGCCAGGTGCTGGCCGACGGCGGCGTGATGAGCGTGAACCTGTTCGGCCGCAAGTCCAGCTTCGAGCACAGCCTTTCGCAGCTGGTGGCCGCCTTCGGCGCGCAGCAGGTGTGCCGGCTGCGCCCGACGCGCGAAGGCAACGCCGTGGTGCTGGCCGGGCGTGACGTAGTGCTGCCCGATCGCGCCACGCTGCTGCAGCGCGCCGCTACCATCGAACAGCGCTACGGCGCCTGGGGGCTGCCGGCGCGCAAATGGTTGCGCATGCTGCGGCCACTGTCCCGACCATGACCCAGACTCCTGCCGCAAGACTCGCCCGCTGCGCCGCCGACACCGTGGTGATGGCGCATCCATCGTGCAAGGGCAAGCTCGACTGGCGCGTGCTGCTGGGCTGGCTGCACGACGACAAGCTGATCTCGGCCGAAGATGCCGAGCGCGTGATCCGCCGCTTCGGCGCGGGCAGCTCCAGCCAGCACGCGCTGGTGCGGCTGGGCGCTGCCGGGCTGTCGCGCGCAGGCACGCAGCAAGCGCTGGACACCGAAGTGTTGAGCGAATGGCTGGCGCAGCGCTGCGGTCTGCCGTTCCTGCGCATCGATCCGCTGCGCGCCGATGTCGGGCGCGTCGCCGACGTGATGTCGGTGCACTACGCCGAAAGCCGCTGCGCCTTGCCGGTGCAGCTGACGGCGCACGAGGTGGTGATCGCCACCGCCGAGCCCTTCGACGTGGCCTGGGTGCCGGAGATCGAAGCGCATGTGCGGCGCAAGGTCAAGCTGGTGCTGGCGCAGCCGCAGGAGGTGCGCAAGTACACCACCGAGTTCTACGCGCTGGCCAAGTCGGTGCGCGCCGCGCAGAAGAGCGGCGAGGTCTCGCCGGCGGCCAGCTTCGAGCAGCTGGTCGAACTCGGCAAGTCGGCCCGGCAGCTCGATGCCAACGACGCCGGCGTGGTGCAGGTGGTCGACTGGCTGTGGCAGTACGCTTTCGACCAGCGCGCCAGCGACATCCACCTCGAGCCGCGGCGCGACATGGGCGCGATCCGCTTTCGCATCGACGGCGTGCTGCACACCGTGTACCAGCTGCCGCTGGGCGTGATGAGCGCGATGACCTCGCGCATCAAGCTGCTCGGGCGCATGGACGTGGTCGAAAAGCGCCGCCCGCTGGACGGGCGCATCAAGACCAAGCGCCCCGACAGCGCCGACAAGATCGGCGGCGAAGTCGAGATGCGGCTGTCCACGCTGCCCACCGCCTTCGGCGAAAAGCTGGTGATGCGCATCTTCGACCCCGACACCGCGGTCAAGAGCATCGAGGCGCTGGGCTTCGGCGCGCACGACACGCAGCGCTGGCGCGAGCTGATCGCGCGCCCGCACGGCATCGTCCTGGTCACCGGGCCCACCGGCGCCGGCAAGACGACCACGCTGTACGCCACGCTGAAGGCGCTGGCCAGCGACGAGGTCAACGTGTGCACCATCGAAGACCCGATCGAGATGATCGAGCCGGCGTTCAACCAGACGCAGGTGCATGCGGCCATCGACATGGGTTTCGCCGAAGGGCTGCGCGCGCTGATGCGGCAGGACCCGGACATCATCATGGTCGGCGAGATCCGCGACCTGGCCACCGCCGAGATGGCGATCCAGGCCGCGCTCACCGGCCACCTGGTGTTCAGCACGCTGCACACCAACGACGCCGCCTCGGCCATCACGCGCCTGGCCGACCTGGGCGTGCCGCCGTACCTGATATCGGCCACCGTGATCGGCGTGCTGGCGCAGCGGCTGGCGCGCACGCTGTGTGCTGCGTGCAGGCAGCGCGACGAGAGCCTCACGCGCGAGGCGCTGGACGAGATCGCGCGGCCCTGGCGGCTGTCGGGCGGCGTGCGGCCGTACAAGCCGGCCGGTTGCCTCGAGTGCCGGCACACCGGGTACCGCGGCCGCATGGGGCTGTACGAACTGCTGGTGATGAGCGACGCCGCGCGCGGCTGCGTGCACCCGACGCTGGATGCCGATGCGCTGCGCCGCCAGGCGGTGAAGGACGGCATGCGCGCCTTGCGTCTGGCCGGCGCGATGAAGGTGGCCGAAGGCCTGACCACCATCGACGAAGTGCTGCGCACCACGCCGAGCCTGGACATGCGAGCCTGACGGCTCGGGCGCGCGGCGCACCGGCGACGCTGCGCCGCCCCGCTGGGGCAAGGCCGCGCCGCGATCGGCGCCCTACGTGCAAACCGCATCCGGCGCTACATTTGCGCTGACTAGAATCCGCCGCCACCAAGAGCGCGCAAGGAGACAACCTTGAAGATCAAGAGTCAGAGAGACTTTTGGGCTGGCCTGATGTTCATTGCCGTCGGGCTGGGCTTCTCGTACGGCGCGCTGGAATACAACTTCGGCAGCTCGGCGCGTCCGGGCCCCGGCTACTTCCCGTTCGGCCTGGGCATCCTGCTGGCGATCCTGGGCGGCATGACGCTGTTCGAGGCGCTCACGGTCGAAACCGAGGACGGCGAGCCGATCGGCGCGGTGGCATGGAAGCCGCTGCTCATCATCATCGGCTCGGTCGTGCTGTTCGGCGTGCTGCTGCCGATCACCGGCATGGTCATCGCCTTGCCGGTGCTGGTGGTCGTCTCGGCGCTGGCGGGCGACGAGTTCCATTGGGGTGAGGCGCTTGCCGCCGCCGCGGTGCTGACCCTGGGCAGCTGGGCGGTGTTCATCTGGGGCCTGAACTTGACGATCCCGCTGTGGCCGGCCTTCGCGTCCACCGGCAGCTGAAGGAGCGACGAGCATGGAACTGTTGGATCACCTCATCTTGGGGTTCGGCGTCGCGCTGACCTTTCAGAACCTGGCCTGGGCCCTGCTGGGCTGCGTGCTCGGCACCGCGATCGGCGTGCTGCCGGGCCTGGGGCCGACGACGACGATCGCGATGTTGCTGCCGTCGATCTACGCGCTGGACGCGACGCCGGCGCTGATCATGCTGGCCGGCATCTACTACGGCGCGCAGTACGGCGGTTCGACCACCGCGATCCTGGTCAACCTGCCCGGCGAGGCTTCGTCCGTGGTCACCGCGATCGACGGTTATGCCATGGCACGCAAGGGCCGAGCGGGGCCGGCGCTGGCCGCGGCCGGCCTGGGCTCGTTCTTCGCCGGCACGGTGGGCACGCTGGTCATCGCCGCGTTCGCGCCGCCGCTGACCGAGCTGGCCTTCAAATTCGGCCCGGCCGAATACTTCAGCCTGATGGTGCTGGGCCTGATCGGCGCGGTGG
>CAYZGL010000235.1:0-6147 GCA_964477985.1 uncultured Rubrivivax sp. | reverse complement strand
ACCGAGTTCCAGACGATGTACACGACCCTGCTCAACTGGGCGACCGGCTTCCTGGGCAAGTCGATCGCGATTGCCGCCTTCATCCTCGGTGCGGGCATCGGCATCGCGCGCTCCTCGCCGATCCCGGCGCTCGCCGGCGTCGTCTTCGCGCTCTTCATGGTCTACGTGCCGACCATCATCGACTCGATCATGACCGCCGTGATCTGACGGGGCGTGTGCCGTGATCGACGCGTCCCTCGACATCCCCCGCCGTCTCAATGACCCGCCGCGCATGTTCTGGTGGGACATCGACGTGGCCCTGCTGGTGCTGGGGGCCGCGCTGGCGGGCATGGTCGCGGGCTTCTTCGTGAGCGGCTGCGCCGTCGGCCTGCTGCTCGCCTCGGCCTACGGTCGCGCGAAGGCGGGCAAGCACCCCGCCTTCGCGCTGCACCTGCTGTACTGGCACCTGCCTGCCTTCATGACGGGCCTGAAGCGCACCCCGCCTTCCTACCTGCGCGAGCTGGCCGGATGAAGCTCGACTGGCTGCGCGCCGACATCGCCAGCGCGCGCCGCGCGAGCGCCCTGCTCGTGCTGCTGCTCGCCTGCTCGATGCTCGCCAACGTGACGCTGGCGGCCTTCGCGATGCACATGGCCGGGCGCGAGCGCGTGGTGGTGGTGCCGCCCAGCATCAACAAGACCTTCTGGGTCGAGTCCGAGCGCGTGAGCGCCGAGTACCTCGAGCAGATGGCCTACTTCCTCCTGCAGCTGACGCTCAACGTCACGCCGCAGAGCATCGACCACCAGTCCCGGGTGCTGCTCCAGTACGCCGCGCCGGCCTCCTACGGAGAGCTGCGCAGCGTGCTGGCCACCGCCGCCGAGCGCGTCAAGCGCGACGGCGCCTCCACCGTGTTCAGCGCGCAGGACCTCGCCGTCGACGAGCGCACCCAGCGCGTGGGCGTGCGTGGCCTGCTCACCACATTCATCAGCGACCGCCGCGTGTCCGAGGTCTCGAAGGGCTACGCCATCGAGCTGCAGTACGCCGGCGGCCGGATCTTTCTGAAGGCGTTCCGGGAGACCAGTCCCAATGACCCGCTCGAAATCCAAGCTCAGTCCCAGCTTCGCCTGGCTCCTGCTGCTGGCACTGGCCGCTAGCCAGCCTGCGCTGGCGCTGCAGGTCGTCGACGCGCGCGACGGCGAGACCGTGCTCGCCAAGGTCTCGCGCAAGGAGGTGACGCGCATCTCCGTCGATCGTGGCCGCATCCGCAAGGTGACGGGCAACGCCGGCGAATTCGTGCTGGAGAAGGACGACGAGAAGGGCCAGGTCTTCATCCGGCCGGTCTCGCCGGACAGCACCAAGCCCATCAACCTCTTCGTCAGCACGGAGCGCTCGACGATCGGGCTGCTGCTGCAGCCGGTGGACACCCCGAGCGACGCCATCGTGATCCGCGAGGCCCGCGACGCCGCGACCGGGCCCGCACGCATCGAGCGCAGCGGCCGTCACGTGCGCACGATGAAGAACCTCCTGCTCGCGATGGCCGAGGACGCGCTGCCCGACGACATGGAGGTGCGCGAGCCCGGGCGCGAGCTGACCCTGTGGCCCGGCGCAAGGCTCACGTTGCAGCGCCAGTGGCTGGGCAGCGGCGTGGTCGGCGAGAAGTACCAGCTCGTCAACACCTCCGCGTCCGCGCTCGAACTCGCGGAGCGCGATCTCTTCAAGCGCGGCGTGATGGCCGTGAGCGTCGAGCAGGCGGCCCTGCGCCCGGGCGAGACCACCCAGCTCTTCGTGATCCGGGAGCGCCGCGCCGATGACTGATCCCGTCCTGCCGCCCGGCATGTCGCCGACCGGCGCGTCTCACTCATCGGGCCAAGGATCTCCGTCGGCCCCGGCGGAGCCGACGGCTGCGGCCATCAAGCGCCGCCAGGTCCTGCTGCTCGCCGGCATCGCGGGCACGATCGTGGCCGGCACGCTGCTGTCGGTCTCGTTGACCGGCACGAAAGGCAACGACGCGCAGCCCGCGAAGCCGCAGTCGACGAACATCCTCGCGCCGGGTGCGCAGGTCGATCCCCGCGACGCGTGGCGTGGCCAGGCCGATGCGCAGCTGAAGGCGATCGAGCAGCGCTCGCGCGACCTCGCGCAGCGCAATGCCGAGCTCGAAGGCCAGGGCAAGGAAATGCTCGAGCGCCTCAAGAAGCTCGAAGGCAGCGGACTCACGCCGCTGCCGCCTCCGCCGGTCACCGCCCCGGCGGCACGGCCGAGTTTCGGGCCGGACCGCCCAGGGAACGTGCTAGCGGACGCCGGTCCGCAGCGTTTCCCGCCGCCACCGCCACCGATGCCGCAAGGCGCCGTGCTGGGCGCCGGACTGCCACCGCCGCCCGGCGCCGTTCCGAGCGCGCCGACGCCCACGGGCATCGTCAGCATCGTGCTGGGGGACGTCGCAGCGGGCAAGGGCGCCAAGCCGGCCGCGGACGCGGCAGGCGCAACGCCCGCCCCTCGAGACACGCGCCGCTACCTGCCCAGCGGCGCCTTCACCCGGGCGGTCCTCCTCGGCGGCCTGGATGCGCCCACCGGCGGCCAGGCCCAGCGCAATCCCCAACCGGTCCTGCTGCGCCTCGCGGACAACGCGATCCTGCCCAACCAGTTTCGCGCCCGCGTGAAGGAGTGCTTCATCGTCGGCGCCGGCTACGGCGACGTGAGTTCCGAGCGCGCCTACATCCGCACCGAGTCGCTGTCGTGCGTCACCCGCGACGGCACGGCCATCGACGTGCCGGTGAAGGGCTACGTGGCGGGCGAGGACGGCAAGGCCGGCATGCGCGGACGCCTGGTCTCCAAGCAGGGGCAGATCCTCGCCAACGCCCTGCTCGCCGGCGTGGCCAGCGGCATCGGTCACGCCTTCACGCAGAGCTCCACCACGCTGTCGGTCTCGCCGCTGGGCACCACCAGCACCGTCGACCCCGGCAAGCAGCTCGAAGCCGGTCTGGGCACGGGCGTGGGCAAGGCCCTGGACCGGCTCGCCCAGTACTACATCAGCCTCGCCGAGAAGGTCTTCCCGGTGATCGAGGTCGACGCGGGCCGCAGCGTCGACGTGGTCCTCACGCAGGGCGTCGCCCTGCCCGGGACGCTGGACGCCGCCGGCACCGATCCCGACAACCTCGCGCAACTCGCCGAGCGCGCCCGCACCCTCCGGAGGAACGACGATGAAGACGACTGACGCGCGCCTCGCGCTGCGCGCTCTCGCTAGCAAGGCCGCGCTGGCCGCGGCGCTGACCACCTGCCTGAGCGTCACGGCATGGGCGCAGCCCAGCCAACCGCCAACCACGCCCGAGCTGACCAGCCTCATCGGGCGCCTGCAGGCGCTCTACCCCTCGACCCGCTTCGGCGAGATCCGTCCGACGCCGTGGCCGGGTGTCTTCGAGGTGGCGATGGGCGCCAACCTCGCCTACGTGGACGCGAGCGGCCAGTACTTCCTGTTCGGCCACCTGTACGACATGAAGGCGCAGCGCGACCTCACCGCCGAGCGCAAGGACACGCTGGCCCGCATCGACTTCAGCGCGCTGCCGCTGGCCGATGCGATCAAGGACGTGCGAGGCCGCGGCTCCCGTGCGCTCGCGATCTTCAGCGATCCGGACTGCCCGCACTGCCGCCGGCTGGAAGCCGAGTTGAAGGGCCTGTCCGACGTGACGATCCACACCTTCCTGATGCCGATCGCCTCCCTGCACCCGCAGGCGCGCGCGAAGGCCATCGCCGTGTGGTGCGCGAAGGATCGCCTCGGCGCCTGGCAGGCGCTGATGACCCGCGACCAGGTGCCGCCCAGCGCGGACTGCGCACACCCGGTCGATCGCAACGTCGCGCTGGCCGAGCGCCTCGGCGTGACCGGCACCCCGACGCTGGTCGCCGCCGACGGTCGCGTGCTGCCCGGCGCCGCGAGCGCCGAGCAGATCAACGCCTGGCTGTCGCGCTCGACCACGAGCGCCGAGGGGCCCGCGCCGGGCATCCCCGCGGCCCAGGCGACGGGCAAGGCGCCATGACGGACCTGCGACGGACCGTCGCCCTCCTCGTCGGCGCGACCGCCACGCTGTTGGGCGGCTGCGCGTCCACGATGAGCGGCCTCGGCGGCGAGGGCAGCTACGCCTGCAAGGCCCCGGTTGGTTCGCAGTGCACCTCGGTCTCGGGCGTGTACGCGAATTCGATCCACGGCCAGCCGCCCGCCTCCGCGCTGCCGAAGCCCGCGAAGGAGCCCACGAGCACGGCAGCCGCCGCGACGGTCGCCTCGGCATCCACAGCCGCTCCGGGGCTTGGCGCACCGCCATCGGCACTGCGCTCCCAACCACGCGTGCTGCGCCTATGGATCGCGCCCTGGGAGGACGCCGACGGCGACCTGCACGAGGCCTCGGTGGTGCACGTGCTGGTGGACACCGGCCGCTGGCTGATCGAACGCGTCCTCCCGGCGAATCGACAGCGCGTCGATGCCGTGCGGCCTCCGATCCCGTTCACGTCGCCCGCATCCAGCCCGGCATCGGCGAGCGAGCCCGCGTCGTCCACAGAGACAGCGCCCGATCGCTTTCCCCCGCGCACGGGACTGCTGCCCGGCAATGGTGCGACCCAGGAGCCCTGAGCGATGTGGCGCAGCCTGCTGACCGATCTGGAGTCCGTGCTGAAGGGCGCGAAGCCCGCGGACCTGATCCGCGTTCCCAAGTCCGGCGCCGCATCGCGCGGCGAGGACGCCGCCGCGTTCTCCGAGTGGCTGCCGTACCGCGCCTGGATCGCGGACCGCCAGGTCTTCGTCAATCTCGACGCGCTCGGCTTCTGCCTCGAGGTGCGACCGCAATCCGGCGCCGACGAGGAGATGGCGCGCGTGCTGACCGCGCTCTACGCGGCCTCTCCGCCCGGCACCGGCATCCAGTTCCACCTGTACGCGAGCCCCGCGATTCGCGCGCCGCTGGCGCGCTACGCGAACCTGCGCGTCGCCGACGATGTCGTCCCGGAGCTCGACGCCCTCGGCCGCGCCGGCCGTCACACCAACATCCACCGCACCATGGCCCGGCGCCGCGCGGGGCACTACCTGCAGGGCAGCCGGACGTCGCTGCTGTCGGCGCAGAGCTACCTGTTCCGCGACTACCGGCTGGTGGTCAGCGTCTCGCTTGCCGGCAGCCCGGAGAATCTCTCGCGCCTGGAGGAGTTGCTGCTGCTGCGCGACGGGATCCGGGCCACGCTGCACGCCGCCGGCTTCCCGTCCCGTTCGTGGACGGCGGAGGACCTGATCAACTGGGTCTCCGCGCTGCTCGACCCGCACCGGCAAACCGGCGACGCCATCCCGCTCACCTACGACGACGGGCGCGAGCTGCGCGACCAGGTGATCGACCGGGCCACGCGCCTGCGCATCGACCGCCAGGGCATCGGCCTGGCCAACCCGGCCGCCGACCTGCAAACCGAGCTTCGCCTGATGTCGGTGCGCGCCTTCCCGCCGCGCTTCGCGCTGTGGAACGCCGGTAGCCTGATCGGCGACCTCTACCAGGGCACGCTGCAGTACCCCTGCCCGTTCCTGCTCACGCTGGGCGTGCACGTGCTCGACGCCGAGGCCACCCGCAACTGGGCCTTCCTCAAGGCCGCCCGCGCCACCACGAACGCCACCAGCTACATGGCGCGCTTCCTGCCCGACCTGCAGGAGCGCAAGGCCGACTGGGACATCGTGCTCAAGGCGATGGACGACGGCCAGCAGCTCGTCGACCTCAACCTGCAGCTCGCGCTCTTCGCCGAGCCGCACGCGGTGACCCGGGCCGAACAGGCGGCGCGCGCCATCTTCCGTGCGCGCGGCTTCGAACTCTCCAGCGACACGATGATGATGACGCAGGCCCTCATCGGCTCGCTGCCGATGACGCTCTCGGCGCCGTTCCACGCCGATCTGCAGCGCATGAAGCGCGTCACCACCAAGACCTCGGCGAACGCGGTGCACCTGGCGCCGCTCGTCGCCGAGTGGCAGGGCACGGGTACGCCGGTGCTTCTGTTCGGCGGCCGGCGCGGCCAGATCATGCAGATCGACGTCTACGACAACCCGGCGGGCAACTACAACGTGGCGATCGCCGGCACGTCGGGCTCGGGCAAGTCGCTGCTCTTGAACGAGATCGCCGCCGCCTATCTCGGCACCGGCGCGCGCGTCTGGATCATCGACG
>CAYZGL010000234.1:0-6153 GCA_964477985.1 uncultured Rubrivivax sp. | reverse complement strand
GACCCCGAGAACCTGGGCTTCATCGTCGCCTGGGTGGGCGTGGGTGCGATCTTCGCCGGGCTGATCTATGCGGTCAGCGTGGTGTCGATGCCGATGATCCTGCACCGCCAGACCGACGCCATCACCGCCGGGCTGACCAGCCTGCGCCTGGTGCTGACGCAAACGCCGGTGATGATCGTCTGGGGCGCGCTGATCACCGTGCTGGTGGTGCTGGCGCTGCTGCCGTGGTTCGCCGGGCTGCTGATCGTCGGCCCGGTGCTGGGGCATGCGTCGTGGCATGCCTATCGGGCGGCGGTGGCGGACTGACGCCGGCAGGCGTCGAAGGACTGGGACAGGTGCGACGCCAGCGCTCTTCCACCGCCGCAAGACAGCGACGGTCTCGCCCTCGAGCCGAATCAACGCGCTGTCCGCAAATCCGGATACCGTGCCGCAAGCATCGGTGGTTGGGGTCGGCGATGAGCTTGAAGCTGCGAACGCATCGTGTGGCCGTGGCGCTCGTCGCCGCGCTCTTGCTCGAGGGATGCGCCGTGACCCACACGGTCGATGCCGCGCGCCTGCCCGATGCCTCGGCCCCGGCGCTGGTCGAGCAGTTGCCGGTCATGGTAGGTGTCCACCATGCGGCCGGCGTGCGCGAGACCATCGCGCTCCCCGCCGACCTCGCCAGGATTCCGATCGGCGCCGAAGTGATCTCGACCTTCGACTGGGCCCTGCGTCAGATGTTCACCGGCGTGGTGGCCGTCGCCGAACCGCCGCCGGGGCGCGCCGCACCGCCCGGCATCGCCGGCATCGTGGTGCTCACGCGGGTTCAACCCTCGATCGGGCAGCCGCTCCTGACCTACTCGATCGAGTTGCACTCGCACGAAGGGAGCCTGCTGGACCAGTGGGAGATGACCGGCTTCGCGTCCAAGGATCCGTTCACCGAGCCGATCTTGGTACCGTTTGGCGCCCTCGCGGCCTGGAGCATCCGCGACGCGACGGCAGCCTTCATGGTCGATCTGCCCCAGCGGCCGGCAGTGCGCGACTGGCAGGCAGCCGCGGGGCGCGCCGCGGACACTGCCGCAGCGCCGATCCCACCGACGCACCCGGCTGCGCCCGGCGGCGCTGCCGTGGCCTTCGTGCGCGAGGCCGGCGACTGGTCGTACGGCGAGGCCTCGGACGCGCAGGCCTGCGTCGTCCCGCGGTTCCGGGCGCTGGCCCCGACGGTCCCGGTCGTGCCTTTCGACCGCCTGCGGCTGGCGCTGTTTCCATGGCTGGAGTTCTCCACCGCGCCGCGCACCGAAGAGGCCTTGCTCGATCTGCTGGCCCGCCCCGACGTCGAACAGCGGATCAGCGAACTCGGCTTGCGCTGCCTGGTCTTCGCCGGCGGCACGACGACCACCGCCTTCGACCAGGGCGGCATCGGGTGCGTCGCGGGGCCGGCGCCCGGCGCCGGCTGCTACGGCTTCGCCTGGGGAACACGCGATTCTTCGTACCGGGCCACCGTGGTGGACCTGACCAGGGCCTTCGATCCGGTCAGGCAGGCGGCCCGCCGCCAGGCCGGTGTCTTCATGCCCGCCTTCATCCTCCCGGTGCCGATCATCGGCGCGACGAAATCCGCGGCCTGCGAGGAACTCGCCCGACGCGTGCGCGACATCGTTGCCGGCAGCGCCTCGGCGCCTTGAGCGACGGCGGCAATGCCCCAGGTCGCGACGCGACGCGGGGTCCGCCTCAAGGCAGCAGCACGCTGCACCCCGTGTTCTTGCGCGCTTCCAGGTCGCGGTGCGCCTGCGCCACGTCGGCCAGCGCATAACGCTGGTCGATGCGGATCTTCACCTGGCCGCTGGCCACCACGGCGAACAGGTCGTCGGCCATGGCCTGCGTGGCTTCGCGCGTGGCGATGTGCGTGAACAGCGTGGCCCGCGTCAAGTACAGCGAACCCTTGGCGCCGAGGATGCCCGGCGCAAACGGCGGCACCGGCCCCGAGGCGTTGCCGAAGCTGGCCATCAGACCGAAGGGGCGCAGGCAGTTCAGGCTGCCTTCCCAGGTGTCCTTGCCCACCGAGTCGTAGACCACCTTCACGCCGCGGCCGGCGGTGATGTCCTTGACGCGCGCGACGAAGTCTTCCCTGGCGCAGTTGATGCCGTGTGCGGCAGCCGTGCTGCAGCGCGAGTTCGCACTTGGCATCACTGCCGGCGGCTTGTCGTTGCACAAGCCGTATGCGCACCCGGTTCATCCGTGTTGCACAGTCCTGAAACCTTAAAGGAATCAATGACTTGTGTGCAACGTGGCGTCCCCTAGGGGATTCGAACCCCTGTAATCACCGTGAAAGGGTGGTGTCCTAGGCCTCTAGACGAAGGGGACTGCGTGAACCAATCTGCTCGAACCACGCACTGCAAACCGGCTTTGGTGGAGGTAAGCGGGATCGAACCGCTGACCTCTTGCATGCCATGCAAGCGCTCTCCCAGCTGAGCTATACCCCCTTTGTGGTTCCTGGCGCGCTGCTCGAACAGCCGCGCATTATAGGCGAAGATCTACGCGCCGCTCAAACGCTGCAGCACCTGCTCGCGGCCAAACAACGCCAGCACCGCATCCAACGATGGTGTCTGGGTGCGCGCACACACCAGCACGCGCACGGCATGCGCCAGTTGCGGCATCTTCAGCCCCTGCTCGGCGAGCGTCGCCTTGATCGCGGCGGCGATCGCACCGGCGTCCCACGCGCACGCGGCGAGACGTTCGCGCAGCGAGTGCAGCGCCGGCCGTACCGCATCGGTGACATGCGCGGCGAGATCCTCGGCGCGCGGCGGCACTTCGACGTAGTACATGGCGACCCAGTCGCTCAGCTCGACGGTGGTGGCACAGCGGTCCTTGAACAATGCGCAGCGGCGCGCCAGCGCTTCGTCGGCTGCGGCCCCGACGCCGCGGCGGCCCAGCTGCGCGGCCGCCAGCTCGGCCAGCGAGGCGTCGCTGCGCTGCTTGATGTAGTGCGCGTTGACCCAGTTCAGCTTGGCCGGATCCCACTGCGCCGCGCTCCTGGCCAGATGCTCGCCGTCGAACCACGCGATCAGCTGCTCGCGGCCGAACAGTTCGTCGTCGCCGTGGCTCCAGCCCAGCCGCGCGAGGTAGTTGATCATGGCCTCGGGCAGGTAGCCGTCGTCCTCGTACTGCGTGACGCTGACCGCGCCGTGGCGCTTGGACAGCTTGTCGCCGTCGGGGCCGAGGATCATCGGCACATGGCCGTACACCGGCAGCTCGGCGCCGAGCGCACGCAGGATGTTGATCTGCCGCGGCGTGTTGTTCACATGGTCGTCGCCGCGGATCACATGGCTGATGCCCATGTCCCAGTCGTCGACGACGACGCAGAAGTTGTAGGTGGGCGTGCCGATGCCGTCGGGCGCCTGTGCATCGGCGCGCGCGATGACCAGGTCGTCCAGTTCGCGGTTGGCGATGCTGATCGGGCCCTTGACCATGTCGTTCCAGCTGACCGTGCCGCCCAGCGGATTGCGAAAGCGCACCACCGGCGGCACGCCGGCAGGCACCGGCGGCAGCGTCTTGCCGGGCTCGGGCCGCCAGCGGCCGTCGTAGCGCGGTTTCTCGCCGCGCGCGCGCTGCGCCTCGCGCATCGCATCGAGCTCCTCGCTCGAGCAGTAGCAGCGGTACGCGGTGCCGGCGGCCAGCATCTGCGCGATCACCTCGCGGTAGCGAGCGATGCGCTGCATCTGGAAGTACGGCCCCTCGTCGTGCTCGAGTTGCAGCCAGCGCATCGCCTGCACGATCTGCTGCACCGCCTGCTGCGACGAGCGCGCCAGATCGGTGTCCTCGATGCGCAGGATGAAGTCGCCGCCGTGGTGGCGCGCGAAGGCCCAGCAGAACAGCGCGGTGCGCGCGGTGCCCAGGTGCAGCCACCCGGTGGGCGACGGCGCGATGCGGGTGCGGATGCGGCGCGCGCTCACAGCCGCTCCAGCCCGCGCTGCAGGTCCGCCTGCAGGTCGCGCACGTCCTCCAGCCCCACGGCGAGGCGGATCAGACCCTGGCCGATGCCGGCGGCCTGGCGTTGCGCCTCGCTCAGCCGGCTGTGGCTGGTGCTCGGCGGATGCGTGATCGTGGTCTTGGTGTCGCCCAGGTTGGCGGTGATCGAGCAGATGCGCGTGGCGTCGATGACGGCAAAGGCGTTGGCACGCGCCCGCTCGGCGTCGGCCGCCTTCAGCTCGAACGACACCACCGCGCCGCCGACGCCGCCTTGCTGCGCCATGGCCAGTGCGTGTTGCGGGTGCGACGGCAGACCGGGGTAGAACACGCGCCGCACCTGCGGCTGCTGCTCGAGCCAGCGCGCCAGCTGCAGCGCGCGCTCGCTTTGCGCGCGCAGCCGCACCGACAGCGTCTCCAGGCCCTTGAGCACCACCCAGGCGTTGAACGGCGACAGCGTCATGCCGGCGCTGCGCATCGCCGGCACGAACTTGGCATCGAGCAGCTCGGCCGCGCCGCAGATCGCACCGGCGATCACCCGGCCCTGGCCGTCGAGGAACTTCGTGCCCGAGTGCATCACCAGGTCGGCGCCGAACTTCACCGGCTGCTGCAAGGCCGGCGAGCAAAAGCAGTTGTCCACCAGCAGCAGCGCGCCGTGGCCGTGGGCGACATCGGCCAGCGCGCGGATGTCGCAGACTTCGGTCAGCGGATTGTTCGGCGTCTCGGCGAACAGCAGCCTGGTGCTGGGCCGCAGCGCGGCGCGCCATTCGGCCACGTCGGTCTGCGACACGAAGCTGGTGTCGATGCCGAACTTGCCGAAGTCCTGGAACAGCTTGATGGTCGAGCCGAACACGCCGCGCGAACACACCACGTGGTCGCCGCTTTGCAGCAGCGACAGGATCGTGATCAGGATCGCCGCCATGCCGCTGCTGGTGGCGATGCAGCCGCTGGTGCCCTCGAGCGCGGCCAGCCGGCGCTCCATCATCGTCACCGTCGGGTTGGAAAAACGGCTGTAGACGAAGGCCTCCTGCTCGTTGGCGAAGCGCGCGGCCGCGGTGGCGCAATCCGGGTGCACGAAGCTGCTGGTCATGAACAGCGCCTCGGAGTTCTCGCCCCATTGCGTGGCCGGCAGGCCTTCGCGCACCGCCAGCGTGTCGGGGTGCAGCCCTTGCGGCAGGTCCAGCCGCGGCAGCTTCTTGTTGTCGCTCATCCTGCGTGCTCCTGCACCCCTTGCAATGCCAGCGGCGATCGCTGCTGGCCGTCCTCGTCGTCGCCCTGCTGGCGCCGCGCCTGCATCGCCGCGAAGTCGGCCGCCGAGATGTCGCCGGCGACGTAGCAGCCGTCGAAGCACGAGGCCTCGAAGCCGTCGAGCGCCGGGTTCAGCGCGCCCACCACGCGCTTGCAGGCATCGACGTCCTGGTAGATCAGCGCGTCGGCGCCGATGTACTCGCGCACCTGTTCGATGCTGCGCTCGGCGGCGACGAGTTCCTCGCGCGTGGGCATGTCGATGCCATAGACGTTCGGGTAGCGCACCGGCGGCGCCGCCGACGCCATGTAGACCTTCTTCGCACCGGCTTCGCGCGCCATCTGCACGATCTCCTTGCTGGTGGTGCCGCGCACGATCGAATCGTCGACCAGCAGCACGTTGCGGCCCTTGAATTCCAGGCCGATGGCGTTGAGCTTCTGGCGCACGCTCTTCTTGCGCACCGCCTGCCCCGGCATGATGAAGGTGCGCCCGACGTAGCGGTTCTTCACGAAGCCTTCGCGGTAGGGCTTACCCAGCTTTTGCGCCAGCTGCATCGCCGACGGGCGGCTGGATTCGGGGATCGGGATCACGACGTCGATGGCGCTGGGCGGCATGGTCGACACCACGCGCTGCGCCAGCGACTCGCCCAGGTTCAGCCGCGCCTGGTACACCGAGATGCCGTCGAGCACCGAATCGGGCCGCGCCAGGTAGACGTACTCGAACATGCACGGATGGCGTTTGGGCTGCGCGGCGCACTGGCGCGCATGCACGCTGCCGTCCACGCCGATGAAGATCGCCTCGCCCGCGTCCACGTCGCGCAGCACCTGCCGGCCGGTGCCCTCGATCGCCACCGATTCGCTGGCCACCATGTGTTCCACGCCGCCGGCGGTGCGCAATTCGCCGAAACACAGCGGGCGGATGCCGAAGGGGTCGCGAAACGCCAGCAAGCCATGGCCGGCGATCAG
>CAYZGL010000233.1:0-6237 GCA_964477985.1 uncultured Rubrivivax sp. | reverse complement strand
GCTGCGCGGCCAGCGTCTTGTTGGGCGCGAACACGATCGCCGGGCGGCCCAGGCGCGCGATCACGCCCGCCATCGTGAAGGTCTTGCCCGAGCCGGTCACGCCCAGCAGCGTCTGGTAGCTCAGGCCGTCGTCGATGCCGGCCACCAGCCGCGCGATCGCCTCGGGCTGGTCGCCGGCCGGCGCGAACGGCTGGAACAGCCGGAACGGCGAATCCGGGAAGCTGACCCACTCGCCCGCTGGCTGCGTTGTGTCTTCGACCTCGCTCAACTCGATCATCGGCCTCACCTAAAATTGCTGCCGCCCGCCTGCCGCTTCTTGCGCCGCGACGCGAGCACCCGCCGCCGCAGGCCAACGTGCAGCCTACCGCAGCGCACGCGCCGTTGCCGCGCTTGCGCCTTCGCCCCAGAGGAAGAACCCCATGTCGTTGTTTTCCACCGTCGAACTGGCCCCGCGCGACCCGATCCTGGGCATGAACGAGGCCTTCAACGCCGACCCCAACCCGGCCAAGGTCAACCTGGGCGTCGGCGTGTACTTCGACGCGCAGGGCAAGCTGCCGATCCTGCAATGCGTACTGGCAGCCGAGCAGCAGCTGGCTGCGGCACCCAAACCCAAGGGCTACCTGCCGATCGACGGCATCGCCGCCTACGACCGCGCGGTGCAGGAGCTGGTGTTCGGCGCCGGCTGCCCAGCTTTGGCCGAAGGCCGCATCGCCACCGTGCAAACCTTGGGCGGCACCGGGGGGTTGAAGGTCGGCGCCGACTTCCTGCAGCGCCTGAACCCGGCCGCCAAGGTGCTGATCAGCGACCCGAGCTGGGAGAACCACCGCGCCTTGTTCACGCAGGCCGGCTTCGAGGTTCAGACCTACCCGTACTACGACGCCGCCACGCGCGGCGTGCGCGCCCAGGCCATGCTCGAGGCACTGCATGCCGCCGCGCCCGGCAGCGTCGTCGTGCTGCACGCGTGCTGCCACAACCCCACCGGCTGCGATCTCGACGCCGCGCAGTGGTCTGCGGTGGTGCGAGCGCTCGAGGCACGCCGGCTGGTGCCCTTCCTCGACATGGCCTACCAGGGCTTCGGCGACGGCATCGCCGAGGACGGCGCGGTGGTGCAGCAGTTCATCGCAGCCGGGCTGGACTTCCTGGTCGCCACCTCGTTTTCCAAGAGCTTTTCGCTGTACGGCGAGCGCGTCGGCGGCTTGAGCGTGGTGTGCGCCAGCCCGGACGAGGCGGCGCGCGTGCTGTCGCGGCTGAAGGTGCTGATTCGCGGCAACTATTCGAACCCGCCGACCCATGGCGCGCAGCTGGTGGCCACCGTGCTGACCACACCGGCGCTGCGGCGCCAGTGGGAAGACGAGCTCGCCGGCATGCGCCAGCGCATCAAGGCCATGCGCCAGGCGCTGGTGCAAGGCCTGAGCGAAGCCGGCGTCAAGCAGGACATGGGCTTCATCCTGCGGCAGAAGGGCATGTTCAGCTACTCCGGCCTGAGTGCGGCGCAGATGCAGCGGCTGCGCAGCGAATTCGGCGTCTACGGCATCGACTCCGGCCGCATCTGCGTGGCGGCGTTGAACGAACGCAACATCGGGCCGGTGGCAACGGCCATTTCACACGTGGTGTGAACCCCTGCACCGGCACGGCGCTCGGTTTGCAGGTAGAATGCTGCACTGCAACATTGCCGACGAACCGTGCCCCGCTGCGGCACCGAGGGATCGCGACCATGCTCTACCAGTGGTATGAAACCCAGCGCGCGTTCTTTGCGCCCTTCTCCGAGTTCGCCAGCGCGGCCGCCAGGCTGTTCAACCATCCGCTGTCGCCGCTGGTGCACACGCCGCTGGCGCAGCGCATGTCGGCCAGCCTGGACCTGATCCACCGCCTGGCCAAGGACTACGAGAAGCCGCAGTTCGGCATCAACACCGCCAAGGTGGGTGGTGTGGAGGTGGCCGTGCAGCAGCAGGTGGCGCTGCACAAGCCGTTCTGCCGGCTGCTGCGCTTCAAGCGCTTCACCGACGACCCGCACGCGCTGGAGACGATGAAGTCGCAGCCGACGGTGCTGGTGGTCGCGCCGCTGTCCGGCCACCACGCCACGCTGCTGCGCGACACCGTGCGCAGCCTGCTGCAGGACCACAAGGTCTTCATCACCGACTGGACCGATGCGCGCATGGTGCCGGCCGATGCGGGGCCCTTCCATCTGGCCGACTACGTGGCCTACGTGCAGGAGTTCTTGCGCCACATCGGCCCGCATGCACACGTCATCTCGGTATGCCAGCCGACCGTGCCGGTGCTGGCCGCGGTGTCGCTGATGGCCAGCCGGGGCGAAATCACGCCGCCGACGATGACGATGATGGGTGGGCCGATCGACGCGCGGCGCAGCCCCACGGCCGTGAACAACCTGGCGATGAACAAGACCCACCGCTGGTTCGAGAACACCCTGATCCACCGCGTGCCGCTGAACTACCCGGGCGCCGGGCGGCCGGTCTATCCGGGCTTCTTGCAGTACACGGGCTTCGTCGCGATGAATCCGGACCGCCACGTCAGCTCGCACTACGACTACTTCCTCGACCTGGTGCGCGGCGACGAAGGCAGCGCCGACTCGCATCGCGAGTTCTACAACGAATACAACGCGGTGCTGGACATGCCGGCCGAGTACTACCTGGACACCATCAAGACGGTGTTCCAGGACTTCGCGCTGGTCAACGGCACCTGGGTCATCGAGGGTCAACCGGTGCGGCCGCAGGACATCCACCGCACCGCGCTGCTCACCATCGAAGGCGAACTGGACGACATCTCCGGTGCCGGCCAGACCCGTGCGGCGCACGAGCTGTGCAGCGGCATCGACCCGGCCCGGCGTTTCCACTACGACGCCGAAGGCGCCGGCCACTACGGCATCTTCTCGGGCCGGCGCTGGCGCGACAAGGTGTACCCGCGGCTGCGCGCGTTCGTGGCCGAGTTCGACGGCAGGCCGGCGCAGCAGCCGGCACCGGCCCGGCGCAAGGGCTGGGCGCGTCAGGCATGATGGTGCGGTGAGCTGCCGCGCCGATTCCGATCCCGACCCCCTTGCCCTCGCGTGCGCGCGCATCGACGCGCTCGACGCCGCCTTGCCGCAGACCCAGTGCCGGCGCTGCGGCTACGCCGACTGCCGTGGCTACGCCCAGGCGCTGGCCGAAGGCGCGGCCGAGATCAACCGCTGCCCTCCCGGCGGCAGCGAAGGCATCGCACGGCTGGCCGCCCTGACGGGCCGAGCGCCGCGGCCGCTGGATCCGTCGTGCGGCAGCGAAGGCCCGCGCCGGCGCGCCGTCATCGACGAGGGCGGCTGCATCGGCTGCACGCGGTGCATCCAGGCCTGCCCGGTCGACTGCATCGTCGGCGCTTCCAAGCAGATGCACACGGTCATCGATGCGCAGTGCACCGGCTGCGAGCTGTGCGTGCCGTCGTGTCCGGTCGATTGCATCCAGATGGCCGGCACCGGCGATGCACGCAGCGGCTGGGACGCCTGGAGCAGCGCCGAAGCCGGCGCGGCGCGGCAACGCCATGCATTTCGCCGCATGCGCCTCGAGCGCGAGCGCAGCGAGCACGACGCGCGCCTGGCAAACGCCGTGCCGCACCGGCGGCCAGCGCAGGCAGGCGCCGCGCAGCCAAGTGCCGACCCACCGGCGCAGCAACAGCGTGCCGTCGTCGAGGCGGCCATCGCACGGGCGAAGGCCGCCCGTGCGGCATAGGCGAAGGCGCGCCGCGGTTCGAGATGGACGACGCGCAGGTCGAGCGGCTGTTCGCCACCCTGTCGGCTGCCAATCCGCACCCGGTCAGCGAGTTGGAGTTCAGCAGCGTGTTCGAACTGCTCGCCGCGGTGCTGCTGTCGGCGCAAGCCACCGATGCCGGCGTCAACAAGGCGACGCGGCGTCTGTTCGCGGTGGCGGCCACGCCGCAACGCATGCGGGCCCTGGGCGTGGCGGGGCTGGAACCCTACATCCGCAGCATCGGCCTGTATCGCACCAAGGCGCGCCACTTGATCGCCAGTTGCCAGCGCCTGGTCGAGCAGCACCACGGCACGGTGCCACGCGACCGCGAAGCCCTGCAGGCGCTGCCCGGCGTCGGCCGCAAGACCGCCAACGTGGTGCTCAACGTCGCGTTCGGCGAGGCCACCTTCGCCGTCGACACGCATGTCTTTCGGGTCTGCAACCGCACCGGTGTGGCGCCGGGTGCGACGCCGCTCGCGGTCGAACTCGGGTTGCAGCAGCGCGTGCCCGAGCGCTACCGCGGCCACGCACACCACTGGCTGATCCTGCACGGCCGCTACATCTGCCTGGCGCGGCGCCCGCTGTGCGAGCGCTGCCCCGTTGCCGGCGTGTGCGACTACGCGCGCGCACAGGCTCGCGCCCAGGTGCCACCCCTACAATGACCGCGCACTGTCGTGCCGTGCCGCCGTTCATGTCCAAGCTCGAAGACCTCGCCGAACGCGTCGAACGCCTGGTGCTGCGGCACGAGGAGTTGCAGCGCACGAACGCGCTGCTGCAGCAGCAGCTGGCGGTGCTGGGCAGCGAACGCGACAGCCTGCGATCGCGTCTGAGCGCCGCGCGCTCGCGCATCGACATGCTGCTCGACAGGCTGCCCGATGGCGGCGCAACGAACCGGTCCGCCGAATGAAGCAGCAGGAAGTCACGATCCTCGGCCAGAGCTACATCCTCGGCTGCCCTGAAGGCGGCGAGGCGCTGCTGGCCGCGGCCGTCGCGAGCGTGGATCGCGAGATGAGCGCCATCCGCGATGCCGGCAAGGTGAAGGCACGCGAGCGCATCGCGGTGCTGGCGGCATTGAACCTGGCCTACCAGTTGGCCGAGCGGCCACGACGCACGTCACCCCCCCGCGCCGAGGCGCCGGCGGATGCCGATGCCGGCGCCATCGCCGCACTGATCCACCGCATCGATGCCGCGCTCGGCGAGGATGGGCAATTGTTGTGACTGCGGCCAGCGCGCACGAGCACGCCGCCGCTTTAGAATGGCCCCGTCCGTCGCGTTCGCGTGGGTCCAATATTTCCTTGAACCGATGCTCTCGGAGCAAGGGCTTGGAACATCGCAGGGCAGGTGTGATCGTCTCGCGTCAGATGAACCCGAAGCCCTGCTGACCTCGCCCACCTGAACTTCCCTTGGGGTTCAGGAATGCGGCTCACGGCTCGCGCCGGACACCCAACCTCACGGGGCCACAAGCCGATGCCACGCTACTGGCTGATGAAGAGCGAGCCCGCCGAGGCCTCGATCGACGACCTGCAAGCCGCGCCCGCACAGGTGCTGCCCTGGACCGGCGTGCGCAACTACCAGGCACGCAACTTCATGCGCGACGACATGCGCATCGGCGACGGCGTGCTGTTCTACCACTCGTCGTGCCCCGAGCCCGGCGTGGCCGGGCTGGCGCGCATCGCGGGTGCGCCCTGCCCGGACACCACGCAGTTCGATCCGGCCGATCCCTACTACGACCCGAAGGCCACACCCGACAAGCCGCGCTGGGTGCAGATCGACGTGGCGCTGGTGCGCAAGACGCGGCTGCTGCCGTTGCGGCAGATGCGGGCCGCGCCCGAACTGGCGGCGATGCGGGTACTGGCCCCCGGCAACCGCTTGTCGATCACGCCGGTCAGCGCCGACGAATGGCGCGCGGTGCAGCGGCTGCTGGCGCCATGAGCGGCCGCGGCACGGCCGCGCCGCTCACGGGCTTTCGAAGCGGATGCTGGCCAACGCCAGATGGTTGCCGCCGCGCGCCCTGGCCGACGCCAGCGCTGCTTCGCAAGCCGTCATCAAGTCCGGCTGCGACGCCGCCGTATGCGGAAAGCTGGCCACGCCCATCGACACGCTGAAACCCAGCTCCTGGCCGTCCAGCACGACGATCTGCGACGCGCATTGACGCCGCAGCCCTTCCATGCGCGCGTGCGCGGTGGCCAGCCCGACGCCGGACAGCAGCACGCCGAACAGCCTGTCGTCCAGCCTGCACGAGGCATCCATCGCGCGCGTGTTGCCGCGCAGCAGCCTGCCCATCGCCTCGAGGATGCGTGCTTCGGCCGCGGCGCCCAGCTGTTGTGCGCGGCCGCTGGGTCGATCGATGTCGATCAGCACCAGCGCGAACTCGCGATGCTCGCGCGTCGACAGGTCGACCTCGCGGCGCAACAGATCCTCGAAGTGCGGCCGCGTGTACAGGCCGGTCGCGGTGTCGCGCAGATCGGAAGAGCGTCGTGTAGGGAAAGAGTGTGAACGCTTGTGT
>CAYZGL010000232.1:0-6323 GCA_964477985.1 uncultured Rubrivivax sp. | reverse complement strand
CGCAATAGAACGGCGGCGTGTGCTCCATCCATTCGAGCCTGAACCAGCGCTCGATCGCCGGCATCGACTCGAGCACGCGCTGCTCCAGCTCGTTGATCGGGCCGGTGAGCGCGGTGACGAGGTGCGGGACCATCGCCGCATTCTAGGAGTCCGGCGCCGCGGCGCGGCGCGCGGCGCACCCGGCGGCCGGGCGCGGCGCGCGGCGTCACTTGCTGTACGCGGTCTCGCCGTGCGTGCTGATGTCCAGGCCCTGGCGCTCGTCTTCCTCGCTGACGCGCAAGCCGATGGTCAGGTCGACGAACTTGAAGGCGAGCAAGGCCACCACCGCCGACCACCCCACGGTCACCCCCACCGCCTTCAGCTGCACCCACACCTGCGCGGCGACGTCGTTGGAGCCCGTGGCCGCCGTCACCCAGTCGGTGACCAGCCCCGGCCCGCCCAGCGCCTGGTTGTTGAACACGCCGGTGAGCAGCGCGCCGACGATGCCGCCCACGCCGTGCACGCCGAACACGTCCAGCGAATCGTCGGCGCCGAGCAGGCGCTTCAGGCCGTGCACGCCCCACAGGCAGGCGAAGCCGGCGACGAAGCCGATGACGATGGCACCCATCAGCCCGACGTTGCCCGCCGCCGGCGTGATCGCCACCAGCCCGGCGACCGCGCCCGACGCCGCACCCAGCATCGAGGCCTTGCCGCGCATCAGCGCCTCGCCCATCGACCAGGCCAGCACCGCGGCCGCGGTGGCGCTGAAGGTGTTCATGAAGGCCAGCACCGCGCTGTTGCCGGCTTCGAGCGCCGAGCCGGCGTTGAAGCCGAACCAGCCCACCCACAGCAGCGAGGCGCCGACCATGGTGAACGGCAGGTTGTTCGGCGCCATCGCCTCGCGGCCGTAGCCGATGCGCTTGCCGATCATGAAGGCGCCCACCAGCCCGGCCACCGCGGCGTTGATGTGCACCACGGTGCCGCCGGCGAAGTCCAGCGCGCCCATCTGCCACAGCCAGCCGGCCTTGGCGTTCAGCCCGTCGACCACTTCAGGCCCGGTGTAGGCATCCGGGCCCATCCAGAACCACACCATGTGCGCGATCGGCGCATAGCTGAAGGTGAACCACAGCGCGCTGAACAGCAGCACCGCGCTGAACTTGATGCGCTCGGCAAAGGCGCCGACGATCAGGCAGCAGGTGATGCCTGCAAAGGTGGCCTGGAACGCGGCGAACAGCAGCTCGGGAATCACCACGCCCTTGCTGAAGGTGGCGGCCATCGCGAAGCTGCCGCTGGCCGGGTCGAACAGCCCCTTCATGAACATGCGGTCGAAACCGCCAATGAAGGCGCCGATGGAGGCATTGCCCTCGGTGAAGGCCAGGCTGTAGCCGTACAGGCACCACAGCACGACGATCAGCGAGAAGGTCACCAGCACCTGCATCAGCACCGACAGCATGTTCTTGCTGCGCACCAGCCCGCCGTAGAACAGCGCCAGCCCCGGCACCGTCATCATGATCACCAGCAGCGTGGCCAGCAGCATCCAGGCGACGTCGCCCTTGTCGGGCTTGGGTGTTGCGGCGGCCGCCGAGGCCGCCGGTGCGGCCGCTTCGGCGGCGGCGGGGGCAACGGCCGCGGCGGCTGCCGCCGCCGGCGCCGCGCTGTCCTGCGCCAGCGCGGCGCCCGAATGACCCAGGGCGGCGATGCCCAGGGCAAGGATGGCAATGAGTTTTTTCATGGTTGGTCTCGTTGCGGCCGCGTCCGCCCGGATCGCCTGCATGCCGGTGGCGGCGTGCGACGCGAGCAGGGCTGCGGCCAAAAAAAGGTCGGCCGCCTACAGCGCGTCCTTGCCGGTTTCGCCGGTGCGGATGCGCAGCACGTGTTCCAAAGCGCAGACGAAGATCTTGCCGTCGCCGATCTTGCCGGTGCGCGCGGCAGCTTCGATGGCCTCGACCACGCGCTCGACCAGGGCATCGTCGACCGCGGCTTCGACCTTGACCTTGGGCAGGAAGTCGACCACATACTCGGCGCCGCGGTACAGCTCGGTGTGGCCCTTCTGGCGGCCGAAGCCCTTGACCTCGGTCACCGTGATGCCCTGTACGCCGATCACGCCCAGCGCCTCGCGGACTTCGTCGAGCTTGAACGGCTTGACGATGGCAGTCACCATCTTCATGGTTGTTCTCCCCGGGCGTTCAGAAGGTCTTGGCCACCGACAGCACGGCCGTGCCGTTGGCGATGTTGCGGTTGCTGTTGGCGGCCGTGCCCAGGCTCAGGTCGCGGTTGGTCGACACGTAAGCCAGCCCCAGCACCCAGCCGTCGACGGTGTAGGTGCCGCCGAGCTTGTAGTCGGTGATGCTGCACGACACCTTGCCATCCATCTCGGTGGCGCAGGAGCTGTAGCCCGGGTCGCCGTTCTTCAGCCCGCCCTGGTAACCCACCGAGGCGTTGACGCCGAAGCCGTTGCCGAAGTCGTGCGCGCCGCTGAGCAGCACGTAGTACGCGCCGCGGGTGCCCGGCACGCCGAAGAAGTCGGACACCGCGTAGTTGTATTTGAGCGAGACCGGGCCGAAGCTCGCAGCGGCGTACAGCTCGGTGTTGTTGGTCTTGAAGCTGCCTGGGGCGTCGCCGGAGCCGGGGTAGTAGTAGTACAGCGCGCCGAGGTCGATGCCGAAGCCCTCGAAGGTGGTCTTCCAGCCGCCGTAGAAGTCCATCTCGATGTTCGCGCCGTTGTACATCGCGCTGTCGACGTTGGAGTTCCAGTTGCCCAGATAGAAGCCGCTCTTGTGCGCGAAGTCGATGCCGCCTTGGATGGCAGGCTTCTTGTTGGTCTGCGAAATGCCGCGGAAGCGGTAGTCGGAAAAGACGCCGAGGTTGCCGCTGAGCGTGTAGTCGGCTTCGGCCGGTGCCGCGGTCTGGGCGGCGCTGGGCAAGGCGGTCAGGGCGAGCAGGGCGCTCAATGCGCTCAGGGCGCTCAGGGCGCTCGGCAGGGACGGCGGGATCTTCATGGCACGGTTTCCTGGATGGGGTGGGCTCGAAGTCGAAAACAGGTCGACAGCCCGTGCGTACGCGAAATCCGTGCCATGCCTGCGCCGCGTGCAGCGGCACCCATGTCCCCACGACGGTGCCTGAAGCGCACCATGCAAGTGCGCCGGCGTGCACGTGCGCTGTGCCCGAAGCCGTGCACGGGCACTGGCATGATGCGCAACCATGTCCTTCGCCGTCGTCCACAGCCGCGCCCTCGACGCGTTGCAGGCTCCGCCGGTGACGGTGGAGGTGCATCTGGCCAACGGCCTGCCCAGCTTCACGCTGGTGGGGCTGGCCGACACCGAGGTCAAGGAGTCGCGCGAGCGCGTGCGCGCCGCGCTGCTGCAAAGCGGTTTTGCCTTCCCGCACAACAAGCGCATCACGGTCAACCTGGCGCCGGCCGACCTGCCCAAGGAATCGGGCCGCTTCGACCTGCCGATCGCGCTGGGCATCCTGGCCGCCGCCGGCCACATCGACGCCGCGCGGCTGGCGGGCTGCGAATTCGCCGGCGAGCTGTCGCTGGCGGGCGAACTGCGCCCGGTGCGCGGCGCATTGGCGCTGGCGCTGGCGGTCAAGCGCGCGCACGCCGCGCGAACCCTGGTGCTGCCGGCCGACAGTGCCCGCGCCGCCGCGCAGCTGGCCGGCCTGGACATCCGCGCGGCCGACAGCTTGCTGCAGGTGGTGGGTGCGCTGCGGCCGGGCGACGGCGCCACGCCGCTGCCGCGTGCGTTGCCGCCGCCGGCGCCGCCGTGCGAAGCGGCGGCCGACCTGCGCGACGTCAAGGGCCAGGCCGGCGCCAAGCGCGCGCTCGAAGTGGCCGCGGCCGGCGCGCACAGCCTGCTGCTGATCGGCCCGCCGGGCACCGGCAAGTCGATGCTGGCGCAGCGGCTGGCCGGCATCCTGCCGCCGCTGGATGGCGACGAGGCGCTGGACAGCGCCGCGCTGCAGGGGCTGGCGGTGCCGGGTTTCGATGCGCGCGGTTTCGGCCAGCGGCCCTTTCGCGCGCCGCACCATTCGGCCAGCGCGGTGGCGCTGGTCGGCGGCGGTTCACCGCCGCGGCCCGGCGAGATTTCGCTGGCGCACGCCGGCGTGTTGTTTCTCGACGAGCTGCCCGAGTTCGCGCGCGCGGCGCTGGATTCGCTGCGCGAGCCGCTGGAGACCGGCCAGATCACGATCTCGCGCGCGGCGCGGCAGGCGACGTTCCCGGCGCGCTTCCAGCTGGTGGCGGCGATGAACCCCTGCCCCTGCGGCTACTTCGGCGCCTTCGCCGCCACCGGGCGCAACTGCCGCTGCACGCCCGACGCCATCGCGCGTTACCAGGGGCGGCTGTCGGGGCCGCTGCTCGACCGCATCGACCTGCAGGTGGAAGTGCACGCGGTCAAGCCCGAGCAGTTGATGGCGCTGGCCGACGGCGAGCCCTCGGCCGACGTCGCCGCGCGTGTGGCCGCGGCGCGCGCGCGCCAGCGGCAGCGGCAGGACGCGCCCAACGCCGCGATCGAGGCCGGGCGCATCGACGCGCTGTGTGTGATGGATGCCGCCACCGCGCGCTTTGCGCAAAACGCGGCGCACCGGCTGGGGTGGTCCAGCCGCGGCCTGCACCGCGCCTTGAAGGTGGCGCGCACCATCGCCGACCTGGCCGGCGCCGACACCATCACCGTCGCGCACATGGCCGAGGCGTTGCAGCTGCGGCGCACGTTGACGGCCTGAACGGCCGGCCGGCGATCGCGCCGGCTACAGCGACGGCGCCAGGCGCCGTTTGGCTGTCGTGACGTCGACGCCCTGGCGCCGCGCCCAGTCCTCGAGCTGGTCGTCGCCGATGCGCCCGACGTTGAAGTACAGCGCATCCGGATGCGCCAGATAAAAGCCGCACACGCTGGCCGCCGGCGACATCGCCATGCTGTCGGTCAGCGCCATGCCGATGTCCTCGGCCTGCAGCACGCGGAACAGCTCGCGCTTCACGCCGTGCTCGGGGCAGGCGGGGTAGCCGGGCGCGGGGCGGATGCCGCGGTACTTCTCGGCGATGAGTTCGTCGTTGCCCAGCTGCTCGCCGGCGGCGTAGCCCCAGAACTCGGCGCGCACGCGCTGGTGCAGCCGCTCGGCGAAGGCCTCGGCCAGCCGGTCGGCCAGTGACTTGAGCATGATGGCCGAGTAGTCGTCCAGGTCGTCGACGAACTGCTTTTCCTTTTTCTCCACGCCCAGCCCGGCGGTGACGGCGAAGGCGCCGATGTAGTCGGGCTTGACGCCCTTGGGCGCGATGAAGTCGGCCAGGCAGCGGTTGGGCCGGCTGACCTTCTTGCCGTCGGGCCCATCGATCACCGGGCGCTCGGTCTGCAGGCGCAGCGGTGACCAGCGCAACGCCACTTCGCTGCGCGATTCGTCGGTGTAGACCTCGATCGTGTCGTCGTCCACCGTGTTGGCCGGCAGCAGCGCGATGACGCCGGCAGCCTGCAGCCAACGGCCCTCGATCGCGCGGTGCAGCAGCCGCTTGCCGTCGCTGAACACGCGCTGCGCCTGCTCGCCGACGATCTCGTCGCGCAGGATGTCGGGGAAGCGCCCGGCCAAGTCCCAGGTCTGGAAGAACGGGCCCCAGTCGATGCAGGCCACCAGCTCGTTCAGGTCGTAGTTGCGGAACTCGCGCCGGCCGATGAACCTTGGCGCGGGCGGCGTGTAAGCGGCCCAGTCGACAGCCGTCTTGTTGGCGCGCGCCGCGGCCAGCGTGACCAGCGGCGTTTGTTTCTTGTTGGCGTGCAGCTCGCGCACGCGCGCGTAGTCGGCATTGACCTCGGCGATGTAGCGCGCGGCGCGCTCGTCGGACAGCAGCTCCGAGCACACGCCCACGCTGCGCGACGCGTCGGGCACGTACACCACCGGGCCTTCGTAATGCGGCGCGATCTTCACCGCGGTGTGCACGCGGCTGGTGGTGGCACCGCCGATCAGCAGCGGGATCTTCTTCACGCGGCACCAGTCGTCGCGCTGCATCTCGGCGGCCACGTGCTGCATCTCCTCGAGGCTGGGCGTGATCAGCCCCGACAGGCCGATGAGGTCGGCGCCTTCGACCTTGGCCTTGGCCAGGATGTCCTGACACGGCACCATCACGCCCATGTTCACGACCTCGAAGTTGTTGCACTGGAGCACGACGGTGACGATGTTCTTGCCGATGTCGTGCACGTCGCCCTTGACGGTGGCGACCACGATCTTGCCCTTGGCTTTCACATCGCCGCCGGCGTCCTGCAGCGCCTTCTTCTCGGCCTCGATGTAAGGCAGCAGGTGCGCCACCGCCTGCTTCATCACGCGCGCGCTCTTCACCACCTGCGGCAGGAACATCT
>CAYZGL010000231.1:0-6386 GCA_964477985.1 uncultured Rubrivivax sp. | reverse complement strand
GGCCGCAAGATCGGCCTGACCTCGCGCGCGATGCAGCTGTCCAGCCAGATCGACGAGCCCGACTTCGCGCCGCTGATGGACGACATGTTCTTCGACAGTGGCGGCGACATCCCGGTGAGCCGCTTCATCGCTCCGCGCATCGAGGTCGAGCTGGCCTTCATCCTGGGCAAGCCGCTGCGCGGCCCGGGCGTGACGCTGTTCGACGTGCTCGCCGCCACCGAGGTCGTGTGCCCGGCGATCGAGATCATCGACGCGCGCATCGAGCAGTTCGACCGCGATAGCAAAGCGCCGCGCAAGGTCTTCGACACCATCAGCGACTTCGCCGCCAACGCCGGCATCGTGCTCGGCGGGCGCCCGGTGCGTCCGCACGACATCGACCTGCGCTGGGCCGGCGCGATGCTGTTCAAGAACGGCGTCATCGAGGAAACCGGCCTGGCCGCCGCGGTGCTGAACCACCCGGGCAACGGCGTCGCCTGGCTGGCCAACAAGATCGCTCCCTACGACGAACAGTTGAACCCCGGCGAGGTGATCCTCGGCGGTTCGTTCACGCGACCGGCCACGGCGCTGGCCGGCGACACCTTCCATGCCGACTACGGGCCGCTGGGCGCGGTGGGCTTTCGCTTCGTCTGAGGCCGCCGCGCGGCGATGCCGCGCATTCGCGCGGTCTTGCAGCGCGTGGCCTGCAGCGTGGCGCCGACGAAGCTCGACCCGCCCAGCCTCAGGCCCGACGGGACGAATTCGGCAGGGGCGAGGCAGGCCATGGGCTCTCCTTGGGCTGCGGTTGGGAAGGAGGCAACGCGGCTGGCGCCGCTCAGCGCAGCGCGACGTAGACGCGCCCGGCGTCGACCTTGACGGCGTGGCAACGCACCGACTGCTCGGGCGCGTCCAGGCATTCGCCGCTGCCCAGGTCGAAGCGGTTCTTGTACAGCGGCGAGGCGACGACGACGCGCTCACCGGCGCTGCCGACCAACCCGCGCGCCAGCACGCTGGCGCCGCTCTTCGGGTCGACGTTGTCGATGGCGTAGAAGCGGTCGTCGCCGACGCGGAACACCGCGACGTGCCGAGCACCGAGGCGCGCGCACACGCCGGTGTCGGGCAGGATGTCGTCGACTTCACAGACGCAGTCGTAGCGCATGGCAAGGCTCCTCAGGTGGGCGCGGCTTCGGTCGCCGCGGGGCCGACAACGGGGTCGATGAAGGGTTCGGCAGCAAGGTCGATATCGCGCTCGCCGTCACGTTCGTCGGTGCGCGCCGGGCGGATCTGGCCGCGCTCTCGAATGAACACGATGTGCTCGTCTGGCGCGTCGCTGTTGACGAAGCTGCGAAAGCGCCGCCGCACCGCCGGGTCGCTCACGGCCGTCTTCCATTCGCACTGGTAGGTGTCGACCACGTGCTGCATTTGCGCTTCGAGCTCGGCCGCCAGCCCCAGGCTGTCGTCGACGATCACGTCCTTCAGGTAGTCCAGCCCGCCTTCGAGGTGGTCGCGCCAGGCACTGGTGCGCTGCAGCCGGTCGGCGGTGCGCACGTAGAACATCAGGAAGCGGTCGATCAGCCGCACCAGGGTGGCCTTGTCCAGGTCGGCCGCGAACAGCTCGGCGTGGCGCGGCTTCATGCCGCCGTTGCCGCACACGTACAGGTTCCAGCCGCGCTCGGTGGCGATGACGCCGACGTCCTTGCCCTGCGCCTCGGCGCATTCGCGCGTGCAGCCCGACACGCCGAACTTGATCTTGTGCGGCGCGCGCAGCCCCTTGTAGCGGTTCTCGAGGGCGATTGCCAGGCCCAGCGAATCGTCCACGCCGAAGCGGCACCAGGTGCTGCCCACACAGCTCTTCACCGTGCGCAGCGACTTGCCGTAGGCGTGGCCGCTCTCGAAGCCGGCGGCGATCAGCCCTTCCCAGATCAGCGGCAGCTGCTCGACGCGCGCGCCGAACAGGTCGATGCGCTGGCCGCCGGTGATCTTGGTGTACAGGCCGTACTTCTTTGCGACCTGGCCCACCGCGATCAGCCCCTCGGGCGTGACCTCGCCGCCGGGCATGCGCGGCACCACGCTGCAGCTGCCGTCCTTCTGGATGTTGCCCAGGTAGTAGTCGTTGCTGTCCTGCAGCTTGGCCAGTTGCGGCTGCAGCACGAAGTGATTCCAGCACGACGCCAGGATGCTCGCCGCCGCCGGCTTGCAGACCTCGCAGCCCAGGCCCTTGCCGTGCTGACTCAGCAGCGCGTCGAAGCTCCTGATCTTGCCGACCCGCACCAGGTGGTACAGCTGCTGGCGCGAATAGGCGAAGTGCTCGCACAGGTGGTGGCTCACCGCCAGGCCGCGCTTGGCCATCTCGGCCTTCAGCAGTTGCGTCACCAGCGGCACGCAGCCGCCGCAACTGCTGCCGGCCTGGGTGCAGGACTTGATCGCGCCCAGGCTGGTGTGGCCCTCGCCCACCGCGGCGCAGATCTGCGCCTTGCTGACGCCGTTGCACGAGCAGATGACGGCCGCATCGGGCAACGCGCCGGCACCCAGCCCTGCCTTGGCCTTGCCGTCGGCGGCCGGCAGGATCAGGCTTTGCGGGTCGGCCGGCAGCGGCAGGCCGTTGGCCGCCAGCGGCTGCAATGTGGCGTATTCGGCGGCGTCGCCGACCAGCACCGCGCCGATCAGCCGCTTGCCGTCGGGGCTGAGCACGATCTTCTTGTAGACCTGGCGCAGCTCGTCGACCAGGCTGAACACCTTGGCCTGCGGTGTCTTGGCGTGCGCGTCGCCGATGCTGGCCACGTCGACGCCCATCAGCTTGAGCCTGGTGCTCGAATCGGCGCCGGCAAAGCACGCATCGGCCTGCCCGGCGATGTGGCGCGCCGCGACGCGCGCCATGTCGCAGCCGGGGGCCACCAGGCCGAAGATCTGGTCGTTCCAGCTCGCGCATTCGCCGATCGCGTAGACGTTGCGGTCGGCGCTGCGGCAGTGGTCGTCGATGACCACGCCGCCGCGCGGGCCGATGGCCAGCGCGCACTGCCGCGCCAGCTCGTCGCGCGGGCGGATGCCGGCCGAGAACACCACCATGTCGGTCTCGAGCCAGCTGCCGTCGTCGAACACCATGCGGTGGCGGTGCGTGGCGCCATCGCTGATCTGCTGGGTGCCGCGGCTGGTGTGCACGTGCACGCCCAGGGCCTCGATGCGCTCGCGCAGCACGCGCCCGCCGGCGTCGTCGATCTGCACCGCCATCAAGCGTGGCGCGAACTCGACCACGTGCGTGGTCAGGCCCATGTCGCGCAGCGCCTTCGCGCATTCCAGCCCCAACAGGCCGCCGCCGACGACCACGCCCGAGCGGCTCTTGGCACCGGCCGCCTGCATCGCGTCGAGGTCTTCGATGGTGCGGTAGACGAAGATGCCGGCGCGCTCGCGCCCGGGGATCGGCGGCACGAAGGGGTACGAGCCGGTGGCCAGCACCAGCTTGTCGTAGGGCAGCTGTTCGCCGTCGGCGGTGGTGACGACCCGGGTGCGCCGTTCGATCGCCACCGCCTTGGACTTCAGCCGCAGCTCGAAGCCGCTGCGCTCGAAGAAGCCGGGCTCGACCAGGGACAGCTCGTCGGCCGACTTGCCGGCGAAGTAGTCGGACAAGTGCACCCGGTCATACGCGGCGCGAGGCTCCTCGCACAGCACCGTGAGCTGCGCGCCGGCGAGCGGCGACTGCGCCAGCGCCTGCAAGAAACAGTGGCCCACCATGCCGTGGCCTGCGACGACGATCTTCATTCGCTGCACGCATCGCTGATTCGATGCCGCTGCAGTCAGCAAGACTCGGGCCAGCCGCCGCAGCGGGTGCAAATGGCCGCGCGCATGCCGCAATGCACCATCGCGCGTCGGCCACGCACGCCGATGGCGCATGCGATGGCCTTGTCGCGATCGCGCCTTGCACCGAGCGCGTGCGCCGGCAGGCCCGCCCGCAGCACCCGACCCATCGCACCGGCCGGCACGCAGGCGGACGCGAGACCGGCCGCGTCAGTGCGTGATCAGCTCCAGCCCGCCGGAAAGCAGCCGCGACGGCGCATGGCATCGCGCGTCAGCAGCGCCCAGCCGTTGACTGCGGCCTGCACGCCGATGAAGAAGGCCGGCAGCACCAGGGTCTTGATGCCGCCACGGCGCCGGTATCGCAGGAAGGCCTTGCCGGCAGCCAAGCTCGGCCTCGGCCTCCGGGTCGCCTCGGCTGTGATGGCTTGCGGCCCGCTTCAGGGGCACGCCGCTTGCGGCGCGTCCCCTGCAAGCGGCGGTTGGGCCGCCAACGCGCCTCGGTAGACCAGCTCGGCGCTCGCAAGATCTTCGACGGCGACGCCGACGGACTTGAACAGCGTTACTTCCTGCTCAGACTGGCGTCCGGGCATCGTTCCGGCAACGACTTCCCCGATCTCGGCGAAGATGGATCCGGCCGCGATTACGTCGCCAGACTCGCGAGCTGCGGCTTCGCGCGACTCCACATACAGCTTCGCTTTGTGCAGCACTTGATCGTCGAGTTCACGCCAGTCCGGGCGGGGCGCACCGATCGCATTGATATGCACGCCCGGCGCCAACCACTCGCCTCGCAGAACGGGCGTCCGTGAAGTGGTGGCGACCACGATCACGTCGGCGCCGCGCACGGCGTCCTGTGCGGAGTGTGCAAGTTGCACTTCGTGGCGCCGCGCGAAGGCGCTCGCGTTGCGGGGGCTCCAGACCCGGATCTCGCGGAACTCCCGCACAAGCTGCAGCGCTTCAAGGTGGCTTTGTGCTTGCACGCCGGACCCGAGAATTGCAAGGACTGATGAATCGGGGCGCGCGAGCACCTTGGTGGCGGCCGCAGAAACTGCTCCAGTCCGCATCTCGGTGATCAGCCGCCCGTCCATGACGACGAGCGGTTGCCCCGTCTCGGGCCGGAACAGGATCACAAGGGCATGGTGAGTCGGGATCCCTTGGTTGTTCGGAAAGAAGGTGACGAGCTTTGCGCCGAGCCGCGCCCCGGCGTGCGCCGGCATGCTGCCGAGAAAGCCGCCGTGCTCGGCAACTGGCACCATCACGCGCATAGGTTGAACTGCTTTCCCTGCCGAAAGCGTGCTCAAGGCATTCTCCACAGCCGGAATCAGAGCTCGCATATCCAAGAACTTCCGAACTGCAGCCTCATCCAAAATCAGCACTGATCTGTCCTCCGGTTGCAGAAGCACACTGGGTTGGCCTCGGCCGCCCAACGTTGCGGGTCACCGGCGGGACACGGCCGGCGAAGCCGACTGTGGACCGCCCGTCTGTGGGGCCGAACGAATACGAAGGGACTTCCCCAGTCCAGTGACGGTGTCGAGGCACCAAGATTGACATGCGGAGAGTCAATCTGAGATCGGAAAGGGGAAGTCCATGAGCGAGATTACACGAGCGGCGATTGCGCGGGTGGGCGTGGACCCAATCCACCGAACTTAAGCCGAATCACCCCTTGTAGGCGTAGCACGCGTGAGGCTTGACATGGTTCGATGACCGAGGTCGGGATCGTCCCGGGCGGAAGCGCTGCGTGTTGGCCGCGAGTTGTCTGAGCGTCGCGGCGATGGCGGCGATCACGTCGCCCACCATCAGCAAGATGCTCGGCAACGCGCGCTGCACGAAGCGCGCGGCGTAGCTTCGGTTGCAGCGCCGAGCCGTATCGGTGGGCGGATGCTCGTTCAGCGCCGCGGCACACAGCAGTGCGGCGATGTTGTCGGCCAGGACTTTGGCCGCCACGTCGATGATCAGCGCCTGCTGGCTCAGGCCCGAGACGGCTTCGAGGTGCAGGCGATGCTTCAAGCGCTTGAACGCTTCCTCGATGCGCCAGCGCCGGTGGTACAGATCGCCGAAGGCCACAGCCGCAACCTCTTGGGCGCCGAGGTTGGTGGCCAGCACCCGGATGGCGCCGCCCGGCGCGACATGGCGAACCAGCCGCACCGAAGGGGCCACGCGCGCACAGCCCCAGTCCTGGGCGTCGCGCGCCGAGGGCACGTTCAACGTGGCGACTACCTCGGCGCGTGCGCTGCGCACGAACGAGCGCACCGCCGGCCAGCCGCTGTCGTTGTCGCAACGCATGACGAAGCGGATGCCGCGCTGCTGCAGCACCTGCACCAGCCAGGCCGCCGGGTAGCCGCGGTCCAGCAGCAACACGTCGTCGGCGCCGAGCTTGGCAAGCGACTCCATCAGCATCGCGCGCTCGGACTCGCAGGCGCCGTGCACGGCTGCGTGCAGCGTCAACTCCGCCCCGGGCAGGTACAGCGCGAACAGCCGCTGATCGGTGCTGGCGGCGCTGGCCGTGCGGTGACAGGGCCGCACTGCGGGCATCAGCACCGAGGCATCGGCAGCGACGAGACGAAAGCCGCACCAGCGCGGCACCATCTGCGCGCGCTGCGCGCCATCGAGCAACTGCTCGT
>CAYZGL010000230.1:0-6387 GCA_964477985.1 uncultured Rubrivivax sp. | reverse complement strand
GCGTACATCACCGCCACGCGGTCGCAGGTCTCGGCGATCACGCCCATGTCGTGCGTGACCAGCATCACCGCTGCGCCGTGCTCCTTGCACAGCCGCTTGAGCAGCGAAATGATCTGCGCCTGGATCGACACGTCCAGTGCGGTGGTCGGCTCGTCGGCGACGATCAGTTGCGGCTCGGCCGCCAGCGCCAAGGCGATCACCACGCGCTGGCGCATGCCGCCGGAGAACTGGTGGGGGTACTGGTCCAGCCGTTCTTCCGCCGCCGGGATGCCGGTTTCCTGCAGCAGCTTGACCGCGCGCGCGCGGGCTTCGCCGGCGCTGACCGGCAGGTGCGTCAGGATGGTCTCGGTCAGCTGCCGGCCCACGGTGTACAGCGGGTTCAGCGAGGTCAGCGGATCCTGGAAGATGGCGCCGATGCGCTTGCCGCGGATCTTGCGCATCTGCTCGTAGGGCAGGTTGTCGATGCGCTGGCCGGCGAGCCGGATCTCGCCGCCGGCGATGCGCCCCGGCGGCTCGAGCAGGCCGATGATCGAAGCACCGGTCAGCGACTTGCCGGCGCCGGATTCACCGACCACGCCCAGCACCTCGCCCGGCGCGATGTCGAAGCTGATGTCGTCCAGCGCCAGCAGCGTGCCGCGGCGCGTCGGGAACTCGACGCGCAGGTGGCGGACTTGAAGCAAAGGGTCGGCCATGATGCAGCGCAGGGCTCAACGCAAACGGGGGTTCAATGCATCGCGCAGCCAGTCGCCGAGCAGGTTCACGCTCAAAGCGATCAGGACCAGCATCACGCCGGGGAAGATGGTGATCCACCACTCGCCGCTGAACAGCACGTCGTTGCCGATGCGGATCAAGGTGCCCAGCGACGGCGAAGTCGGCGGCACGCCCACGCCCAGGAAGGACAGCGTGGCTTCGGTGAGGATGGCCGAAGCCACGTGGATCGTCGCCAGCACCAGCACCGGGCCCAGCACGTTGGGCAGCACGTGGCGGAACATGATGCGCATCGGCGCCACGCCGATGACGCGCGCCGCCTGCACGTATTCGCGGTTGCGCTCGACCAGCGTCGAGCCGCGCACCGTTCGTGCGTACTGCACCCAGCCGGTGAGCGAAATGGCGACGATCAGCACGCCGAAGGCGAGCGATTCGGGCGCCTTCGGGAACAGCGCGCGGCCGACGCCGTCGATCAGCAGCGCCACCAGGATCGACGGGAACGACAGCATCACGTCGCAGATGCGCATGATCAGCGCGTCGACCTTGCCGCCGGCGAACCCCGACAGCAGCCCGAGGCCGACGCCGACGACCATCGACACCAGCACCGAAGCCACGCCGACGAACAGCGAGATGCGCGCGCCGTACATGATGGCCGACAGCAGGTCGCGCCCCTGGTCGTCGGTGCCGAGCAGGTGGCCGCTGACGCCGCCTTCCATCCACAGCGGCGGCAACCGCGCGTCGCTCAGGTCGATCGAGGCCAGATCGAAGGGGTCGTGCGGCGCCACCCACGGCGCGAACAGCGCGACGAAGACGCACAGCGCGGCGACGACCGCGGCGCCGATGGCCGTGGGCGAACGCTTGAAGCTGTGCCAGACGTCGCCGTCGAAGAAGCGCGCCAGTGCGCCGGGGGCTGCGGTCGCGGTGCTGGTCACGGTGCTGTTCACGCTGCTGTCCATTCAGTGTCCGCCCGCGGCTTTTTCGATGCGCAGCCTAGGGTCGACCGCGAAGTACAGCAGGTCGACCACCAGGTTGACGACGACGAAGATCAGTGCCACCAGGCACAGGTAGGCCGCCATCACCGGCACGTCGGCGAACTGCACCGCCTGGATGAACAGCAGCCCCATGCCGGGCCACTGGAACACCGTCTCGGTGATGATGGCAAAGGCGATCAGCGCCCCCAGCTGCAGGCCGGTGATGGTGATCACCGGCACCAGCGTGTTCTTCAGCGCGTGGCCGAAATACACCGAACGGTCGGGCAGCCCACGCGCGCGCGCGAACTTGATGTAGTCGGTGCGCAGCACCTCGAGCATCTCGGCGCGCACCAGCCGCAGGATCAGCGCCAGTTGGAAGATCGCCAGCGTGACCGCCGGCAGGATCAGGTGCTTCCAGCCGTCCACCGTGAGCACGCCGGTGCTCCAGCCGCCGAAGGACACCGTATCGCCGCGGCCGAAGCTGGGCAGCCATTTCAGCGTGACCGAGAAGATCAGGATCAGCAGGATGCCGATCAGGAAGGTCGGCAGCGAAACGCCCAGCAGCGAGCCGGTCATGGCCAGCTGCGAGCCGAAGCTGCCGCGCGCGAGCGCCGCATACACGCCCAGCGGGATGCCCACCAGCAGCGCGATCACCGCCGCGACGATCGACAGCTCGAGCGTGGCCGGCAGCCGCTCGGCGATCAGCGTCGACACCTTGCGCCCCTGGCGCAGGCTCGAGCCGAAATCCCCCTGCAGCGCATTGCCGGCGAAGTGGGCGAACTGCACGACGAAGGGCTTGTCCAGCCCCAGATCCTTGCGCAGCGCCTCGCGCTGCTGCGCGGTGGCGTCCTGGCCGAGCATGCTGGCCACCGGGTCGCCCACGTACTGGAACAGCATGAAGGCGATGAAGGCCACCGACAGCATCACCAGGAAGGCCTGGGCGAGGCGGCGCAGGATGAAGGCGAGCATGGGGCGCAGCGGGTGTGGCGGGTCAACAAACGACGCCGAGGTGCGTCAGCATCGGCAAATCGCCGCGCGCGCGCCAGCGGGAAAACCAACGGATGCGACTCGAGCGCGGCGATGGCAGCTTATCGAGCGGCCACAAAAAAGGCCATCCCGAAGGATGGCCTTTGCCGATCGCAAGCTGCCTTGCGGCAGCCGCATGATCAGAAGCTGTGACGGATGCCGACTTGGCCGCCGGTCGAGTTGGTGCCGGGGACGAAGCCCACCAGCGACGACTGCGACGGCGCCACGCTGAACGTGGCGTTGTCGTTGTTGATCGACGACCAGGTCGCGTACAACGCGGTGCGCTTGGACAGGTTGTAGTCCACACCCAGCGCCCACTGCGCGGCGTCGATGTTCTTCAGCGCGTCGTTGCCGTTGGTGCCGCCGTAGCTGGCCTTGAAGTTCCACTGGCCGAACGGCGCGGTCGCGCCGATGAACCAGTTGTCGCGGCCGGCCTTGCCGCTGACGCCGGCGACGTGACCCTTGGCTTCCATCTGGCCGTAGAAGCCCGCCAGCTTCATGAAACCGAAGTTCCACGAACCGGCGATGTTCCAGGCGTCCAGGTCGACGTCGGTGTTGGCACCGGTCAGCAGCTCATAGGTCTTGCCGTAGGAGGCGGCGATGTCGAACGGGCCGGCGGCGTAGCCGATGCGGCCACCCCAGTACTTGTTGCCGTTGGCACCTTCACCGGCGGCGCCGCTCAGCTGGCCGTACAGGCCCTGGCCTTGCGTGCCGCCCGGCAGGATGTACGACACCATGTTGTTGGCGCGCACCAGCGTGCCGAAGGTGCTGCCCGCCAGAGCGGCTTGCAGGTCGACGCCCAACGCGATGTTGGTGGCCGAGCCGACGCCGTTGGTGCCGAACGGATCGAAGTTGGTCCAGTTCCAGTACGTCGGCGTGTAGTCACGGCCCAGGCGCAGTTCGCCCCACTGGTTCGACAGGCTCACCGTCGAGCGGCGGTTGAAGAACAGCTGGTTGTCGACACCGCCGTTGCCCCAGACGCTGGCGTTCTTGCCGGTGTCGGGTTGCAGGCCCATTTCCAGCCAGAAGCTGGCCTTCATGCCGCCGCCGAGATCTTCGACGCCGCGGAAACCGAGGCGGCTGCTGGCCATGCCGTCGGTGCCCAGCGAGTAGGTGCGATTGGCGTTGCTGACCGTCATCATGTTGACGTCGAGGATGCCGAACATCGTCACCGACGACTGCGCCGAAGCCGCGCCGGCGAACGCGCCGAGAGCAGCCAGAGCGAGTAGAGATTTTTTCATTGCCATTTCTCCTAGGTTGATAGCGAAGACCTGATCGATTCGCGGGCTGCGGGGTGATCAGACCTAACCCCTCATCGGAAGTTGATGAGATTGCACCAGACCGCCGCGCCGCTGGCAAAGGTTTGGGCCCCAAAGGCTGCGGTTTTGTTGTCTGGGCACAACGAGCCGGCCTTTGCCGGCCGCTCGGGCGGCGTCGGCGCCGCGATTCGGGCGCTGCGGCCTGGCGTGTGGGCAGCCGACCCGCCGCGCCGCCGGCCGGCCCGGGCGAAGGGCAGATAATCGGCTGCCTTCAACGCCATTGCTGCAAGGAGAGCCGGCCGATGTCGCGCGTGGATCGCGTTCTCAGTTGTGCCGACAACGTGCTGCGCACGTTGTCGGGCGCCTATGTGGCATCGGCCGACGCGCCGGGCGGCAGCGAGCCCTCAGGCGCCGGCGCCGCCGGCGCGCCCGCCGCGCTGACACCCGAGCAGCGGCGGCTGTCCGCGGCGCTGATGCGCGTGAACCACGTCGGCGAGATCTGCGCGCAGGCGCTGTACAACGCGCAGTCGCTGGCCACCGACGATGCCGAGCTGCACCGGCAGTTCGACGCCGCGGCGCGCGAGGAATTCGACCACCTGGCCTGGACGCGGCAGCGGCTGCAGCAGTTGAACGACCGCACCAGCTGGCTCAACCCGCTGTGGTATGCCGGCGCCTTCGGCATCGGGCTGCTCGCCGGGCGGCTCGGGCCCGGCGTCAGCCTGGGTTTCGTCGCCGAAACCGAGGATCAGGTCGAGCAGCACCTGCGCAGCCACCTCGAGCGGCTGCCCGAAGGCGACCAGGCCTCGCGCGCGATCGTGCAGCGCATGATCGAGGACGAAGCGCGCCACGCCGCCAATGCGCGCGCCGCCGGCGCGGCCGAATTGCCTGCCCCAGTCAAGCTGGCCATGCGGCTGGCCGCCAAAGTCATGACCCGTACCGCCCACCATGTCTGAGCCTTCCACCCTCCTCGTCGATCGCCGCCGCGGCGGCGCCGCGCTGTTGCTGGCGCTGCTGGGCGTTGGCAGCGGCTGCAGCAGCCCGCCGCCGGTGCCGCCGCTGCAAGGCGTCGAACTTTCCAGCACGCCGATGCTCGGCAAGTTCGTCTGGCGCGACCTGGTGGCCGAGGATCCCGACGCGGTCAAACCCTTCTATGCCGGGCTGTTCGGCTGGCAGTTCGAGGAAACGCGCGCCCAAGGCGCGCCCTACACGCTGATCAAGTCCGGCGGCCAGACCATCGGCGGCATCAGCCGCGCCCGCCGCAGGCTGCCCGAGCAGCCGGTGTCGCAATGGCTGAGCTTCATGTCGGTGGCCGACGTCGACCGCGCGGTCGAGCAAACCCGCGCCGCCGGCGGCAGCGTGGTGGCCGGCCCGCGCGATCTGCCGAACGTGGGGCGCGGCGCGGTCGTGCTCGACCCGGACGGCGCGCCGCTGGGCCTGCTGCGCAGCCGCATCGGCGATCCGGTGGACAGCGCCGAGCCGGCACTGCACCAGTTCCTGTGGACCGAGCATCTTTCACGCAACCCGCAGGCCAGCGCCGATTTCTACGCCGCGCTGGTGGGCTTCGAGCTGCGCAAGCTCGACTTCGGCGGCCGGCCGTATTGGGTGCTGGTCAAGGGGCGCGAGCGCGCCGGGCTGCTGCGCAACCCGCTGGCGGTCGACCGCCCGGTGTGGCTGGTCTACGTGCGCGTGGCCGACGTGGTGGCCTCGGTGCGGCGCACCAAGGAACTGGGCGGGCGTGTGCTGATGCCGCCGCGCAGCGACCTGCGCGACGGCTCGCTGGCGCTGGTGGCCGACCCCGGCGGCGCCATGCTGGCGCTGCAGACCTGGCCGTTGCCATGGGAGACGAAACGATGAAGGCCAACCTTTCCCGCCGCGCGGCCGCCGCGCTGCTGACCTGCGCCGCGCTGCTGCTGAGCAGCTGCGACGGCGGCGATTCCGGCGGTGTGGGCTTCAGTGTCGACTTGCCGGCCGGCTACGGCGGCATGGAACTGGGCATGGCCACCACGCAGTGGGCCGGCCGCCCGTTCTGGTAGGCGGCAGGCCGGCGGCTTCGCCGTACCCTCAAAGGAAAGCCGGGGCGCCCCGGCTTTTGCTCGAGCCCCGCTCGGGCCGCGCGGGGCGCAGCCCGGCCCAGGTTGCGCTCAGGCTTCGACGATGTCGAAGCCGGTGCTGATCTGCGCGGTGTGGGCCAGCATCGCGCTGGCCGAACAGTATTTTTCGTGCGACAGCTGGATCGCCCGCGCCACGACAGCCTCGCTCAGACCCTTGCCGCTGACCGTGAAGTGCATGTGAATGCGAGTGAACACTTTCGGATCGGTGTCGGCGCGCTCGGCGCTGAGCTTGACCGTGCAGCCACTGACCTGGTGCCGGCCGCGCTGCAGGATCAGCACCACGTCGTAGGCGGTGCAGCCGCCGGTGCCGGC
>CAYZGL010000229.1:0-6456 GCA_964477985.1 uncultured Rubrivivax sp. | reverse complement strand
TCGCCAAGTTCGACTTCCGCGGCAAGAACCTGCTGCTGACGCTGATCGACCTGCCCTTCAGTGTCTCCCCGGTCATCGCCGGCCTGATCTACCTGCTGGTGTTCGGGCTGCAGGGCTGGTTCGGCCCCTGGCTGGCGGCGCACGACATCAAGATCATCTTCGCCGTTCCCGGCATCGTGCTGGCCACGCTGTTCATCACCTTTCCCTTCGTCGCGCGCGAGCTGATCCCGCTGATGCAGGCGCAAGGCGTGGAGCAGGAAGAAGCCGCGCGCGTGCTCGGCGCCAGCGGCTGGCAGGTGTTCTGGCGCGTCACGCTGCCCAACGTCAAGTGGGCGCTGCTGTACGGCGTGATCCTGTGCAACGCCCGCGCGATGGGCGAGTTCGGCGCGGTCAGCGTGGTGTCGGGCCACATCCGCGGCCAGACCAACACCATGCCGCTGCACATCGAGATTCTCTACAACGAATACCAGTTCGCCGCGGCCTTCGCGGTGGCCTCGCTGCTGGCGCTGCTGGCGCTGGTGACGCTGGGGCTGAAGTACTTCGTCGAGCAGCGCGTCAAGCACCAACGGCGCGCGCTCGGCGAGCGCGGTGAATGACTTTGGAATTCGACGAATGAGCATCGAGATCCGCAACCTGAACAAGCGCTTCGGCGCCACCGTCGTCTGCGACAACCTGAACCTGGACATCCCGGCCGGCGAGCTGGTGGCGCTGCTCGGGCCTTCGGGCTCGGGCAAGACCACGCTGCTGCGCATCATCGCCGGGCTCGAAGTGCCCGACAGCGGCAAGGTGCGGTTCCACGGCGAGGACGCGACGAACACCAGCGTGCGCGAGCGCAACGTCGGCTTCGTGTTCCAGCACTACGCGCTGTTCGGCCACATGACGATCTTCGAGAACGTCGCCTTCGGGCTGCGCGTGCGGCCCAAAGCGCGCCGGCCGTCCGACGCGCAGATCGAGTCTAAGGTGATGGCGCTGCTCAAGCTGGTGCAGCTCGACTGGGTGGCGCAGCGCTACCCGCACCAGCTGTCGGGCGGGCAGCGCCAGCGCATCGCGCTGGCGCGCGCCTTGGCGGTGGAACCGAAGGTGCTGCTGCTCGACGAGCCCTTCGGCGCCCTGGACGCCAAGGTGCGCAAGGAGCTGCGCCGCTGGCTGCGCCGGCTGCACGACGAGATGCACGTCACCAGCGTGTTCGTCACGCACGACCAGGACGAGGCGATGGAAGTGGCCGACCGCATCGTGGTCATGAACCACGGCCGCATCGAACAGCAGGGCACGCCCGACGAGGTCTACGACCACCCGGCCAGCCCCTTCGTGCTGCAGTTCCTGGGCGACGTCAACCTGTTCCACGGCCGGCTCGGCGACGCCGCGCATGCGCCGGGCGGTGTGGCGTGCGAGGTCGACACGGTGTACGTGCGCCCGCACGAGCTGGACATCGTCGCCGAGCCGCACGCCGGCACCTTGGCGGTGACGCTGTCGCAGGTGCTGACGGTGGGCGCGCACACGCGCATCGAGTTCAAGCGCGACGACGACGGCAGCTACGTCGACGTCGAGATGCCGCGCAGCGAGTTCACGGTGCTGCGTGCGCGCCTGGACCTGCGCAGCGGCAGCCGCGTGCACCTGCGCGCGCGGCGCGTCACGCGCTTTGCCGACGGCGCGGCGCAGCCGCCCTTGGCCGATCCGGCGGCGATGATCTGAAGCGCGCCGCCGTGGCGGGGGACCGCGGCCCGTGGCCCCGGCGGGCGCCTTGCCGCCGCCGGGCGTTTGCGCGAGACTGGCCGTGCGGCGCCGGGCGGGAGCGGCTCCCGCGCCGGCGCTGCGCACACTGCAGGAGGGGCGCACGATGGGCAACGAACAGGCGGTACCCGAGACCCGGGGTGTGACGGTGGAGCTGCTGTCGTCGCTGGACCTCGGCCCCGAGATCGAGGGCATGGCCGGGCGCCGGCTGCGCATGCGGCGGGTGACGATCGAGCCCGGCGGCGTCTTCGGCCCGCTGCACAGCCACGCGGATCGGCCCGGCACCGTCTACATCCTGCAAGGCACCATCACCGACCACCGCAACGGCGTTGCCACCGACTACGGCCCGGGCCTGGGCTGGCCCGAGGACAGGCACACCACGCACTGGCTGGAAAACCGTGGCACGGTGGCGGCGGTGGAGATTTCGGTCGACATCGTGCGGCACGAATAGCCGCGGGCCCGGCCGCAGCGCGGCAGTGCGCCGCAGCCCGCGCGGCGCCGCCCGGCTGGCCCATACGCCATGAAGGTCTTCGTTTCCTACCAGCGTGCCGACACGCTGTTTGCCGCGCACGCGCTGGGCTACGCATTGCGCTGCGGCGCCCACGAGGCCTTCGTCGATACCGGCAGCATCGGCAGCGGCGCGCTGTATCGCCAGGCCATCGCGGGCGCGGTGTCGGGCAGCCAGCTGATGTTCGCGCTGATCGGCCCGGGCTTCGACGCGCAGCGGCTGCACGAGCCGGCCAACGTCGTCGCCTACGAATGGCAGCGCGCGCGCTTCCACGGCGCCACGGTGGCACCGGTGCTGGTGGATGGCGGCGTGATGCCGGCCGACGAACAACTTCCGGCCGCGTTGCGCTGGATCACGCGGCGCAACGCGCTGGTGCTGCGCCGCGCTTCGCTCAGCGCCGACATCGACGCCTGCGTGGCGGCGGTGCCGGCGCTGGCCAGCACGCCGCGGCCGGCGGCGCGGGTGTTGTGGGTCGACGACCGGCCGGCCAACAACGAAGCCGAGCGCAAGTGGCTGCGCCCGCACGGCATCGTCTTCGACAACGTGGTGTCCACCGGCGAGGCGCTGGAACAGCTGGTGGCGCAGAGCTACGACCTGGTGATCACCGACCTGGGCCGCCGCGGCTCGTCGGATCGCTCGGCCACCGCCGGTGCGGCCTTTCTGGAACAGGCCGCGCTGCGCGGCGGCCCGCCGGTGCTCGTCTACGCGGGCAGCTGGGCGGTGGCACAGCGTGAAACGCTGGTGCGGCGCGGTGCGCTCGAGGTGATGGCCAGCCGCGAGCAGTTGTACGCGAGCGTGCTCGGGGTGCTGGGCCGCGCGGCGCCGGCCGCCGGGGATCTGGGCCGGTAGTTCCATCGGCAGTGGGCCCGCCCGTCGGGCCGGCCGTCGCGCCAGGCGAGCGTGCTGCGGGCCGGCACGGGCGTGGCGGCCGGCTTCAGCGTCAGCCGGCCGCGTTGCCGTCGGCCGGCGCGGCGAGCCGGCTGGCCGCGTCGGTCAGCAGCGAGCGCAGCCAGCGGTGCGAGGGCTGTTGCTGCGAACGCTCGTGCCACAGCTGATAAAAGCGCATGCGCGGGAATTCGATCGGCAGCGGCAGCACCGCCAGCGGCAGGCTGCGCGCGAAGTGCAGCGCGAAGTGCCGCGCGGTCGTGAACAGCAGGTCGCTGTCGACCAGCAGGTACGGCGCCACCTCGAAATAGGGCACGACCACGCGTGCGTCGCGCGACAGCCGCCGCGCCGCGAGGAAGGTCTCGACCACGCCGCGCTGCTGCCGCGAATACGGCGCCGGCACGACATGCGCCGCGGCCAGGTAGCTGTCCAGCGTCAGGCCGCGCTCGACCAGCGGGTTGTGGCGGCTCGCCAGGCACACCAGTTCGTCTTCGAGCAGCAGCGACAGGTGCAGCCGCTGCGGCGGCTGCGGCCAGTTGCCGATCACGATGTCCAGATGGCCGTCGGCCAGCGCCTGCTCGTAGTCGTAGTCGGCCGCCAGCGGGTGCACTTCGAGCCGCGCGCGCGGCGCCTCGCGGCGCACGCGCTCGACCACGCCGCCGAGGAAACCCATCGCCAGGTAGTCGGGCGAGGCGACATGGAAGGTCTGCGTGCTGTGCGCGGGCTCGAAGCGCGCCGGCCCGGCGCGCATCGCGTCGATCTGCGCCAGTGCGGCCAGCGCATGCTCGCGCAGCTGCAGCGCGCGCTCGGTCGGCACCATGCCGCTGCGCTCGCGCACCAGCAGCGCGTCGTTGCACAGCTCGCGCAGCTTGCGCAGCGCGGTGCTGACCGCCGGCTGCGTCTGGTTCAGCCGGGCCGCGGTGCGCGACACGCTGCGCTCGGCAACGAGCGTGACCAGCACGCGCAGCAGCTGGACGTCCAGGGCGGAGTGGGGGTGCTTCATCGCGGCCGCGGGTCCGGGCCGCGAAGCCTACACCGACCACTATGCGAATTTGCAGATATCGCAGATTCCGCGATCGGCGCGCACGGCGCCGCCGCTTCGTCATGATCGCGCACCACGCCGCACCCAAGAACGGCCGCCCGCGAACCAGCCCGCCAAAGCGGGCCCCTACCGAACCGGAGGCAACCATGACCCAGCCCACCGCGGCTGCCGCGCCCAGGAGCGGCGCAGCGCACACCGAGCTCGAACAGACCTACAAGAAGATCCTGTTCCGCCTGATCCCCTTCCTGATGGCGCTGTGGATCCTGGCCTGGATCGACCGCGTCAACATCGGCTTCGTCAAGCTGACGATGCTCGACGACCTGAAGTGGAGCGAGGCGATCTACGGCCTGGGCGCCGGCATCTTCTTCCTCGGCTACTTCTTCTTCGAGGTGCCGAGCAACCTGCTGCTGCAGAAGATCGGCGCGAAGAAGACGATCATGCGCATCACCATCGGCTGGGGCCTGACCAGCATCGCGATGATGTTCGTGACGACGCCGCAGATGTTCTATTTCCTGCGCTTCCTGCTCGGCGTGTTCGAAGCCGGCTTCTACCCCGGGATCATCCTGTACCTGACCTACTGGTTCCCGAACGACCGGCGCGCCAAGGCCTTCGGCATGTTCATGTCGGCCTCGGCGCTGGCGGGCGTGATCGGCGGGCCGCTGGCCGGCTGGATCATGACCAGCTTCAACGGCCTCAACGGCTGGTCGGGCTGGCAGTGGGTGTTCCTGCTCGAAGGCATCCCGTCGGTGATCGCCGGTGTCGTCACCTTCTTCTACCTGACCGACAAGCCCGAACAGGCCAAGTGGCTGACGGCGCGCGAGCGCCAGCTGGTGCACGACGACCTCGAGCGCGACCACAAGGCGCTGGGCGACCGCGAGCACAGCATGCTGAAGTCGCTGCGCGACAGCAAGATCTGGATCCTGATCGCGATCTACTTCTGCATCATCGCCGCCAACTCGTCGCTGACCTTCTACGGCCCGACGCTGGTCAAGGAAGTCGGCTTCACCAACCCGCTGGCGGTTGGCTGGATCATGGCCTTCGCCTACCTGTGCGGCGCGGCCGGCATGATCTACAACGGCTTCCGCTCCGACAAGCACCAGGAGTCGCGCTGGCACTGCGGCCTGGCCGCCGCGCTCGGCGCCGCATCGCTGCTGGTGATCGCGCTGTCGCTTGGCCACAGTGCGCTGGCGGTGCTGGTGGGGCTGACGCTGGCCATCGTCGGCACGATGAGCGCGATTCCGGTGTTCTGGCAGATGCCCAACCGCTTCCTGTCGGGCACGGCCGCAGCCGGCGGCGTGGCGCTGATCAACTCGGTCGCCAACCTGGCGGGCTTCGGTGCGCCTTTCATGCTGGGCATGATCAAGACCAACACCGGCAGCCTGTCGCCGGGGCTGTTCGTCGTGGCCGCGGTCGAGATCTGCGCGACGCTGCTGATCCTGGCGCTGATCCCGCGCTTCAACAAGACGGTCGGCGGCGCAGCGGCGCTGGCGCACTGAGATCCGAGTGGACAACCGAGTGGAGAACCGAGTGGAGAACGAATTGGACACCCCCCTCGCCCTGCAGGACCTGGACGCGCTGAATGCGATGGACCAGGACGAGTTTGTCGCCGCGGTCGGCGCGACCTTCGAGCATTCGCCGTGGGTCGCCGAGCAGGCCTGGGCGCAGCGCCCCTTCGCCAGCGCAGACGCGCTGCACGCCGCGATGCTCGGCGTCGTGCGGCGCGCGCCGCAGGCGGTGCAGATCGACTTCCTGTGCGCGCACCCCGAGCTCGCCGGCCGCGAAGCCCGCGCCGGCACGATGACGCAGGATTCGGTGCACGAGCAGCGCAGCGCCGGGCTCGATGCATTGACGCCCGGCGAGATGGCCGAGATGAAGCGGCTGAACGCCGAGTACCGCCAGCGCCACGGTTTCCCGTTCATCATCGCCGTGCGCCGCCACAGCCGCGAGCAGATCTTCGCCGAGCTGCGCCGCCGCGTTGCGCAGGATTCGGGCAGCGAGTTCGCCGCGGCGCTCGAGCAGATCGGCCATATCACCCGGCTGCGCCTGCGCACGCTGTTGGCCGCGAACTGAAGGGGCGCACACGATGAACAGGATTTCGCTCGAACGCCGCGGCATGCTGGCGTCGACGCTGGCGATCGGCGGGTCGGCGCTGGCCGGCCGCGCGGCGGCGGCCGATGCACCCACTGCTGCGGCAAGCGCCCCGGCGGCGCTGACCGTGGCGCCGACTTCGCAGGCCGGGCTCAGAGCCTGTGAAGCATTCGGTCGGCGCCGCCGAGCGAACGAGTGCGTC
>CAYZGL010000228.1:0-6519 GCA_964477985.1 uncultured Rubrivivax sp. | reverse complement strand
ATGACGGCGATGAACGACCACGACCTGCGCGCGCTGCTGGCGCTGATGCGCGACGAGGGCATCGCCAAGTTCTACTTCTCACACCTGAACTACGCCGGGCGCGGCAACATCCACCGCGCGCGCGATGCGCGCTTCGACGCCACGCGCGAGGCGATGGAGCTGTTGTTCGACACCGCCTGGCAGGCGGTGTGCGAGGGCCGCGACGAGGAATACGTCAGCGGCAACAACGACGCCGACGGCCCGTGGCTGCTGCGCTGGGCCGATGCGCGCTGGCCGCAGTGGCACGACGCGCTGCGCGCGCACCTGGTGGCCTGGGGCGGCAACTCCAGCGGCGTCAACGTCGCCAACATCGACAACCTCGGCCACGTGCACCCGGACACGATGTGGTGGCATCACAGCCTGGGCAGCGTGCGCGAGCGGCCGTTCTCCGCCATCTGGCAGGACACCAGCGAGCCGCTGATGGCCGGGCTCAAGGCCGCACGCCGCCCGGTGCAAGGCCGCTGCGCGGCGTGCGCGCACCTGGACATCTGCGGCGGCAACACGCGCGTGCGCGCGCAGCAGGTCACCGGCAACCCGTGGGCCGAGGACCCGGGCTGCTACCTCGACGACTACGAGATCGGCGGGGCCGGCGGCGCGCGGGTCGCGCCGAAGCCCTTCGCCGCCCGCCGCCGGGTGCCGGTGGTCGCGGCCGAGTGATCGGCGGCTTGCCGGAAATCAACCCCGCGCGGCCGTCGGGCACCTAGAGTCAGTGCCGGCCGCCATGGCGGCGGCGCCTTCGAGGACATCGATGAACCTCATCTGTCGAAGCCCGGCGCCGACGCCGCGGCGACGCTGGATCGCCGGTCTGGCCGGCTTGGCCTGCGTGCCGGCCCTGGCACAGGCCCCGGCTCCGGCCCCGGCGACACCTGCCGCAGCCGGCTTCGTCTCGGCACCGCTGATCAGCGCGCCGATCAGCGGCGACGACACGAAGGAGGCCGTGCTCGTCTCGGCGACGCTCGCGGTCGGCGCCTCGACCCCGGTCCACCGGCATCCGGGCGACTGCATCGGCACCGTCGTCGAAGGCACGGTCGAGATGCGCGTGCCGGGCCAGGAGCCCAGGCGCTACACCGCCGGGCAGGGCTATGCCAGCCCACGCGGCACCGTGCACCAGCTGGTCAACGTCGGCACGACGCCGGCGCGGATCCTGAACACGCTGGTGGTCGACAAGGGCAGGCCGCGAATCGACCCGGTCGCCGTGGAGGCGAAGTGAACGCCGCGGCGCGCGCATGAGTCGGCTGATCGGCCGCACGGTGGGCCCGGCCTGGCGCGCGGCGCTGGCCGCGGTCCTGGTCGCGCTGGGCGCGGACCTCGCGCGCCCGGCCGAACCGGGGACCGCCCCGCCGGCGGCGGCCGGCACCATGGTCGCGCCCGAAGCGCTGTACCGCGAGCACTGCGCCGCCTGCCACGGCGAGCAGCGTACCGGCGGCATGGGCCCGGCGCTGCTGCCCGAAAGCCTGGAGCGGCTGCGCCGCGCCGAGTCGCTGCAGGTCATCGGCAACGGCCGGCCCGCGACGCAGATGCCCGGTTTCGGCGATCGCCTGTCCAAGGACGAGATCGCCGCGCTGGCCGCGTGGATCACGACGCCGGTGCAACCCGCGCCGGCCTGGACCGAAGACAACATCCGCGCGTCGCGCGTGGTCGCCGCCGACGCCGCGAAGCTGCCGCACAAGCCGGTCTGGCGCGCCGACCCGATGAACCTGTTCGTCGTCGTCGAAGGCGGCGACCACCATGTGTCGCTGGTCGACGGCGACCGCTTCGAGGTCGTCCACCGTTTCGCCAGCCGCTACGCACTGCACGGCGGGCCGAAGTTCTCGCCCGACGGGCGCTTTGTCTACTTCGGCTCGCGCGACGGCTGGATCACCAAGTACGACCTGTGGAACCTGACGGTCGTGGCCGAGGTGCGCGCCGGGCTGAACATGCGCAACATCGCGGTCAGCGCCGACGGCAAGTGGGTGCTGGCGGCCAACTACTTTCCGCACACCTTGGCGCTGTTCGACGCCGGCTTGAACCTGGTCAAGACCTTCGCCGCGACCACGCGCGACGCACAGGCGAGCTCGCGCGTGTCGGCGGTGTACGACGCGGCGCCGCGGCGCAGCTTCATCGTCGCGCTGAAGGACCTGCCCGAGCTGTGGGAGATCGGCTACGACGCCAAGATCAAGCCCGGGGCCGACGGTGCGGGGGCCGACGGTGGCAAGGCGGCGTTCCACGCGGTGCGCCGCATCGATCTGGACGCGTCGCTGGACGACTTCTTCTTCGATCCGGCCTACCGCCACGCGCTGGGCGCGACCCGGCCCAAGGACGGCGTGCTGCCCAAGGCGCAGGTGGTCGACCTCGACCAGCGCCGCACCATCGCCGAGCTGCCGATCGCCGGCATGCCGCACCTGGGCTCGGGCATCACCTTCGCGTGGAACGGCACGACGCTGCTGGCCAGCCCGAACCTGAAGGACGGCGCGCTCGACGTCATCGACACGCGCAGCTGGAAGCCGGTGAAGACCATCGCCACGCCGGGGCCGGGCTTCTTCCTGCGCAGCCACGAGGCCACGCCCTACGCCTGGACCGACTCGATGATGAGCCCGGCGGCCAAGGACACGCTGACCATCATCGACAAGCGCACGCTGCAAGCGGTGGCGCAGGTGCGCGAGCCGGGGCGCACGCTGTCGCACATCGAGTTCACCAAGGACGGCCGCTACGCGCTGGCCAGCCTGTACGAGAACGACGGCGCGCTGATCGTCTACGACGCGGCCACGTTCAAGGAGGTCAAGCGGCTGCCGATGAGCAAGCCGGTGGGCAAGTACAACGTGTGGAACAAGATCACGCGCTCCGAGGGCACGTCGCATTGAGGGTGCGGCGCGACGCTATGCCGCAACAACCTCCAGCCCGCGCTTTTGCACGAGGTGCAGCAGCTTCAGCGCAGTGCCCGTGGGCTTCTTCTGGCCGATCTCCCACTTCTGAACGGTCGAGAGGCTCGTGTTCAGCAGCCGCGCGAAGACTGCCTGGCTGACGTGCGAGTTCTCGCGGATGCGCTTGATCTGGGCGGGCGCCAGCGGTTCGACCAGCGGCACGCACATCTGGTCGAATTCACGCAGCGTGATTTGGTCCATCACGCCGGCCTTGTGCAGCCCCTTCGCCGTTTCATGTACGGCATCCAAGATGGGGGATTTAGTTCTCCGCATCGCAGTTCACCTCAATCAACTCGCCGGCACGCTGTGCCTTGCCCACCGCCTGCGGCGCCAACGACAGCAGGTGCGCCGCCAACTTCTTCAAGGCTTCGGCTTCATCCCTGTCGATGTTGCTGCGCTCATTCTTCGGGAAGCCGAATACGAAGACCCAACGGTTTCCCTTGTTCGTGGCGACCAGCGTGCGAAAGCCGCCACTCTTTCCCTGCCCGGGCCGCGCGACGCGCTTCTTGACGAGACCGCCGCCGAGGTCGGTGTCGATCAGGCCGCTCACCATTTCATACACAGCGGCGCACAGGCTTGCGTCGGCCAACCCTTCCTTCCGTGCCCAGCGGTCGAACCACTTCGTCTTGTAGACCGCCATTCAAGCGTCTCCTTGGTCGATTTATAGCACCAGGTGCTACTGTATGCAACCTCATGGCTCCCGTCCCCTTCTCACAGCGGCGGTCGCGCCCCTCGCGCTACGCGCGCCACCCCAGCGCAGCTGTGTCCCCGACCGGCCGTTGCGCCGCGTTGCGGTCTTTCTCCGCGCCGACTCGGGCGTCTGCCCTGCGGGTAGGGCCGGACGCTCGGCGCGACATGGGCGAACGACTCTTGATGGCCGCAAGCGTGATCTCGGGACACGGCGCCGAAGGTCGGCAACGTGCCGAATGCTGCCTGCGCTGCTTCACCATCGAACGCGCAGCCGGCTCACAGCCGCTCGCCGTGGCGCTGCACCAGCGTCCAGGCCACCAGCGCGGTGGCCAGCGCCATCACCCCGATGGTGTGCACCGGGGGCAGCACCGTGCCGTCCATCGCCACCCCGAGCCAGGCGCCGATCACCACCGCGGTGGCGGCGAGGATGAAGCCGGCCAGCGCCGATGCCGCGCCGGCATGCTGCGGGAACGGCGCCACCACCGCCGCCTGGCCGCAGGGCTGGTGGATGCCGTGGCCGAAGGCGAACACGTACTGCGGCAGCGCGATCGCCCACGGGCTGGCCACGCCGGCCCAGGCCAGCGCCAGCATCGACACCCCGCCGGCCAGCGAAAAGACGGCGCCGCGCCGCACCGCGCCGCTCAGCCCGTGCAGCGGCAGCCAGCGCCGGCAGACGAAGGTGCCGGCGATGTAACACACCGAATTGCCGGCGATGAAGGCGCCGCAGGCCACGCGCGAGGTGCCCAGCACCTCGATGAAGACGAAGGCCGAGCTGGCGAGGAAGGCGAACAGCCCGCCGTAGGTGCAGGCCACCAGCAGCGCCCAGGCGCTGAAGCCGCGGTGGCGCGCGATGCGGCCCCACTGCGCGAGCATCGCTCGCAGGTGCATCGCGCTGCGGTTGCGCGCCGGCGCGGTCTCGGGCATGTGCAGCGCCACCAGCGCCAGGCACAGCGCGGCGAAGACGCCGATCGCCGCCAGCGCATGGCGCCAGCCCAGCCAGCTGGCAAGCACACCGCCCAGCAAGGGGCTGGCCAGCGCGATGAAACCCAGCCCGGTCAGCGCCTTGGACATGACGCGCGCGCCTTCGCCGGGCGGGTACAGGTCGCGCACCATCGCGCGCGCACACACCACCGCCGCGGCCATGCCCAGGCCTTGCAGTGCGCGCCAGGCCACCAGCGCGTCGATGTCGGCGGCCAGCGCGCTGCCGACGCTGGCCGCGAGCATCAACGACAGCCCCGCCAGCAGCACCGGGCGGCGGCCGTAGCGGTCGGCCGCGGGCCCCAGCAGCAACTGGCCGATGCCGAAGGCGAACAGCAGCGCCGACAGCGTGGCCTGCACCCGCCCCATCGGCGCTTGCAGCTGCGCCGCCAGCCCCGGCAGCGCCGGCAGGTACAGGTCGGTCGTGATCGGCTGCGTGCCCAGCAGCAGCGCCAGCAGCGCGACCGTCAGCGCCGGCCCCATGCGAGCGCGCGCGCCGGCGACGGCCGGCTCTCAAGGAAACGCCGGGCCGCCCCAAGTTTCCTTGACCCCCGCGGGCGGGCCGAGCCCGGACGAAGAACAGTCCGCTGCGGACTGTTCTTCGCCTGGCGAGGGCCATCGGACCTGCAAGTCCGATGGCGGGCTGGGCGCAGCCCGGCCCTGGGGCGCTCAGAAGCGCTCATCGTCGCGCAGGTAGCGCCACTGCCCGGCGGGCAGCTTGCCCAGCACGACGCTGCCGATGCGGATGCGCTTCAAGCCGATCACCTGCAGCCCCACCGCTTCGCACATGCGGCGGATCTGCCGCTTCTTGCCCTGCTGCAGCACGATGCGCAGCTGGTCTTCGTTGGCCCAGCTCACCTTGGCCGGCTTCAGCGGCTGGCCGTCCAGCTCCAGGCCGTGGCGCAGCAGGCGCAGCGCGGAGTCGGGCACGCCGTCGGCAAAGGCATGGGCCACGCGCACCAGGTATTCCTTTTCCACCAGCGAGTTCTCGCCGATCAGCAGCTTGGCGATGCGCCCGTCCTGCGTCAGCACCAGCAGGCCGGTGGAATCGATGTCCAGCCGCCCGGCCGGCGCCAGGCCGCGCGCGTGGCCGGGGTGGAAGGCCCGGCGTTCGTCGGCCCAGCGGTGGGCCTCGGTCACCAGCGTCGCCGCGCTGGGGTAGCCGTCCTCGGGCTGGCCGCTGACGTAGCCCACCGGCTTGTGCAGCAGGATGGTGACGCTGCGCGCCTGCTGGCGCCGCGCCAGCGGGTCGATGTCGATGTGCTGCTCGGGGCGCACGCGCTGGCCCAGCACCGCCATGCGCCCGTCCACACGCACCCAGCCGGCGGCGATCCAGTCGTCGGCCTCGCGGCGCGAGGCCACGCCGCGTTCGGTCAGCAGCTTGGACAGGCGGATGCCCTCGGGGGGCGCCGGCGGCTGCTGGCGCAGCGGCGCGGCGCGAGGCCGCGGCGCCGGCGCAGCCGCCGCTGTGGGCGCAGCCGGCGGGCGCATGCGCGGCTCGCGCCGGGCGGGTGCGTCGTCCGGCTTCGGCGCGGGCGGTCGGGGCGGCGGCTTCGCTTGATCGCGCCGCTCGGGCGGGAGCCCGCGCCGCTCGGGCGGGGCCTCGCGCCGCGCCTGCAGCCGCTCGCGGGGCGCGGCCGGCGGCTTGGGCCTTGGTGCGTCGGCTGCGGCGTCGCGGCGCCTTGCGTCGGTGCTGCCCGTCTTGTGCGGCGCGCTGCCCGCGCGCACGCGCGAGCGCTGCGGATCGCGCAGCTTCGCGCCGGGCTTGAGCTTGAGGGTCGGTCGGTCGGACATCGCCAGCGATTGGAGCACAGCCCCGGCGCCATGCTGCGCGCCGCCCGCGGCCCGCACCAAGCGCCTTACTCAGCAGTCAGTAATATAGGCAACAGATGGATGTCCGAAGAATGACCGC
>CAYZGL010000227.1:0-6546 GCA_964477985.1 uncultured Rubrivivax sp. | reverse complement strand
CGCGCGTGCGCTCGGTGACGCTGACCAGCATGATGTTCATGATGCCGATGCCGCCCACCAGCAGGCTCACCGCGGCCACCGCGCCCAGCAGCGTGGTCATCACCTGCGTCGTGCCCGACAGCGTGTCGGCGATCTGCCGCGTGTCCAGCACGTTGAAGTTGTCGTCGTCGTCCGCCGCCAGCTTGCGCCGCTCGCGCAGCAGCTGCGTCAGCGCCGAGCGGGCGCGGTCGATGCCGTCCTCGTCGCGCACCGACACCAGCAAGGTGTTGACGCGCGTGCTGCCGGTGACGCGGCGCTGCAGCGTGCGCAGCGGCAGCACCACCATGTCGTCCTGGTCCATGCCCATCGCCGCCTGGCCCTTGGCGGCCAGCACGCCCACCACCTCGCAGGAGAAGCTCTTCACGCGCAGCTGCTGGCCCAGCGCGTCGACCCCGGCGAACAGCTCGCGCTGCACCGTGGCGCCGATCACGCACACCGCCGCGCCGGCGCGCTCTTCGTTCGGCTCGAAGCGCCGGCCCGACGCCAGCGTCCAGTTGCTGGTGTCGAAATGCGCGTCGGTGGTGCCGATCAGGCTGGTGGCCCAGTTGCGCGCGCCGGCCACGACGGTGGCCGACGAGCGCTGCTCGGGCGCCACCGCACGCAGCCCGCCGAGCTGCGTCTGGATCGCCTGCGCATCGGCTTCGGTGAATGCCGGCACGCCGATGCTCGCGCCCGGCCCCAGCCGCTGCCCGGGGCGGATCTGCAGCAGGTTGCTGCCCAGCCCGGCGATCTGGCTGCGCACCGCGGCGGTGGCACCCTGCCCCAGCGTGACCATCGTCACCACCGCGCTCACGCCGATGACCACGCCCAGCACGGTGAGGAACGAACGCAGCAGGTTGCGCCGGATCGAGCGCAGCGCCAGCAGCAGGCTGTTCCACAGCATCAGGCGGCCTGCTCGGCTTGCGGCTGGCGCGGCTGGCGCGTATCGGAGGCGACAAGCCCGTCGACGAAGCGCACGGTGCGCTGCGCATAGGCCGCCATGTCGGCTTCGTGCGTGACCATCAGCACCGTGATGCCGCGCTCGCGGTTCAGCGCCGACAGCAGCTCCATGATCTCGCGGCTGCGCTGCGTGTCCAGGTTGCCGGTGGGCTCGTCGGCCAGCAGCACGGTGGGCTGCGTGACGATGGCGCGGGCGATCGCCACGCGCTGCTGCTGCCCGCCCGACAGCTCGCCCGGCGTATGCCCCTCGCGCCCTTGCAGCCCCACCGACGCCAGCGCGGCGCGCGCCGCGGCGTGGCGCGCCGCCGCCGGCTCGCCGCGGTACAGCAGCGGCAGCTCGACGTTTTCCAGCGCACTGGTGCGCGCCAGCAGGTTGAAGCCCTGGAACACGAAACCCAGGTGGCGCCGGCGCAGCCGCGCGCGCTGGTCGCGCGACAGCCGCTCCACGTGCACGCCGCGGAACAGGTAGGCGCCGGCCGACGGCGTGTCCAGACAGCCGATGAGGTTCATCACGGTGGACTTGCCCGAGCCGCTGGGGCCCATGATGGCGACGAACTCGCCGGCCTCGATGTCCAGGTCCACGCCGGCCAGCGCGCGCACCATCGCCTGGCCCTGGCCGTACACGCGCGTCACGCCGCGCAGACGGATCAAAGGGATCAGCGGGGTTTGGCTCACCGCGGCGGCCCGGCCAACTGGTCGACGATCACGGCGTCGCCCTCGTGCACGGCGCCGCTGATCTCGGTGCGCCGCCCGTCGCTCAGGCCCGCGGTCACGCTCACCGCCACCGGCGCGCCGTCGCGCAGCAGCCACAGCTTGCGCTCGGCATGCTTCACGTCGACCGCGCCGGCGCGTTTGGGCGCGCCGCGCGGCGGCCCGGGCATCAGTTTGCTCAGCAACTCCGCGCCGCCCGCCGCCGCCTTGGCCGGGGCCGCGCCCGGCGTGAAGCGCAACGCCGCGTTGGGCACCAGCAGCACATCCTGGCGCTGCACCGCGGCGATGCTGGCGGTGGCGGTCATGCCCGGGCGCAGCAGCAGCTCGTCGTTGGCCACGCTCAGCTCGGCGACGTAGGTCACCACGTTTTCCTTCAGCGTCGAGCCGAAGCCCACGCGCGTGATCTCGGCGGGGAAGCTGCGGTTGGGCCATGCCGCCACGGTGAAGCTCGCGCGCTGGCCCGGGCGCACCTGGCCGACGTCGGCCTCGTCGACGTTGACCTGCAGCTTCATTTGCCGCAGGTCGGCGGCGAGGGTGAACAGCGTCACCGCCTGCAGCGACGCCGCCACCGCGTTGCCGGGGTCGACGCTGCGCGTCAGCACCACGCCGTCGATCGGCGAGCGGATCGAGGCCTTGGCCAGGTTGGTCTCGTCCACGCGCAACGCGGCCTTGGCGTCGGCCACCGCGGCGCGCGCGGCGGCCTCGTCGGCGACGGCGCGCTCGGCATTGGCGCGCGCGGTGTCGAACTCGGTGGCCGAGGGCACGCGCCCGCTGGACAAGCGCGACACCTCTTCCATGCGCGCGACGTTGGCGCGCGCCTCCTTCAGCGTGGCCGCGGCCTGCGCCACCTTGGCCTCGGTCGAGGCCAGCGTGGCGCGCGAGCGCGCCATCTGGTCGCGCAGCTTGGTCGTGTCCAGCTCGGCCAGCACCTGCCCCTTGGCCACCGTGTCGTTGATGTCCACCAGCACCTTGGCCACCGTGCCCGACAGCTCGCTGCCGATGTTCACGCTCAGCGTCGGCGCCAGCGTGCCGTTGGCCACCACCTGCACGTTCAGCGTGCCGCGCTGCACCGGCTCGGTCTGGAAGCGCGGCAGCGCGGCCGCGCCGGCGCCGCGCTCGCGCCACACCAGTGCCGCCGCCAGCGCGGCCAGCGCCAGCGCCAGCACGAGCCACGGCGTCTTGCGCCGCCACCATGGGCGCGGCGCAGCGCCGCCGAGCAGTTGGTCCAGCCCGGCGGCGGAAGGGTCGTTGCTTGGGTTCATGGGGTGGTGGGCGCGACGTCGGCCGACCAGCCGCCGCCCAGCGCCTTGTACAGCTGGATCAGCGCGATCACGTTGTCCGCGCGCGTGCTGGCCTGGCTGTCCTCGAGCGTGCGCACGCTGCGCTCGGTGTCGAGCACGGTCTGGAAGTCGACCAGCCCCGACTGGTAGCGAAAGCCGGCCAGCAGCGCCGCATCGCGCGCCGAACGCACCGCCAGCGCCAGCGCGTCGGCGCGCACCGCACCGTTGGCCAGCGCGGAGCGCGCGTTTTCCACGTCGCCCAGGGCAGCCATCAGCACGGCGTCGTAGGCGGCCAGCGCCTGCTCCTGCTCGGCGGTCTGGATCACCACCTGCTGGCGCAGCCGCCCGGCGTCGAAGAGCGGTGCCGTCAGCCCGGCACCGATCAGCCGCGTGGCCGCGCCGCTGCCGCTCAGCGCCGACAGCACCGCGCCTTGCAGGCCCAGCGTGCCGCTGAGCTGCAGCGACGGGTAGCGCGCCGCTTCGGCCTGGCCGATGCGCGCGGTGGCGGCGGCCAGGTTGCGCTCGGCCGCCACGATGTCGGGCCGGCGGCGCAGCAGGTCCGCCGGGATGCCGGCCAGCGGCTGCGCCGCCGCGCTGGGGATGCTCGGCTCGGCCGCGGCCGCCAGCTCGGGCGCGAGCGTGGACGGCGCCTGGTTCAGCAGCAGCGCCAGCGCATGGGCCGCCTGCGTGGCCGCGTCCTGCAGCGCCGGCAGCTGCGCACGCGTTTGCTCGCGGTTGGCGCGCGCCTGCTCGACGTCGATCTGGCCCACCAGCCCGGCCTGCGCGCGCCACTGCGCGATCTGCAGCGTGAGCGTCTGGTTGTCCAGGTTGGCCTGCGTGATCGCCGCGCGCAGCTGGTAGCCGCGCAATTGCACGTAAGCGCGCGCCACCTCGGCGGCCAGCGAGACCTGGGTTGCCGCGAGCGTCGCCGCGCTGGCCTGCGCGCCGGCGCCGGCGGCCTCGGCGCCGCGCCGCAAGCCGCCGAACAGGTCGATCTCCCAGCTGGCGTCGAAACCCAGGCCGTAGTGGGACACCGCACCCTGGCCGCCGCTGGACGAACGCGTGGCCGACCCATAGGCGCCGACGCTGGGCCACAGCAGGGATTCGGCCTGCGCACTGGCGGCGCGCGCCGCGCGCAGCCGCGCCGCCGCGATGCGCACGTCGGGGTTGGCGGCCAGCGCGCGCTCGACCAGGCCGCTCAGCACGGGGTCGTCGAACCGGCGCCACCACCGGCTGTCCGGTGCGGCGGGCGGCGGCTGCGGGGTATCGGGTTGCGACCAGGCCGCCGGCAGCTCGGGTTGCGGCGCCCGGTAGTCGGGGCCCACCGCGGCGCAGCCGGCCAGCAGGCCCAGGCACGCGAGCAGGGTGCGCGCGCGCAGCATCGTCGTCGGCTGTGGGGGTGGTTCGGCGCTGGGCATCGAGGTGTTCAGTGTGCGCGGCCCGGATTTCGGCCCGCGGTGAGCTTTGTAAAGTAGTGCGAAGCACGGTGCGCAGTGGCGGTGCGCAGTGCGGTGCGCAGGGCGAAGCACGAAGCCCCGTGCGCCCCTGCTGCGGCCAAGGTGGGCGCGGCGGCGGCACACTGTGCACCGCGGCCGTCGGCCCGCGCCACCATGCACATCGCCTTCGACAACAGCTACGCGCGCGACCTGCCCGGCACCTACGTCGCCTGGCAGCCGGCGGCCGTGCCGGCGCCGACGCTGCTGTACCTGAACCGCGAGTTGGCCGGTGAACTGGGGCTGGACGCCGGCGCGCTGGCCAGCGCCGAAGGCATCGCCATGCTCGCCGGCAACCGCGTGCCCGACGGCGCCGAGCCGATCGCCCAGGCTTACGCCGGGCACCAGTTCGGCGGCTTCTCGCCGCAGCTGGGCGACGGGCGTGCGCTGCTGCTGGGCGAAGTGATCGACCGGCACGGCCGGCGCCGCGACATCGCCTTCAAGGGCAGCGGGCGCACGCCGTTTTCGCGCGGCGGCGACGGCAAGGCCGCGGTCGGGCCGATGCTGCGCGAAGTGCTGATCGGCGAGGCGATGCATGCCTTGGGCATCCCGACCACGCGCGCGCTGGCGGTGGTGGCCACCGGCGAGCCGGTGGTGCGCGACACCGTGCTGCCCGGCGCGGTGCTCACCCGCGTGGCATCCAGCCACCTTCGCGTGGGCAGCTTGCAGTACTTCGCCGCGCGGGGCGACCTCGACACGCTGCGGCGCATGGCCGATTACGCGATCGCGCGCCACGACCCCGGCCTGGCGCTCACGCGCGAACCCTGCCTGGGGCTGCTGCAAGCGGTGGCGCAGCGCCAGGCGCGGCTCGTTGCGCAGTGGATGAACGTGGGTTTCATCCACGGCGTGATGAACACCGACAACATGGCGGTGTCGGGCGAGACCATCGACTACGGCCCTTGCGCCTTCATCGAAGCCTACGACCCGGCCGCGGTCTTCAGCAGCATCGATCACCAAGGCCGCTATGCCTACGGCAACCAGCCGGCCGCCGCACGCTGGAACCTCGCGCGGCTGGCCGAAGCACTGCTGCCGCTGATGTGCAACGCCGGCGACGAATCCGCGGTGCGGCAAGCGGTGGCGCAGGCCACGGCGGTGATCGACGGCTTCCCCGCGCAGTACGCGCAAGCACTGCTGCAGGGCCAGCGCACCAAGCTCGGCTTGGCGCGCGCCGACGACGGCGATGCGGCGCTGGTGGACGACTGGCTGGGCCTGCTGCAGCGGCAGCGCGTGGATTTCACGCTCGGCTGGCGGCGGCTGGCCGATGCGGCGGCGGGCGACGCCAACCCCTTGCGTGCGTTGTTCGCGCAGGCCGATGCGCTGAATCCATGGCTGCAGCGCTGGCACGCGCGCTGCGCCGGCGAAGGCGCCGGCGCGCTGCAGCGCGCGCAGCGCATGCGGCGCGCGAGCCCCTGGCTGATCGCGCGCAACCACCGCGTCGAAGAAGCCCTGGCCGCGGCGTCGGACCACGGCGAGCTGCAAGCCTTCGAAGCGCTGCTGGCGGCGCTGCAGCGGCCCTTCGACGAGGACGCGCCGCTGGCGCGTTATGCACAGCCGGCGCCGGCCGAAACCACCGCCGGCTACCGCACCTTCTGCGGCACCTGATCCGCCGGCGCGGCGCGGCGGCGCCGGCCCGCAGTGCCCAGGGGCCGTCGAAATGCGCATTGCAGCCGCAGCGGTCAGCGCCGCCGCCGGGCCGAGCCGCGGATGCGGTCTTGGGCGCGGCCACAATGGCGCGCGCCGTTCGGGCCCGATGGGCTCGCGGCAGCCCCTCATGCCCACTGCCCAGCCCATCCTGCACGGCCCCGACCGGCCCGAGTTCCTTCGCGGCGAAACCCTGGCCGACATCTTCGAGGCCACCGCCGCGCGGCTGCCGCACAAGACCGCGCTGATCTGCGGCGAGCGGCGGCTCGGCTATGCCGAGCTGGACCAGGCCGCCGATCGCATCGCGCACCGCCTGATCGAGGCCGGCGTACGCGCCGGCGACATGGTGGGCCTGTGGCTGCCGCGCGGCATCGAGCTGCTGGCCGCGCAGCTGGGCATCGCCAAGACCGGCGCCGCCTGGCTGCCCTTCGACGCCGACGCGC
>CAYZGL010000226.1:0-6605 GCA_964477985.1 uncultured Rubrivivax sp. | reverse complement strand
TTCGCACGCCACATACGCAACCGTACGTTCCCTAAGTTCCTGACCTATGAGTAAGAAAACCGATGGATTTGTCGTCCTGGCTAGACGCAAACCGCAGCGATACCCGAAGGTATCGCGAGGATTTGCAACGACGCCAGGGCGGCAAAGACGCGGTTTTGTGTGCTGCACAGCGTGGAACACTGCGCTAGGCGCCCGAGCCGGTCCGGCACGGACAGGCCCTTCTCGCCGCGGTGCGGGCGGCCAGCGGCGACTTCAGCCGCGGCGGTGACTCGGGGTCGCTGATCTGGACCTGGGATGCGCGCCGCGCGCCGGTGGCGCTGCAGGGCGTCGACGGTGTGTGGATCGAACGCGAACCCGATGGGCAGCGTGTGGTCGTCATCCACTACACGCCGTCGGCGCGGCCCACGCATCTGCCGCAGCAAGTCAATGGCCTGCCCACCCGTATCGTTGGGGGTGAGCCGATCCGCGCGCAGTAGTCGATTGGCGCGGCGCGAGCCGGGCCGAAGCGGCGCCGCTGGTGCGGCGTCGAGCTTGCGCGCAGGCTCGATGGCCGGCACCGCCGCACAGCGCCGCATGTTCCAGCCGGCGCATGTCGTCGGCCCAGCGCGGGTTGCATCGCCACAGCGGTTGCAGCGCGTGCCGACGCCGCGGGCGCGGCGGCGGCACGCCGTGACCACTCGGCGGCTTGCGGCCATTGGCCGGCCGCGGCGCTGGCTGCCGCCGCGGTGCGCATGGCCGCGCGCCAGGTCGGGCGCACCGCGAGCGCGGCGGCGGCACGCCCCAGCGCATCGCCGGGCTTGCCGTCGAACAGATACGCCAGCGCCAGCACGTTGTACCAGACCAGGTTCTGCGGGCCGCAGCGGTTGAGCGGGAAGCCGAACAGGTACGACAGCCGCTCCAGCACGTGCCGGTCCAGCGGCCCGACCTTGCCCGCCTTCCACTGGTACAGCACGCTGCGGCCCACGACAAGCTCGCATGGGCCGGAAGGGTTCACGAGCCAGCACGGTGGCCGTGCCGGCAGCATGCTCCTCGGATGGATCATTCGTTGAGCATGGTCCTGTTGCAGACGGCGGCATCGTTGCCGGGCGGCGGCGCGTCCGGCGCCGCCTTGCCCGCACCGGCTCGCCCACGGCGCGGCGGCCGCCTGTGGGGTGCTTGGGTAGACTCGCCGCGATCGAAGCGGCCACAGGCGGGACAGTCGATGGTTCGATCAGCGAGTCTGCGGCCTTGGCTGCACCTGGGGCTGCTGGCGTTGTGGGCGTGCTTGCTGGCAGCCGCACCGCACGCCGCGGCGCAGGCGGCGGCGCCGGCGGCGGCATCGGCCGCGGCACCCGGGCTCACGACGCTGGCCGATCTGGCGACGCAGCACGGCCCGGCCTCGGCGCAGCCGCCGGGGCGCATCGTCGTCATGAACCGCGGCGTGGCCACGCTGCGCGCCAGCCTGTTCGGCATCGCGGCGCAGGCGCGCGCTGCCGAAGCCGAAGCGCGCATCCGCGCCGCGCTGCGCCACGGCGGCGAGATGAAGGTGGATCTCACCGAGGTCGCCGAGGGCGTGCTGGTGCGCATCGACGGCGCGCTGATGTTCGCCATCACGCCGCAAGACAGCGACGAGGGCACGCTCGCCGGCGCGCAGGCCAGCGCCGGTGCGGCGGCACAGGCGCTGCAGCAGGCGATCGATGAATCACGCGAGTCGCGCAACCTGCGCTCGCTGCTGAGCGCGGCGCTGGTGACGCTGGGTGCGGGCGTGCTGATGCTGCTGCTGCTGTGGCTGCTGCGCAGGCTGCGCGGGCGCCTGCAGGCCTGGCTGACGCGCAAGACGCTGGCGCATGCCGACCGGCTGCGCGTCGGCGGGGTCGATCTGGTGCGGCGCGAGGGCCTGCTGCGCTTCGAGCAGGGTTTTCTGAATCTGCTGTTCTGGGCCCTGGCGCTGCTGCTGGTCTACGAATGGCTGAGCGTGTCGCTGGCGCAGTTCCCGTTCACGCGGCCCTGGGGCGAGCAGCTCAACCAGTTCCTGTTCAACTTGCTCGCCCGCTTCGCGCTGGGCATCGTGCGGGCCGTGCCGGACCTGATCGCCGCGGCCCTGATCTTCTGGCTGGCCTGGCTGCTCACGCGCATGCTGCGCGGCTTCTTCGCCAAGGTGGCGTCGGGCCGCGTGCAGCTGCACTGGCTGGACGCCGATGTCGCTGTCACCACCTCGAGGCTGTGCGTGGCGGCGGTGTGGCTGTTCGCGCTGGCCATGGCCTACCCCTACCTGCCGGGCTCGGAAACCGAAGCCTTCAAGGGCCTGTCGGTGCTGCTGGGCTTGATGATCTCGCTGGGCGCGTCCAACCTGGTCGGCCAACTGGCCAGCGGGCTGATCCTGACCTACACCCGCACCTTCCACGTCGGCGAATATGTGCGCGTGGGCAGCGACGAAGGCACGGTGATGGGCCTGGGCACCTTCACCACCCGCATCCGCACCGGCATGGGCGAGGAGCTGACGATCTCGAACACGCAGATCCTGGGGGCGGTCACGCGCAACTATTCGCGCACGGTCAAGGGGCGCGGCTTCATCGTCGACACCACGGTGACGATCGGCTACGACACGCCGTGGCGGCAGGTCAATGCGATGCTGGTCGAGGCGGCGCGGCGCACGCCCGGCGTGCTCGCCGACCCGCCGCCGCACGTGTTCCAGGTGACGCTGTCGGACTTCTACCCCGAGTACCGGCTGGTGTGCCAGGCGGTACCCAGCGAGCCGCGGCCGCGCGCCGAGGTGATGAGCCTGCTGCACGCCAACGTGCAGGACGTGTTCAACGAGCACGGCGTGCAGATCATGTCGCCGCACTACCTGGGCGACCCGGCCAGCGCCAAGGTGGTGCCGCGCGAGCACTGGTACGACGCGCCGGCCCAGCCGCCCGACGGCACCGGTCTCAGTCGGGAACGACCGCGGTGACCTCGATCTCCACCTTGGCGCGGTCCTCGATCAGCGCGGCCACCTGCACCGCGGTCATCGCCACACCGAAGCCGCCGATCAGCTCGCGGTAGGCGGCACCGATCTCGTGCGCGGCGGCGGCGTACTCGCGCTTGTCGGTGATGTACCAGGTCATGCGCACGATGTGCTCGGGCTTCGCCCCCGCTTCGCCCAGCACCGCGACCACGTTGGCCAGCGCCTGGCGCACCTGGGCGCCCATGTCGTCGCTGTGGAAGCGGCCCTGGCCGTCCCAGCCGATCATGCCGGCGACATAGACCTGCCGGCCGCGCACCGCCACGCCGTTGGCATAACCCTTGGGGCGCGCCCAGCCGCCCGGTTGCAGCACTTGTTTCATGGCGTGTCCTCGGGTGGGGTGAAACGGGGTGGGGTGAAACGGTGAAGCGCGCGGCGCAGATCCTGCGGAATCTCGATCGAGCCGTGCGTGTCCAGGTCGGTGAACACCAGCACCTGGCGCGCGCTCATGCGCAGCTCGCCGCCGGCGCGGCAGCCGTGGCGCAGCGTGAACGACTTGGCTCCGACGCGCTCCACCGACAGCCCCAGCGTGATGCGATCGCCCAGATGGCTGACCGCATGGAAGTCGCACTGCAGGCTCACCGTGGGCGTGCCGATGCGCCGCCGCAGGATCAGCTCGGCATTGGGCACGCCCAGCCCCTCGCCCAGCCAGTCCTCGACCAGGTCGTTGATCAGCACCAGGTACTGCGGGAAGAAGATGATGCCTGCCGCATCGCAATGCGCGAAGCGCACCAGCCGCGTGCGTTCGAAGGCGTAGCTTGCGGCCGCCGCCATCAGCCCTCCTCGCGCAGCTTGTAGCGCTGCAGCTTGCCGGTCTCGGTGCGCGGCAGGCTGGCGCGGAACACCACCGCACGCGGGTACTTGTACGGCGCGATCGACTGCTTGACGTGCTCCTGCAGCGCCGCGGCCGTGGCCGGCGTGGCCTGCGCACCCGGCTTCAACACCACGAAGGCCTTGACGATCTGGCCGCGCTGCGCGTCGGGCACGCCGATCACTGCGCATTCGGCCACGTCGGGATGGCGCAGCAGAACTTCTTCGACCTCGGGGCCGCCGATGTTGTAGCCGGCCGAGATGATGAGATCGTCGGTGCGCGACTGGTAGTGGAAGTAGCCGTCGTCGTCCAGCAGGTAGGCGTCGCCGGTGTAGTTCCAGCCGTCCTTCACGTAGTTGGCCTGGCGTGGATCGTCCAGGTATTTGCAGCCGGTGGGGCCCTTGATCGCCAATGCGCCCACCTGCCCGGCGGGCAGCGGCCGGCCGTCGTCGTCCATCACGCAGGCGACGAAGCCGGGCACCACCTTGCCGGTGGCACCGGGGCGCGCGTCGTGCTCGTCGGCCGAGATGAAGATGTGCAGCAGCTCGGTGGAACCGATGCCGTCGATGATGCGCAGGCCGCTGGCGTCGAACCAAAGCCGGCTGGTGGCCGCCGGCAGCGCCTCGCCGGCCGACACGCATTTGCGCAAGGTCTTCGCCGGCCACGGCTGGCCCTGCAGCGACAGCGCGATCGCGCGGTACGAGGTCGGCGCGGTGAACATCACGGTGGCGCCGAAGCGCTGCACCCCGGCCATCAGCTCGGGCGCGGACACGCGTTCGATCAGCGCGGTGCACGCGCCCACGCTCATCGGGAACAGCAGCAACCCGCCCAGGCCGAAGGTGAAGGCCAGCGGCGGGCTGCCGATGAAGATGTCGTCGGCGCTGGGCCGCAGCACGTTGGGCGGCCAGCAGGCGCAGGCGGCCATCACGTCGCGGTGGAAATGCATGGTGGCCTTGGGGCTGCCGGTGGTGCCCGAGGTGAAGGCCATCAGGCAGATGTCGTCGGCGGCGGTGTCGAGGCTGTGGAAGGCCGGCGCGTGCGCTGCCATCGCCGCTTCGAGCGACAGGGCGGGGTCGGCGGCGGCGCCTGCGCTGTCGCCGCTGCCGCCGCTGCCGCCGCTGCCGCTGCCGTTGAAACAGCGCAACCGGGTCAGCGTCGGGCACTCGGCGGCCGCGAGCCGCAGCTCCTCGGCCAGCCGCCCATCGCACAGCGCGTGGCTGATCTGCGCCTTGTGCACGATCTGCTTCAGCTCCTTGGCGCGCAGCAGCGGCATGCTGCCCACCGCGATGCCGCCGGCCTTGACCACCGCGAACCAGCATGCGGCCAGCATCGGGTTGTTGGGTGCGCGCAGCAGCACGCGGTTGCCCGGCACCAGCCCCATGTCGTGCACCAGCACGTTGGCGATGCGGTTGGCCTGCGCCAGCAGCTCGGCATAAGTCCAGCGCAGCCCCGGCGCCTGGATGCACAGGCGATCGCCGCGGCCCTCGGCCACCGCGCGGTCCAGCAGTTCGGTGGCGCAGTTCAAGCGCTCGGGGAACTGCAGCGCCGGCAAGGTGAAGAGGTACTCGGGCTGCGCCTCGCGGCGGGGCAGGCGGTCGCGCGCAAAGGTGTCGACGTGGGCCGAAGGCATGGTGTGCTCCTTCAGTTGGGCAGGTCCTTCGGCAGCTCCTTCAGCAGCTCGCGCGCGATGATCAGCAACTGCACTTCGCTGGCGCCTTCGTAGATGCGCAGCGCGCGGATCTCCCGGTACAGCTGCTCCACCGGCATGTCGCTGACCACGCCCAGGCCGCCCCAGATCTGCACGGCCGCGTCGATCACCTGCTGCGCGCCTTCGGTGGCGGCGAGCTTGGCCATCGCCGCTTCGCGCGTGACGCTGCGGCCCTGGTCGCGGCACCACGCGGCGCGGTAGGTCAGCAGCGCGGCGCTGTCGATGGTGGTGGCCATCGTCGCCAGCTTGGCCTGTGTGAGCTGGAAGTCGGCCAGCCGCTGGCCGAACATCGGCCGCGAGGTGGCGCGCTGCAACGCTTCGTCGAGCGCGCGACGTGCCATGCCCAGCGCGGCGGCGGCCACCGAGGTGCGGAACACGTCGAGCGTGCGCATCGCGATCTTGAAACCCTGGCCGGCCTCACCGATGCGCTGCGCCAGCGGCACGCGGCAATCGGCAAAGCGCAGCGTGGCCAGCGGGTGTGGTGCGATGACTTCGATGCGCTCGGCGACCTCGAAGCCCGGCGTGCCGGCATCGACGATGTAGGCGTCGATACCCTTGGTGCCGCGGCTCGCAGCGCTGCCGTCGTCCAGCCGCGCGAACACCACGTGGAAGTCGGCGATGCCGCCGTTGCTGATCCAGGTCTTCTCGCCGCTCAGCACCGCATGCTCGCCGTCGATGCGCGCGCTGCAGCTCAGCGCCGCGACGTCCGACCCGGCCTGCGGCTCCGACAGCGCGAAGGCGGCGATCGCCTGGCCCGCTGCCACTCGCGTCAGGTAGCGCTGCTTTTGCGCCTCGCTGCCGTGCAGCGAGATCGCGCCCGAGCCCAGCCCCTGCATCGCGAAGGCGAAATCCGCCAGGCCGCTGTGGCGCGCCAGCGTTTCGCGCAGCAGGCACAGCGCGCGGGTGTCGATGGTCTCGCCGGCGCCGCCAAACGCCGTGCCCGCCACCGCATGGCGCAGCCAGCCGCCGGCGCCGAGCGCGGCCACCAGCTTGCGGCATTGCGCGTCGGTGTCGTGCTGCCCATGCGGCGTGATGTGCTCGCTGGCCCAGGCGTCGAGCTCGCGCTGCAGTTGGCGGTGGCGCGGCTCGAAGAAGGGCCAGTC
>CAYZGL010000225.1:0-6606 GCA_964477985.1 uncultured Rubrivivax sp. | reverse complement strand
CCACCACCTTGCGCTGCCCGGGGATGATCCAGAAGAACACGTTGGCGCTCATCGTGGTGGCCAGCATGGCGCCCACCAGCAAGAAGGCGGCGCGCCCGGCGAACAACTGGCACGACAGCCACGACGCGAACACGACGAAGACGAGCACCAGCGCGCCAACGATGAGGTCGCCGTTCTTGCTTTGCCCCAGGCTGCGGCAGATGAGGTCGTAGATCAGCCAGAACGCAACCAGGAAGCCCAGCGCCGCGCCGATCGCCGCGGCCGGCGACCAGTCGTACACGCTCTTGTCGATCAGGAAGCTGCCGGCGTTGAACAGGTACAGCACCGTGAACAGCGCGAAGCCGGTCAGCCAGGTGGTGTAGCTCTCCCAGTAGCTCCAGTGCAGGTTCTCGGGCAGCGGCTTCCAGCGCGGCGCCACCATGTATTTGTTGGAGTGGTAGAAGCCGCCGCCGTGCACGGCCCACATCTCGCCGTCCACGCCCTTGTCCTTCAGCTCCTTTTCCTGCGGCTTGCTCAGGCTGTTGTCGAGCAGCACGAAGCAGAAGGACGAGCCGATCCAGGCGATCGCGGTGATGACGTGGGTCCAGCGCAGCAGCAGGTTGACCCAGTCGAGCACATAGGCATCCATATCGATGACTCCTGTGGGCTCACCACCGCGGGCGCTGTGAGCCTACTTCCTGGGTCGCGCACAAGGCGGGGATGCGAAAGGTCCGACATCCCGGCCTGCGCCGCTGCGACGTGTACACGCAAGTGTATACAGTTGATCTCGGGAACGCTCCCGGGTTTACCCGCGATTTCCCGCCTTCACCGCAAAATTGGCGGCTCGCGCTGCTGCATCAGCTGCGCGGCCACGGCCACGGCGATCACCTCGGGCTCCTTGCCGCGCACGCCGGCCACGCCGATCGGGCAGGTCACGGCGTCGAGTTCGGCCTCGGTATGACCGCGCGCGCCGAGCCGGCGCCTGAAGGTGGCCCACTTGGTGCGGCTGCCGATCAGCCCGACGAAGGGCAGGTCGGCGCGCTCGCGCCGGCGCTTCAGGCACGCCGCGACGATGTCCAGATCCTCGGCATGGCTGAAGCTCATGATCAGCACGCGCGAGCCGGGCTCCAGCGTGGCCACCGCGCCGTGCACCGGCGCCGAATGCTCGCAGCGCAGGTTCAGCGGCAGGTCTTGCGGGAAGACCTCGTCGCGGCTGTCGATCCAGTGCGCGCACACCGGCAGCGTGCCCAGCAGCCGCGCGATGGCCACCCCGACGTGGCCGCCGCCGAACAGCGCCACCGGCATGTGCGAGCGCTGCGCGTCGCGCAGCTGCGCGCGCAGCCCCTCGCGGTCGTCGCGCAGCAGCATGTCGTAGCGCAGCCAGACCACGCCGCCGCAGCACTGGCCGAGCGAGGGCCCGAGCGCGAAGCGGCGCCGCAGCGGCCGATCCTGGCCGGCCAGCAGGGCACGCGCATCGGCGATGGCGTCGAACTCGAGCCGGCCACCGCCGATGGTGCCGATGGTGCCGATCGCGCCCCTCGCGCCGATCGCACCGTTGCTGCCGCCCGCCCCGTCGGCAAACACCGCCATCCAGGCGCCGGGCTCGCGCGGCGCCGAGCCTTGCACGCGCTCGACGACGATGCGCACCGCCGGCGCCAGCGCGAGGCGGCGCAGCAGTTCTTCGGCCTGGGTCGCGCTCGGCATGGGCGCGGTCGGGGACGCTGGGCGCAGCCGGCGCGAGACTCAACTGCCCCGGTAGGTGGAGTAGCTCCAGGGCGAAGCCAGCAGCGGCACGTGGTAGTGCAGCGAGGCGTCGGCGATGCCGAAATCCAGCGGCACCTCGTCCAGAAAAGCCGGCTCGGGCAGCGCCACGCCCAGGCCGCGGAAGTACGCCAGCACGCCGAACACCAGCCGGTAGCGCCCGGGCTGCAAAGCGGCGTCGGCCAGCAGCGGCTGGTCGGCGCGGCCGTCGTGGTTCAGCTGCAGTTGTTTGATCAAGTGCGGCGCAGCGCCGTCCATGCCGTACAGCCGCACGGCCATGCCGGCGGCCGGGCAGCCGTTCATCGTGTCGAGCACGTGCGTGGTGAGTTTTCCCATGAGTCCGTCCTGGTCCTGTGAGTCGGTGATCGAAACCGGTGCCGCGCGCCCGGCGAACCGAGCAAGGGCGCGTCAAAGCGCTTGCATGCGACGGCAAAGTGTATACACTTCAGGATACAACGCAAGCCCTCCTCATCCTCGAGCACCCTTCGACATGGCCCGTCGCACCGCCGCAGCGCATGCGCCCCGCGCCCCGGGCAAGGGCCGGCGCACGGCGGCGCCGGCCGCCGGCGCCGCGGCCGACGGCAGCACCGGAGCCACGCAGCGCATCGTCGATTCGATCACCAGCGCCATCGTCGAGCGCCGGCTGATGCCCGGCACCAAGCTGGCCGAGCAGCAGATCGCCGACATCTTCGGCGTGTCGCGCACCCTCGTGCGCCAGGCGCTGAACCAGCTCAGCCGCGACCGGCTGGTCACGCTCGAGCCGGCGCGCGGCGCCTTCGTCGCCAAACCCAGCGTGCAGGAAGCGCACGAAGTCTTCGAGGTGCGCTGCATGCTCGAAGCGGCCGTGGTGAAACAGCTGTGCGCGGTGGTCAGCGATGCGCAGATCGCCGAGCTGCGCGCGCACCTGGCGGCCGAGGCCGCCGCGGTGGCGCGCACCGACGTATCCGGGCGCACCCGGCTGCTGGCCGACTTCCACGTGGTGCTGGCGCGCATGCTGGGCAACCACGTGCTGGCCGACCTGCTGGCCGACCTGCTGACACGCAGCTCGCTGATCGCGCTGATGTACCAGTCCTCGCATTCGGCCGGGCATTCGCAGGCCGAACACGTGGCCATCGTCGATGCGCTGGAAAAGCGCGACGCGCGCGCCGCGGTGCGCTTGCTCGAATCGCACCTGGGCAACGTCGAACGCAACCTGCAATTGAGCCCGCGCGCAGCCGACCTGGCCACGGTGCTGCAGCCGGCCTAGCCGCCGCGCGCGGCCAAGCAAGACAACCCCGATGGAGACCCTTCGCATGCCCGATCCCACCCCCCGCTACCCGCGCGACCTGGCCGGCCATGGCCGCCGTGCGCAGCATCCGCACTGGCCGGGCAATGCGCGCGTCGCCGTGCAGTTCGTGCTGAACTACGAAGAAGGCGGCGAGAACTGCGTGCTGCACGGCGACGCCGGCAGCGAGCAGTTCCTGTCCGAGATGTTCAACCCGGCCGCCTACCCGTCGCGGCACCTGAGCATGGAGGGCATCTACGAATACGGCTCGCGCGTGGGCGTGTGGCGCATCCTGCGCGAGTTCGAACGGCGCGGCCTGCCCTTGACCGTGTTCGGCGTGAGCATGGCGCTGCAGCGCTGCCCCGAGGTGACCGCGGCCTTTCGCGAGCTGGGCCACGAGATCGCCTGCCACGGCTGGCGCTGGATCCACTACCAGGGGCTGGACGAAGCGGTCGAGCGCGAGCACCTGCAAACCGGCATGCGCCTCATCGAGCAGCTCACCGGCGAGCGGCCGCTGGGCTGGTACACCGGGCGCGACAGCCCGAACACGCGCCGGCTGGTGGCCGACCACGGCGGCTTCGAATACGACAGCGACTACTACGGCGACGACCTGCCGTTCTGGCTGCGGGTGAAGAAGAGCGACGGCACGCTCGCGCCGCACCTGGTGGTGCCCTACACGCTGGACTGCAACGACATGCGCTTTGCGCTGCCGCAGGGTTACAGCCACGGCGGCGAGTTCTTCGAATACCTGCGCGATGCCTTCGATGCGCATTACGCCGAAGGCGCGCGCGACCCGGCCGACGGCGGCGGCGGGCCCAGCATGATGAGCATCGGCATGCACTGCCGGCTGCTGGGGCGGCCCGGGCGCATCGGCGCATTGCAGCGCTTCCTCGACCACGTGCAAAAGCACGACCGCGTGTGGATCTGCAAGCGCATCGACATCGCGCGCCACTGGAAGGCCGCGCACCCCTTCGACGCCGACACCGCCTTCGTCTGGGGATGAACCAGGGAACCACATGACACTCACGCTGCCACAACTCAACGCCGCCACGCAGGCCGACTTCACCGCGCTGCTGGACGGCACCTACGAACACTCGCCGTGGATCGCCGAGGCCGCCTGGGCCAAGCGCCCCTTCGCCAGCCTGGCCGCGCTCAAGCTGGCACTGGTGCAGGTGCTGCGCGACGCCGGCCTCGAGCCGCAACTGGCGCTGATCCGCGCCCACCCCGAGTTGGCCGGCAAGGCGATGGTGGCCAAGACGCTGACCGCGGAGTCGACCCACGAGCAAGGCAAGGCCGGCCTGACCGACTGCACGCCCGAGGAATTCGCGAAGATCCAGCAGCTCAACGCCGACTACAACGCGCGCTTCGGCTTCCCCTTCATCCTGGCGGTGCGCGGTCCGCGCGGCCTGGGGCTGCCCAAGGCCGAGATCATCGCCACCTTCGAGCGCCGGCTGCACAACCACCCCGACTTCGAGCGCGCCGAGGCCCTGCGCAACATCCACCGCATCGCCGAGATCCGGCTGAACGACAAGTTCGGCCACACGCCCGAACTGGGCAACCTGGTGTGGGATTGGGCCGAGCGGCTGGCCACCAACTCCGACCCCGGCTACGCCGAGCGCGGCGAGCTCACCGTCACCTACCTGACCGACGCGCACCGCGCCTGCGCGCAGCGGCTGGCGCACTGGATGCGCGCCGACTGCGGTTTCGACGAGGTCGAGATCGACGCGGTGGGCAACGTGGTCGGCATCTACCACGGCAGCGACCGCAGCGCCAAGCGGCTGCTGACAGGTTCGCATTACGACACCGTGCGCAACGGCGGCAAGTACGACGGGCGGCTGGGCATCTTCGTGCCGATGGCCTGCGTGCGCGAGCTGCACCGCGCCGGCAAGCGGCTGCCCTTCGACTTCGAGGTCGTCGGCTTCGCCGAGGAGGAAGGCCAGCGCTACAAGGCGGTGTTCCTGGGCTCGGGCGCGCTCACCGGCCACTTCGACACCGGCTGGCTCGAGCAGAAGGACGCCGACGGCATCAGCATGCGCGAGGCCATGCAGCACGCCGGGCTGTGCATCGACGACATCGCCAAGCTGCAGCGCGACCCGGCCAAGTATCAGGGCTTCGTCGAGGTGCACATCGAACAGGGCCCGGTGCTCAACGAGCTGGACCTGCCGCTGGGCGTGGTCACGTCCATCAACGGCAACGCGCGTTTCGTCGGCGAGATCGTCGGCATGGCCAGCCACGCCGGCACCACGCCGATGGACCGCCGCCGCGACGCCGCCACGGCCACCGCCGAACTCGCGCTGTACCTGGAACAGCGCGGCGGCTCGGTGCCCGATCTGGTGGCGACGATGGGCATGCTCGAAGTGCCCAACGGCTCGATCAACGTCGTACCCGGGCGCTGCAAGTTCAGCCTGGACATCCGTGCCACCACCAACGCCGTGCGCGACGCCTGCATCGCCGACGTGCGCGCCAAACTGGCGCGCATCTGCGAACGCCGCGGCCTGAGCTTCAAGCTCGAAGAAGCCGTGCGTGCCGCGGCCGCGCCCAGCGACGCGCAGTGGATGCAGCGCTGGGAAGCCGCGGTGCAAGCGCAGGGCCTGCCGGTGTTCCGCATGCCCAGCGGCGCCGGCCACGACGCGATGAAACTGCACGAAGTGATGCCGCAGGCCATGCTGTTCCAGCGCGGCCTGAATGCCGGCATCAGCCACAACCCGCTGGAAGCGATCACCAACGACGACACCGAACTGTGCGTGCGCGCCTTCCAGCACCTGCTCGACCAACTCGCCACGGAACACCCATGAGCCAAGCCGCCTACAAAGAACTCGACGCCTGGATCGACGCCCACTTCGACGAAGAGGTGGGTTTCCTGCAGCAGCTGGTGCGCGTGCCCACCGACACGCCGCCGGGCAACAACGCGCCGCACGCCGACCGCACCGCCGAGCTGCTGCAAGGCTTTGGCTACACCGTCGACAAGCACGCGGTGCCGGCGCAGGAAGTCGAGGACTACGGGCTGCAGTCGATCACCAACCTGATCGTGCGCCGCCGCTACGGCGAAGGCGGCAGGACCGTCGCGCTGAACGCCCACGGCGACGTGGTGCCGCCCGGCGAAGGCTGGACCCACGACCCCTACGGCGGCGAGGTGGTCGACGGCAAGCTCTACGGCCGCGCCGCGGCGGTGAGCAAGAGCGACTTCGCGACCTACACCTTCGCGCTGCGCGCGCTGGAATCGCTGGGCGCCAAGCTCGAGGGCAGCGTCGAACTGCACTTCACCTACGACGAGGAATTCGGCGGCGAACTCGGCCCGGGCTGGCTGCTGAAGCAGGGCCTGACGAAGCCCGACCTGCTGCTGGCCGCCGGCTTCAGTTACCAGGTGGTCACCGCGCACAACGGCTGCCTGCAGATGGAAGTCACGGTGCACGGCAAGATGGCGCACGCCGCCATCCCCGATACCGGCGTCGATGCATTGCAGGGCGCCACCGTGATCCTGAACGCGCTGTATGCGCAGAACACGCTTTACAAGAAGGTCACGTCCAAGGTGCCGGGCATCACGCACCCGTACCTGAACGTCGGGCGCATCGAAGGCGGCACCAACACCAACGTGGTGCCGG
>CAYZGL010000224.1:0-6682 GCA_964477985.1 uncultured Rubrivivax sp. | reverse complement strand
GGCGGATCAGCACGAGCTTGTACATGCGGCGGCGCGAGCAGGGCCCGGGGGCAGGCGCCTTCGCGCCGAAGGGGCAATTCTATAATTCGCCCCCATCCTCCCCCATCGCCCGCGGCCTGCGCTGCTCGCACCGCCAGGCCCACCCGCCCGTGCAATTCATCATCGACAACTGGATCCTGATCCTCGCCGCCCTGGTGTCGGGCAGCCTGCTGCTGTGGCCTTCGCTGGGCAAGGGCGGCATCGCCGCCTCGCTGTCCACCGCCGATGCGGTGCGGCTGATCAACCACGACAAGGCGGTGCTGATCGACGTGCGCGAGCCGGCCGAGTTCGCCGCCGGCCATGCTGCCGGCGCGCGCAACGTGCCGCTGGCCACGCTCGACGGCGCCAAGGGCCTGCCGACGAACAAGGCGCTGCCGCTGGTGCTGGTGTGCGCGTCGGGGGCGCGCTCGTCGCGCGCGGCCGCGCAGCTGCGCAAGGCCGGCTACGCCAGCGTGCATTCGCTGGCCGGCGGCACCGAGGCTTGGCGCAGCGCCAGCCTGCCGATCGAGAAGTCGGCCTGAGGCCGCAGGCCGGCGGCCGCGCGAGGCGCGCATGAACCGCGTGCGCATGTACACCACGCAGACCTGCCCGTACTGCCAACGCGCGAAGGCGCTGCTGCGCGAGCGCGGCGTCGCGCACATCGACGAACTGCGCGTCGACGACGACCCGGCGCTGCGCACGCAGATGGTGCGGCTGACCGGCCGGCGCACGGTGCCGCAGATCTTCATCGGGGCCACGCATGTGGGCGGCTGCGACGACCTGGTCGAACTGGACCGCCGCGGCGGCCTGATGCCGCTGCTCGGCACGGCGTCCTAGACGCGCACTCGCAGCCGCTTGCCGCCGCCCGGGCCGGCCGCGGCGCTGGGGGATAATCCACCCTGTTCGGCGCCCGGCGCCGCAGCGCCTTCGCCACCTTCATCGCGGAACAACCCCCATGGCCGACGCCGATCCCACCCCCGTATTCCAGATCCAGCGCATGTACCTGAAGGACCTGTCGCTGGAGCAGCCCAACTCGCCGCAGATCCTGCTCGAGCAGCAGCAGCCGCAGGTCGAGATCAACCTCGCGATGGGCGCCGAGGCGGTGGCCGACGGCGTGTACGAAGTCACGGTCACCGCCACCGTCACCACCAAGGTCAAGGACAAGACGCTGTTCCTGGTCGAGGCCAAGCAGGCCGGCATCTTCGAGATCCGCCATGTGCCGCAGGAGCAGCTGCAGGGCATCGTCAGCGTGGTGTGCCCGCAGATGATCTACCCCTACCTGCGCGCGATCGTCTCCGACGTTTGCACGCGAGCCGGCTTCCCGCCGATCATCCTGACCGAGGTCAACTTCCAGGCGATGTTCGAGGCGCAGCAGGCGCAGGCCGCCGCCGCGCAGCAGGGCAACGGCGGCTCGCGCATCATCACCGGCGTCAACTGAAGCCTGGCGCGAGCGAGGCCGGCGCATGAAGGTCGTCGTACTCGGCGCCGGTGCCTGGGGCACCGCGCTGGCGCTGGCCGCGGCGCGGCACCACGACACCTGGCTGTGGACGCGCGATGCCGCACAGGCGGCGTCGCTGCTGGCGCGCCGCTGCAACGACCGTTACCTGCCCGGCGTGGCGCTGCCTGCGGCGCTGCGCATCACGGCCGACCACGACGCGGCGCTGCGCCATGCGCAAGGCGGCTTGCTGGTGATCGCCGCGCCGATGGCCGCGCTGCGCGAGCGTTTGCAGCAATTGCCGCCGGACCTGCCGGCGCTGTGGGCCTGCAAGGGCTTCGAAGCCGGCAGCGGCGCACTGGGCCACGAGATCGCGCAGGCACTGCGGCCCGGCGCTGCCGGCGGCGTGCTGTCGGGCCCGAGCTTCGCGCTCGAGGTGGCGCGCGCGCAGCCGACGGCGCTGGTCGCCGCCAGCCGCGATGCCGCGCTGTGCGACGCCGCGGTGCAGGCCTTCCACAGCGATGTGCTGCGCGTGTACCGCTCCGACGACCCGGTGGGCGCGGAGGTCGGCGGCGCGGTGAAGAACGTGCTGGCGATCGCCACCGGGCTGGTCGACGGCCTGGCGGCGCAGGGCGGTGACAGCGGCGGCCGCCCGGGGCTGAATGCGCGCGCCGCGCTGATCACGCGCGGCCTGGCCGAGATGACGCGGCTGGGCGTGGCGCTGGGCGCGCGCGCCGAAACCTTCATGGGCTTGTCGGGTCTGGGCGATCTGGTGCTCACCGCCACCGGCGAGCTGTCGCGCAACCGGCGCGTGGGGCTGCTGCTGGCGCAGCGCCAGTCGCTGGCACAGGTGCTGCAGCAGCTCGGCCATGTCGCCGAAGGCGTGTACAGCGCGCCGACGGTGCTGGCGCGCGCGCGCCAGGCGGGTGTGGACATGCCGATCGCGCAGGCGGTGGTCGAGGTGCTCGAAGCGCGCATCGAGCCGCTGCACGCGATGCGCCAGCTGATGGCGCGCGAGGCCACCAGCGAGATGTAGCGCCGCGGGCCTTTCAGGCGCCGCCGGCGTAGCCCTGCTGGCGCCAGGCCTCGAACACCGCCACCGCCACCGCGTTGCTCAGGTTCAGGCTGCGCTGGCCGGCGCGCATCGGCAGGCGCACACGCTGCGCCGGGGCCAGCGGCGCCAGCAGCTCGTCGCTCAGCCCGGCGCTTTCGTTGCCGAAGATCAGCCAGTCGCCGCGCTGCCAGCGCACGCCGGCGAACGCGGTGCGGCCGCGCGTGCTGAAGGCAAAGCAGCGCTGCGGCGCCGGCTGCGCCGCCTGCAGCCAGTGGGCCCACGAAGCGTGGCGCTGCACGTTGGCGTACTCGTGGTAGTCCAGGCCGGCGCGCCGCAGCAGCCGGTCTTCCATTGCGAAGCCCAGCGGCTCGATCAGGTGCAGCGTGCAGCCGGTGTTGGCCGCCAGGCGGATCACATTGCCGGTATTCGGCGGGATCTGCGGCTGCACCAGCACGATGTGGAACATGCGAACCTCAGTCGGTGGGGGCAGGGGTGCGCGCCACCACCCAGGCGTCGACACGCGCGGCGCCGGCTCGGCGCAGCGCCGCGGCCGCTGCGCGCAGCGTGGCGCCGCTGGTCATCACGTCGTCGACCAGCGCGACGTGCTGGCCCACCAGCGGCACGCCGCGGCGCAGCCTGACGACGAAGGCGCGCTCGACGTTGGCCTGCCGCTGCGCCAGCTTCAGCTCGGCCTGGTGCGTTCCGTCCAGCGGGCGCAGCAGGCTGTGGGCATCGGCACGGCAGCCCAGCCGGCGCGCGATGCGCCGCGCCAGCTCCCAGGCCTGGTTGTAGCCGCGCTCGGCCAGGCGCCGCGGCGCCAGCGGCACCGGCAGCACGCATTGCGGCAGCGCCGGGGCATCGCGGCCGATGGCATCGAGCAGCCGCTCGGCCAGCGTGGCCGCCAGTTCGACGCGGCCGCGGAACTTGAACTCGGCGATCAGCCGCTGCCACGGGAACGCGTAGTCGCAGCCGACCACGCAGTCGTCGAAAGGCGGCGGCGATGCCTGGCAGGCGGCGCAGGTCTGCCCGGCAAGCGCCGCGCGCAAGCCGCAGCGCGGGCAGCGCGGCACGGCGGCGGCGAAACGCGCGACGCAGTCGCCGCACACCGGCCGCGGCCCCCAGCCGCGGCACACCGCGCACAGGCCCGGCAGCCGCAGCCACGCCGAGGGCGCCAACCGAGCGCTGAGCGGGGCAGCGCGGGGATCGGCGAGCACAGCGGCCGGCGCGGTGCGCGGCACATCGGGCGTAGGCATCGGCTCAATATACTGGCCGCCCATGCCCGATGCCGCGCCGCCCGCCACGATGCCCGCGCCGCAGGCCGCGGCGCTGGAGCGCATCGCGCGGCGCATGGCCGGGGCCGCGCAGGCGCCGTGGCTGCACGCCGAGGTGGCACGGCGCATGGCCGAGCGGCTGAGCCTGATCCGCCGCCAGCCGCGCTCGCTGGTCGACTGGTGCAGCTTCGACGGCGCCTCGCTGGACTTGCTGCGTCAGGCCTATCCGGGCGCGCACATCCTGTGCGTCGAAACCGATGCGCGACGGCTGCAGCGCGCGAGCGCTCCGGCCGCGCCGCGCTGGTGGCGGCCGCGGCCGAAGACCGCGTCGGCGCCGGCCATCGTGTCGCCGCAGCAGCTTCCCGCCGCGCAGGCCGAGCTGCTGTGGGCCAACATGGCGCTGCATCGGGCCGGCGATGCGCCGTCGCTGCTGCGCCAGTGGCAGCAGGCGCTGGCGGTGGAGGGCTTCTTGATGTTCTCGACGCTGGGCCCGGGCTCGATGCCGCAGCTGCGCCGCCTGTATGCCCAGCTGGGCTGGCCGCCCGCGTTCGCGCCCTTCGCCGACATGCACGACCTGGGCGACCTGCTGCTGCACAGCGGCTTCGACGACCCGGTGATGGACCAGGAGATCGTCACCCTGACCTGGAGCGATGCCGACGCGCTGCTGCGCGAGTTGCGCACGCTGGGCGGCAACGCGCACGCGTCGCGCTTTGCCGGCTTGCGCACGCCGCGCTGGCGCCAGCGGCTGTGCGCCGAACTGCAGCAGCTGCGCGGCCCCGACGGCCGGCTGCGGCTGGACTTCGAGCTGGTCTACGGCCATGCGTTTCGCGTGGCGGCGCGGCCGCGGGTGGCGGCGCAAACCACGGTGTCGCTGCAGGACATGCGCGCCATGGTGGGCGCGGGCCGCCGCGGCGGCGGGGCGCGCTGAGCCCTGGGCTAGAATCCGCGCCGTTTTCCGGGCAGGAGTCCTTGACTCGGATCAACCTCCATCCAGATGGCGCGTCGCCGCATTCGATCTGGAACAACAGATGCCCCTGGCGGCCCGCGAAGCAATGGAAAGCGCAATGATGAGGACGATGAACCCGTGCACCTGGCGCCGCCGCGCCGCCCTGGCCTGCGGCCCGCTGTTGGCGGCGGTATGGGCGCCCGCGGCCCTGGCGCAGGTGAACAGCCTGCCCGGCGGCCCCGCGGTGCGCCAGATCAACCTGGCCCCGCCGGTGACCAGCATCGCGCGCGAGATCATGTGGCTGCACAACGTGATGATGGTCATCTGCCTGCTGATCTTCATCGCCGTGTTCGGCGTGATGTTCTATTCGATCCTGAAGCACCGCCGCTCGGTGGGCCACAAGGCGGCCAACTTCCACGAGAGCGTGGTGGTCGAGGTCGCATGGACCGTGGTGCCGCTGCTGATCGTGATCGGCATGGGTGCGATGGCCACGCGCACCGTGGTGGCGATGAAGGACACCAGCAATGCCGACCTGACGATCAAGGCCACCGGCTACCAGTGGCGCTGGGGCTACGACTACCTGCGCGGCGAAGGCGAGGGCATTTCCTTCGTCTCGTCGCTCGACCCGGGGCAGCGCGCGCTGTCCGATGCCGGCACGCCCGAGGGCGACGACTTCCTGCTGCGCGTGGACAACCCGCTGGTGGTGCCGGTGGACCGCAAGGTGCGCATCATCACCACCGCCAACGACGTGATCCACGCCTGGATGGTGCCGGCCTTCGGCGTCAAGCAGGACGCGATCCCCGGCTTCGTGCGCGACACCTGGTTCAAGGCCGAGAAGGTCGGCGACTTCTACGGCCAGTGCGCCGAGCTGTGCGGCAAGGAGCACGCCTACATGCCGATCCACGTGCGTGTGCTCGGCGCGCAGGACTACAGCGCCTGGGTCCAGGTCAAACAAAAGGAGATGGCGGCCAAGGCCGACGACCCGAACAAGGTGTGGGAGCTGGACGCGCTGAAGGAGCGCGGCGCCAAGATCTACGCCGCCAACTGTGCCGCCTGCCACCAGGCCAGCGGCAAGGGCGGCGGCCCGGTCAAGCCGCTGGACGGCTCGCCGGTGGTGCTCGACGGCAACAAGATCCGCGAGATCACCACCGTGCTGCAGGGCGTGAACAACGGGGCGATGCCGTCGTGGCGCCAGCTGTCCGACACCGAGCTGGCCGCGGTCATCACCTTCACCAAGAACAACTGGGGCAACAAGACCGGGCAGCTGGTGCAGCCGTCCGAGGTTGCCGCCGCCCGCAAGTGAAGCGGGCGCTGGCGTCGCATTCTTCGCATCCGGCAGCCGCTGACTAAAGGTTCACCACATGAGCGCAGTCCTACCCCATCCCGGCAGCCATGCCCACGACGATCACCACGCGCAGCCGCACGGCTGGCGGCGCTGGCTGTTTGCGACGAACCACAAGGACATCGGCACGATGTACCTTCTGTTCTCGTTCACGATGCTGATGGTCGGCGGCGTGCTGGCGATGCTGATCCGCGCCGAGCTGTTCCGCCCGGGGCTGCAGTTCGTGAACCCGGAGCTGTTCAACCAGTTCACCACGATGCACGGGCTGATCATGGTGTTCGGCGCGATCATGCCGGCCTTCGTCGGCTTCGCGAACTGGATGCTGCCGCTGCAGCTCGGGGCCAGCGACATGGCCTTCGCGCGCATGAACAACCTGAGCTTCTGGCTGCTGATCCCGGCGGCGATCATGCTCGCCGGCTCGTTCTTCATGCCCGGCGGCGCGCCCGCCGCCGGCTGGACCATCTACGCGCCGCTGACGATGCAGATGGGCCCGTCGATGGACGCCGCGATCTTCGCGCTGCACATCATGGGCGCCAGCTCGATCATGGGCTCGATCAACATCATCGTCACCATCCTGAACATGCGCGCGCCGGGCATGACGCTGATGAAGATGCCG
>CAYZGL010000223.1:0-6705 GCA_964477985.1 uncultured Rubrivivax sp. | reverse complement strand
TCTACAACCGCTACGGCCGGCGCGACAACAAGTGGAAGGCGCGCATCAAGATCCTGGTCAAGGCCGAGGGCCAGAAGTTCATCGACGACGTCGAGGCCGAATACCGCGACATCGTCGAACTCGACGGCGCACCGCACACCATCACCCGCGCCGAACTCGACCGCGTGCAGGCCAACTTCGTGGTGCCTGCGCTGCAGGCGGCCGCCCGGCCGGCCAGCGTCGACACCCACGGCCTGAGCTACCAGCGCTGGCTCGCGCAGAACGTGCGCGGCCACCGCCTGCCGGGCTTGCGCGCGGTGGCACTGTCGTTCAAGCGCATGGGCTTTGCTCCCGGCGACGCCGACGCCGCCACGCTGGACGCGCTGGCGCAGCTGGCCGACGACTTCAGCGCCGGCGAGGCGCGCCTGACACACGAGCAGAACCTGCTGCTGCCCTGGGTGCACGAGGCCGACCTGCCGGCACTGTACGAAGCCGCGCGGCGCCTGGGCCTGGCGCGGCCCAACATCGGGCTGATCAGCGACATGATCGTGTGCCCGGGCGGCGACTTCTGCTCGCTGGCCAATGCGCGCTCGCTGCCGATCGCCGCAGCGCTGACCGAGCTGTTCCAGGACATCGACGAGCTCACCGACCTGGGGCCGATCGACCTGCACATGAGCGGGTGCATCAACTCCTGCGGCCACCACCACAGCGGCCACATCGGCATCCTCGGCGTCGACAAGGACGGCACGGAGTGGTACCAGGTCACGCTGGGCGGCTCCGACGGCTCGTCGCTGTCGGGTGCGGCCACGCCCGGCAAGGTGGTCGGACCGTCGTTCAGCGCCGCCGAGGTGCCGGGCGTGGTCGAAGCCCTCCTCGACACCTACCGCGCGCAGCGCCGCAGCGCCGCCGAGCATTTCATCGACACGCTGCGCCGTGTCGGCCACGAGCCGTTCAAGCAAGCGGCCAACGCCGCACGCCACGGCGCCGGCCACCGCACCGAGCGCTTGGCCGAAGAAGCCGCGGCCTGATCCCCACCTCACCGGAGCCCGCACCATGCAGATCCTCGCCAGCGAGCACAGCCCCGCCGCACCGGCCGACACCACCTTGCGCATCGCCAACGATGCCGATCTGGCGGCGCTGGCAGCGCAAGGCGCGCTGCAGGACGTCGCGCGCATCGAACTGGACTTCCCCAAGTTCACCGACGGGCGTGCCTACAGCCAGGCGGTGCTGCTGCGCCGCCGCTACCGCTTCACCGGCGACATCCGCGCCATCGGCGACGTGCTGATCGACCAACTGGTGCACATGCAGCGCAGCGGCTTTTCCAGCGCGGTGCTGGCCGAAGGCGTGAACGCCGCTGCCGCGCAGCGCCAGTTCGATCGCTACAGCGCTTTTTATCAGGGCGATGTGCTGGAGCCGCGGCCGCTGTTCGCACGCGAGCCGCTGCGCCAGGCGGCATGAACCCGCAGGAGGCCGGCGCTCCGGTGGACGCCATCGTCAGCCTGCTGCGCGGCGGGCACGCGCCGGTCTCGGCGATCGAGCGCCATGCCCGCGCCTCGGCCGACTTCGGCGCCAAGCTGCAAGGCACGCTGCAGCGGCTGCACGACGCGGCCTCGGTGCACGCCGGGCGCATCGTGCAGGCCACCAGCCTGGGCGCCGAGGACATGGTCATCACCGACCTGATCGCGCGCCATCGGCTGCCGATCCCGCTGGCCACGCTGGATACACGCGAACTGCACGCGCAAACGCTGGCGCTGGTCGGGCGCATCGAGCAACGTTACGGCCTAAAGGTCGAGCTTTACGCCCCCGAAGACGAAGCCGTCGTGCAGTTCGTCGAACGCCACGGCCCGCGCGCGATGCGGCGCAGCGTGGAACTGCGCAAGGCCTGCTGCGCGTTGCGCAAGCTCGAGCCGCTGCGCCGCATGCTGGCCGGCCGCGACGCCTGGATCACCGGATTGCGCCGCGAACAGTCGGGCCAGCGCGCCGAGGTCGCCCATGCCGAGCGCGACGCCGAAGGCCGCAGCAAGCTCAGCCCGCTGGCCGACTGGAGCTGGGGCGACGTGTGGCACTACATCGGCACGCACCAGGTGCCCTACAACCGGCTGCACGACGCCTTCTTTCCCAGCATCGGCTGCGCGCCGTGCACACGCGCGATCGCACTCGGCGAAGACTTCCGCGCCGGACGGTGGTGGTGGGAAAACGACGACGCCAGGGAATGCGGTTTGCACGGCAAGCCGCATTCAGCGGCGCCAGCCGCCGCCTCGCGCAGCGAGGCGACTGGCGTCGGCGTTTCGGCGCAGGCTGACTTCGGCGCAGCCGAAGTCAAGCGCGCGCCAGCGCGCGGCCGAAGCCAACACGACCACAGCGCGCACAACCCCGAGGAGATCCAGCCATGAATGCCCCCTTGAGCGTGGAACGGCTGCTGCCCGAACTCGATCACGAGCATCTGGACGGGCTGGAAGAGGAAGCCATCTTCATCCTGCGCGAGGTGGCCGCCAGTTTCGAGCGCCCCGCGCTGCTGTTTTCCGGCGGCAAGGATTCCTGCGTGGTGCTGCGCCTGGCCGAGAAGGCCTTCAAGACGCAGCTGCACGGCAACGAGTTCAAGGGCCGGCTGCCCTTCCCGCTGCTGCATGTGGACACCGGGCACAACTTCCCCGAGGTCATCGCCTTTCGCGACCGGCGTGTGGCCGAGATGGGTGAACGCCTGGTGGTGGGCCACGTCGACGACAGCATCGAGCGCGGCACGGTGCGCCTGGCGCACCCGCTGGAGTCGCGCAACGGCCACCAGACGGTGGCCTTGCTCGAGGCGATCGAGCAGCACCGCTTCGACTGCCTGATCGGCGGCGCGCGCCGCGACGAGGAGAAGGCGCGCGCCAAGGAGCGCATCTTCAGCCACCGCGACAGCTTCGGCCAGTGGCAGCCCAAGGAGCAGCGCCCCGAGCTGTGGACGCTGTTCAACACGCGCATCCGCCCCGGCGAGCACTTCCGCGCCTTCCCGATCAGCAACTGGACCGAGCTGGACGTGTGGCTGTACCTGGCGCGCGAGAACATCCCGCTGCCCGGGCTGTATTACGCGCACCCGCGCCGGGTGCTGCGGCGCAAGGGGCTGCTGGTGCCGCTGACCGAGCTCACGCCGGCGCAGCCGGGCGAGCAGGCCGAAACCGTCAGCGTGCGCTTTCGCACCGTGGGCGACATGACCTGCACCTGCCCGGTGGAAAGTGCGGCCGGCAGCGCCGCCGAAATCGTCGCCGAGACGCTCAGCGTCACCGTCAGCGAGCGCGGCGCCACCCGCATGGACGACCGCACCAGCGACGCGTCCATGGAACGACGCAAGAAGGAAGGCTATTTCTGATGAGCGCGCTGTTCGACGACATCGCCGCGGCCGACGCCGCGCGGCACCCGGGCACCGCCCGCAGCGACACGCGCGGCGCGACACGCCAGGCGCTGCGCTTTCTCACCGCCGGCAGCGTCGACGACGGCAAGAGCACCCTGATCGGCCGGCTGCTGTACGACAGCCGCGCCATCCTGGCCGACCAGCTGCACACGCTCGAAGCGCGCAGCGACGGCCAGGCGCTGGACCTGTCGCTGCTGACCGACGGGCTGGAAGCCGAGCGCGAACAGGGCATCACCATCGACGTGGCGCACCGCTACTTCGCCACGCGCGAGCGCAAGTTCATCATTGCCGACGCGCCCGGCCACGAGCAGTACACGCGCAACATGGTCACCGCCGCGGCCGGTGCCGACGCGGCGATCGTGCTGGTCGACATCACCAAGCTCGACTGGCGTGCGCGGCCGCTGGCGCTGCTGCCGCAGACGCGCCGCCACGCGCTGCTGGCGCGGCTGCTGCGCGTGCCCAGCATCGTGTTCGCGGTCAACAAGATCGACGCGCTGGACGACCCGCAGCCCGCGTTCGAGGCGGTGCGCGACGCGCTGCAGGCCTTCGCGCGCGACGCCGACATCGACATCGCGGCGATCCTGCCGGTCTCGGCGCTGCGCGGCGACAACATCACGCAACCGCTGCGCACGCCGTGGTACGACGGCGAGTCGCTGCTGCAGCTGCTGCACCGGCTGCCGGCCGCGCACGAACGCGGCGACGGCGCGCTGCTGCTGCCGGTGCAGTACGTGGCGCGCGACGCCGCGCACGACCAGCCCGACGGCACCGGCCACCAGCCGCGCACCGTATGGGGCCGCCTCGCGCACGGCCGGGTGCAGCCGGGCGACGAGGTGCAGCTGTACCCCAGCGGCGAGCGCGCGAAGGTGGTGGCGCTGCGCCGCGCCGGGCGCAGCGCGGCACGGGCCGAAGCCGGGCAATCGGCGGGCCTGATCCTCGACCGCCAGCTCGACGTGTCGCGCGGCGACTGGATCGGTGCACCCGATGCGCTGCTGCCGGTACAGCGCTTCGGCGCCACCTTGGCCTGGCTGGACACCGAGCCGGCCACCCCTGGGCGCAAGCTGATGGTGCGGCACGGCAACCGCTGGGCGCAGGCGCGCATCGCCGCCATCGGCCACCGCCTGGACATCGGCACGCTGGCGCGCAGCCCGGCGCAGCAGCTGGGGGTCAACGACATCGGCCACGTGGTGGTCGAGCTGGGCGAGCCGCTGCCGCTGCAGCCGTATGCGCACAACCGCGTGGCCGGCGCGCTGGTGGTCGTCGACCCGGCGAGCAACCGCACCAGTGGCGCGCTGCTGGTCAGCTCGGTACGCTGATGGGCACGGTGTTCTTCGTCGGCGCCGGCCCGGGTGCCGCCGACCTGATCACCGTGCGCGGCGCGCGGCTGCTGGCGCGCGCCGACGTGGTGCTGTACGACGCACTGACCGATCCGGCGCTGCGCGAACTGGCGCCCGGCTCGCAGTGGATCGACGTGGGCAAGCGCGGCTTTGCCCACGCCATGCGCCAGACGCAGATCAACGCGCTGCTGGTGCAGCACGCGCAGCAGCACGGCTGCGTGGTGCGCCTGAAGGGCGGCGACCCGAGCCTGTTCGGCCGGCTGGAAGAAGAGCTCGAGGCGCTGGCCGCGCACGGCATCGCCTGCGAGGTGGTGCCCGGCGTCACCGCCGCGCTGGCGGCGGCGGCCAGTGCGCAAAGGCCGCTGACGCGGCGCGGCCGCGGGCGCAGCGTGGCCTTCAGCACCGCGATGACGCAGCACGGCGAGTTGCGCGGCGCGCGCAGCGCCGACAGCGAGGTTTACTACATGGCCGGGCGCCAGCTGGCCGCGCTGTCGGGCCGGCTGCTCGCCGGCGGCTGGGCGCCGCACACGCCGGTGTGCGTGGTATCGCGCGCCGGCTGCAGCGATCCGCGCGTCAGCGAGCACCGGCTGGACGCGCTGGCGCACGGCGCGGCACTGCATGCCGAGCGCCCGACCGTGGTCACGGTGGGCGTGGCGGCAACGCCGGTGCGCGGTGCGCGCAAGGGCTTGCTGCGCGACAGCGCGGCGCCGTCGCCGTCGCCGATCGGGGCGACGCCCTAAAATCGCGCATCCGTTGCCGAGCGCGCGGCCGCCGTGCCGGCGTGAGCGCCCCGCCGCATTCGCGCACCCTGTCCATGCCTCATCCAGCGAACCGCCCATGACCCACGTCGTTCTCGATTCCTGCATCCGCTGCAAATACACCGACTGTGTGGACGTGTGCCCGGTGGACTGCTTCCGCGAGGGGCCGAACATGCTGACCATCGACCCCGACGAGTGCATCGACTGCGCGGTGTGCATCCCGGAGTGCCCGGTCAACGCCATCGTGCCCGAGGAAGACGTGCCGCCGGACCAGCTGCAGTACATCCAGCTCAACGCCGAGCTGGCGCGCGGCTGGCCCAGCATCACCAAGCGCAAGGCGGCGCTGCCCGATGCCGACGAATGGGCCGACAAGAAGAACAAGTTGTCCGAACTGATCCGTTGAAACCATTGCCATGGAACCCAAGCTGAACCCCGAGATCGCCGACACCGCGCGCAGCCACGACGGCCCCGTCGAGACCGATGCGGTCATCGTCGGCGCCGGCCCGGTGGGCCTGTTCCAGGTCTTCGAGCTGGGGCTGCTCGAGATCAAGGCGCACATCATCGATTCGCTGGCCTACCCCGGCGGCCAGTGCATCGAGCTGTACCCCGACAAGCCGATCTACGACATCCCGGCGGTGCCGGTGTGCACCGGCAAGGAGCTCACCGACAACCTGCTCAAGCAGATCGAGCCCTTCGGCGCCACCTTCCATCTGGGCCAGGAAGTCGTCGGCCTGGAAAAGCAGGCCGACGGCCGCTTTCACGTCACCACCAGCAAGGGCACGCGGCTGCTGACCAAGACGGTGTTCATCGCCGGCGGCGTCGGCTCGTTCCAGCCGCGCACGCTCAAGCTCGACGGCCTGGACAAGTTCCTCGACACGCAACTGCACTACCGCGTGCGCAACCCGGCGCAGTTCGCCGGCAAGGATCTGGTCATCGTCGGCGGCGGCGACTCGGCGCTGGACTGGGCGCTGAACTTCGTGCAGGAAGGCCCGAACCAGGCCGCCAGCGTGATCCTGATCCACCGCCGCGACGGCTTTCGCGCCGCGCCGGCGTCGGTGGCACGCATGCACGAGCTGTGCGAGCAGATGCGCATGCAGTTCCTGGTCGGCCAGGTCAGCGGCTTCGAAGAAACCGACGGCCGCCTGAGCAGCATCAAGGTCACCGGCGGCGACGCCGTCACGCGCAGCGTGCCGCTGGACATGCTGCTCGTCTTCTTCGGCCTGAGCCCCAAGCTCGGCCCGAT
>CAYZGL010000222.1:0-6777 GCA_964477985.1 uncultured Rubrivivax sp. | reverse complement strand
GGCAGGTTGGTGCAGACGTTGAGCTTGAACTTGCCCACCGGCTGCTGGTTGTACATGTTGTAGAAGGTGGTGACCTCGTGCACCGCGATCGGCGGCATGCCCAGGTAGGCTGCCAACGCGTCCTCGGCCTGCGTCGACACGAAACCCTGCTCCTGCTGCACGATGGCCAGGCAGGCCATCACCGCCGACGCCTTGTGCTGCGGCGGGTACTTGGCCACCTCGCGCGCGAAGCGCGCCAATGTGTCGTCGCTGAAAGTCATCGGTCAATCTCGCCGAAAACGATGTCCATCGTGCCGATGATCGCCACCGCGTCGGAGATCATGTGGCCGCGCGCCATTTCGTTCATCGCCGCCAGGTGCGCGAAGCCCGGTGCGCGGATCTTCATGCGGTAGGGCTTGTTGGCGCCGTCGCTGATCAGGTAGATGCCGAACTCGCCCTTCGGGTGCTCGACCGCCGCGTAGGCCTCGCCCTCGGGCACGTGCATGCCTTCGGTGAACAGCTTGAAGTGGTGGATCAGGTCTTCCATGCCCCGCTTCATGTCCACGCGCGGCGGCGGCGCCACCTTGTAGTTGTCGACGATCACCGGCCCCGGGTTCGCACGCAGCCAGTTCACGCACTGCTCGATGATGCGGTTGCTCTGGCGCAATTCCTCGACGCGCACCAGATAGCGGTCGTAGGTGTCGCCATGGCTGCCGACCGGGATGTCGAAATCGACACGGTCGTAGACATCGTAGGGCTGCTTCTTGCGCAGGTCCCACTCGATGCCGCAGCCGCGCAGCATCGGGCCGGTAAACCCCAGGTTGATGGCGCGCTCGGGGCTGACCACGCCGATGCCCACGGTGCGCTGCTTCCAGATGCGGTTGTCGGTGAGCAGCGTTTCGTACTCGTCCACATACGCGGGGAAGCGCCGCGTGAAGGCTTCGATGAAGTCCAGCAGACTGCCCTGCCGGTCCTCGTTCATGCGGTCGATCGTCTTCTGGTTCTTGATGCGCGACACCTTGTACTGCGGCATCGAATCCGGCAGGTCGCGGTACACGCCGCCCGGGCGGAAGTACGCGGCGTGCATGCGCGCGCCGGACACTGCCTCGTACATGTCGAACAGGTCTTCGCGCTCGCGGAAGCAGTAGATGAGCATGTTCATCGCACCGCAGTCCATGCCGTGCGCGCCCAGCCACATCAGGTGGTTCAGCAAGCGTGTGATCTCGGCGAACATCACGCGGATGTACTGGCCGCGCAGCGGCACCTCGATGCCCAGCAGCTTCTCGATCGCCAGGCAGTAGGCGTGCTCGTTGCACATCATCGACACGTAGTCCAGCCGGTCCATGTACGGCAGCGACTGGATGAACGTCTTGCTCTCGGCCAGCTTCTCGGTGGCACGATGCAGCAGCCCGATGTGCGGGTCGGCGCGCTGAATCACTTCGCCGTCCAACTCGAGCACCAGGCGCAGCACGCCATGGGCGGCCGGGTGCTGCGGGCCGAAATTGAGCGTGTAGTTCTTGATCTCAGCCATCAGTGCAGACCGCCGTAGTTGTCTTCGCGCACCACGCGCGGCGTGATCTCGCGCGGCTCGATCGTCACCGGCTGGTAGATCACGCGCTGCGTCTGCGCGTCGTAGCGCATCTCGACATGGCCGCTGACGGGAAAGTCCTTGCGCATCGGGTGGCCGATGAAGCCGTAGTCGGTGAGGATGCGGCGCAGGTCGAGGTGGCCGTCGAACAGGACGCCGTACATGTCGAAGGCCTCGCGCTCGAACCAGTCGGCGGCGTTCCACACGCCGTTCACCGAGGCCACGATCGGCAAGTCGTCGTCGATGGCAAACACCTTCAGGCGCACACGCCAGTTGTGCGTGATCGACAACAGATGGCACACCACCGCGTAGCGCGGCCCGTCCCACGCCTCGTTCTTGTAGTTCGAGTAGTCCACCCCGCACAGGTCGATCAGCTGCTCGAACTTCAGCGCCGGGTGTTGCTGCAAGCGGCGCGCTGCATCGAGGTAGTCGGCCGCCGCCACGGTCAGGGTGATCTCGCCGCGCTCGCGCTTCAGGTGCACGACGGTCTTGCCGAGCACGGACTCGAGGGCGGCCTGCAATTGATCGAGCTTCTGGGTCATCGTCGGTGGGCGCAGCGTTCAACGCGCGATGGTGTTCTCGCGCCGGATCTTGTTGTGCAGCTGCAAGATGCCGTACAGCAGCGCTTCGGCCGTGGGCGGACAGCCCGGCACGTAGACGTCCACCGGCACGATGCGGTCGCAGCCGCGCACCACCGAGTAGCTGTAGTGGTAGTAGCCGCCGCCGTTGGCGCAACTGCCCATGCTCAGCACCCAGCGCGGCTCGGCCATCTGGTCGTAGACCTTGCGCAGCGCCGGGGCCATCTTGTTGCACAGCGTGCCGGCGACGATCATCAGGTCGCTCTGGCGCGGGCTGGGCCGAAACAGCATGCCGAAGCGGTCGATGTCGTAGCGCGCGGCGCCGGCGTGCATCATCTCCACCGCGCAGCAGGCCAGGCCGAAGGTCATCGGCCACAGCGAACCGGTCTTCGACCAATTGATCAGCTTGTCCACCGAGGTGGTGACGAAGCCTTCCTTCAGTACGCCTTCGATGCCCATGTCAGGCCTCCTGCCGGGCCGCCCCAAAGGAGGCCTGCGCCCCCTCGGGGGGCAGCGAACGAACGTGAGCTTGGGGGTGCATGTTCATCGCTCACTCCCAGTCCAGAGCGCCCTTCTTCCATTCGTAGGCGAAGCCGACGACCAGGATCGCGAGGAAGATCATCATCGCCCAGAAACCTGACGGCCCGATTTCACGCAGCGCCACGGCCCAGGGGAAGAGGAACGCGATCTCCAGGTCGAACAGGATGAACAGGATCGCCACCAGGTAGTAGCGAACGTCGAACTTCATGCGGGCGTCCTCGAAGGCTTCGAAGCCGCATTCGTAGGGGGAGTTCTTGGCCCGATCGGGCCGGTTCGGCCCGCACAGGAAACCGATGAGTTGCGGTGCGACACCGACTGCTGCGCCCACCAGGATGAACAGGATCACGGGCAGGTAGGCTTGCAGTTCCATGTTCTTCGTCCGGCGAGGGACTTGTCTGGTGCCGACGGCGAGACTCGAACTCGCACAGCTTTCGCCACTACCCCCTCAAGATAGCGTGTCTACCAATTTCACCACGTCGGCAAACGTCAGCAATCGTTCGGGTGGCGTGAGGAAGCGACACCCTTTGTGGCGCGGGATTCTAGCGGCAATTGCCGCGCCGACCTGACGCCAAAGCGATGCCGGCGGGCCCGCGGCGAAGCCCGCGCACCGCGCTATTTCGAAGCGCTGGCGGGCGGCGTCGCAGGCGCAGGAATCGGTGCAGGAATCGGCGCCGGCACGGCCGCCGCAGCGGATGCGGCCGCAGCCGGGATCTGCGCCGCCGGCGCGGGCGCGCTGGCCGCGGGAGCGGCGCGATCGAGCACGCTGCCGCCGCTGCCCAGCGCTGCGGCGGAACGGCCCGCGTTCGAGCCGAAGGCCAGCGCCAGCGTGCAGGCAAAGAACACGGCCGCGCAGGCCGCCGTCGAGCGCGACAGGAAGTTCGCGCTGCCGCTGGCGCCGAACAGGCTGCCCGAAGCACCGCTGCCGAACGACGCGCCCATGTCGGCGCCCTTGCCATGCTGGATCAGCACCAGGCCGATCATCGCCAGCGCGGCGATCAGCTGTAGGACCAGTAGCACGGAGTTCCAGATCTGCATGTTGTCTTTCGCTGTGGGAAGCAATGCCGCGGCGTGGCCGCCCTCAGGCGGCGGCGCGGCAGATGGCGACGAAATCGGCGGCCTTCAACGCCGCACCGCCGACCAGGGCGCCGTCGATGTCGTCTTGTGCGAACAATGCGGCCGCGTTGTCGGGCTTGACGCTGCCGCCGTAGAGGATCTTCATTCGCGCCGCATGCGGCGTGGCCGCGTGCAACTGCGCGCGCAGCAACCGGTGCACCTGCTGCGCCTGCTCGGGCGTGGCGCTCAGCCCGGTGCCGATGGCCCACACGGGTTCGTAGGCGACGACCATCTCGGACGCGCAGTGCGCCAAGGTGTGGATCACCGCCGACAGCTGGCGCTTGACCACCTCGTCGGTGTGCCCGGCCTCGCGCTGCCCGAGCGTCTCGCCCACACACACGATCGGCGTCACGCCGCTGGCCAGCGCCGCCTTGGCCTTGTCGGCCACCAGTTGTTCGGACTCGCCATGCATGGCACGGCGCTCCGAATGGCCGACGATCACATAACGACAGCCGAACTCGGCCAGCATGCCGGCCGACACCTCGCCGGTGTAGGCACCCTGCTTGTGCACCGAGCAGTCCTGCGCACCCCAGCGCAGGTCCGAGCCGGCCAGGCTGACCGCCGTGTCCGACAGGTACGGAAACGGCACGCACACCGCCACGTCGGCGGCATAGGGGCGCGCGCCCACGATGCCGGCCAGCAACTCGGCGTTGGCCGCACGGCTGCCGTGCATCTTCCAGTTGCCGACGATCAGCTTGTGCGCTTCGCTCATGGCCTTCTCCAGTCGTCGCACAGCGCCGCCGCGATGGCATCGCGCCGCAGCGTGCGCATGTCACTCACACCTTCGTCCAGTCGAGCACGATCTTGCCCACGTGCACGCTCGATTCCATCAGCGCATGGGCCTGCGCGGCTTGCGCGGCGGCAAACACGGTGTGGATCACCGGACGCACCCTGCCGGCTTCGATCAGCGGCCACACGCGCTCGCGCAACTCGCGCGCGATCGCCGTCTTGTACGCAATGGAGCGCGGCCGCAAGGTGCTGCCGATGATCGACAGCCGCTTGCGCAGCAGCGCACCCGCGTCGAGCGCGGCCTGGGTGCCGCCTTGCACCGCGATGAGCGCGAGGCGGCCGTCCTCGGCCAGGCATTCGACCTCGCGCGCGATGTAGCCGCCACCGACCATGTCGAGCACCACGTCGACGCCGCGCCCGCGCGTGAAACGCTGGACCTCGGCGGCGAAGTCCTGCGTACGGTAGTTGACCGCGTGGTCGGCACCCTGCTGCACGCACGCCGCGCATTTGTCGTCGCTGCCCGCGGTGACGATGACGGTCGCGCCGAAGGCCTTGGCCAGGTGGATCGCGGTGACGCCGATGCCGCTCGAGCCGCCCTGCACCAGCAGCGTCTGCCCGCGCTGCAGCCGCGCGTTGAGGAACACGTTCTGCCACACGGTGAAGAAGGTCTCGGGCAGCGCCGCCGCTTCGATGTCGCTCAGGCCCTTGGGCACTGGCAGGCACTGGCCGGCAGGCGCGACGCACAGTTGCGCGTAGCCGCCGCCGGCGACCAGCGCGCAGACGCGGTCGCCGATCTTCAGCCCGGCCGCCGCAAGGTCCTCGGCCGAGCCTGCGGCCACCGTGCCGGCCACCTCCAGCCCCGGCAGGTCGGACACGCCCGGCGGCGTCGGGTACAGGCCCTTGCGCTGCAGCACGTCCGGGCGGTTCACGCCCGAGGCCGTGACCGCGATCAGCAGTTCGCCGGCCTTGGGCACCGGGTCGGGCCGCTGCGCAGCCACCAGCACCTCGGGCCCGCCCGGCTGGCGGATCTCAATGGCGCGCATGCTCGCTCCTTGGCCGGGCCACCGGGCGCTTCAGTCGCGCGAACTGTCGTCGGCTTCGACCGCGGCGGCGGCCGGCGCCTCGGCGGCGGGCTCACGCTCGCGGTCACCACGCTCACGGCGCGGCCCACGATCGCCACGATCGCGCCGCGGTCCGCGTTCACGCTCTTCTTCCATGCCCTCGGGCCGCTCGAGCAGCGCCTTCATCGACAGCTTGATGCGGCCCTTCTCGTCGGTCTCGAGCACCTTGACCTTGACCACCTGGCCTTCCTTCAGGAAGTCCTCGACCTTCTCCACGCGCTGGTGCGCGATCTGGCTGATGTGCAGCAGCCCATCCTTGCCTGGCAGGATGTTGATCAGCGCGCCGAAGTCCAGGATCTTGGTCACCGGGCCTTCGTAGACCTTGCCGACTTCGGCCTCGGCGGTGATCTCGGTGATGCGCTTCTTCGCGAACTCGGCCTTGTCGGCGTCGGTCGAGGCGATGGTGATGGTGCCGTCTTCGCCGATGTCGATGGTGCAGCCGGTTTCTTCGGTCAGCGCGCGGATCACCGCACCGCCCTTGCCGATGACGTCGCGGATCTTCTCCGGGTTGATCTTCATCGTGTACAGGCGCGGCGCGAACTGGCTCACCTCGGCCTTGGCCTCGCCCATCGCATCGGTCATCTTGCCCAGGATGTGCAGCCGCGCTTCCTTGGCCTGCGCCAGCGCGACCTGCATGATCTCCTTGGTGATGCCCTGGATCTTGATGTCCATCTGCAGCGCGGTGATGCCGCCGGTGGTGCCGGCCACCTTGAAGTCCATGTCGCCGAGGTGGTCCTCGTCGCCGAGGATGTCGGTCAGCACGGCAAAGCGGTTGCCATCCTTGATCAGCCCCATCGCGATGCCGGCGACGTGCGCCTTCATCGGCACGCCGGCATCCATCAGCGCCAGGCAGCCGCCGCACACCGAGGCCATCGACGACGAGCCGTTGGACTCGGTGATCTCGCTGACGACGCGGATGGTGTAGGGGAAGTCGTCCTTCTTCGGCAGCGCGGCGATCAGCGCGCGCTTGGCCAGGCGGCCGTGGCCGATCTCGCGGCGCTTGGGGCTGCCGAAGCGGCCGGCCTCGCCGGTGGCGAAGGGCGGCATGTTGTAGTGGAGCATGAAGCCGTCGGTGAACTCGCCGGCCAGCGCGTCGATGCGCTGCGCGTCGCGCTCGGTGCCCAGCGTG
>CAYZGL010000221.1:0-6787 GCA_964477985.1 uncultured Rubrivivax sp. | reverse complement strand
GGCGGCAGCTTCCAGCTCAGCGACCTCAGCTACAACGGCACCTACGTGCGCTTCGGCGACGGCGAGATCGTCAGCCTGCGCCGCGGCAGCTGCTTGCTGCACGGCAGCGGCACGATCGGCCTGGGCGGCTCGCCTGCCGACCCGACGTCGGCGTGCGTGCGCTTCGAGGTGCTGCGCTTCGGTGACACGCAGCCCAGCGCGCTGCGCTGAGCGGCCGCGGTAATGGCCACGCCTGGTACCGGCGGCAACGGTCACACGCCGCGCGCCATGCGCGCCGGCGCGATGCGCATCGGCCCGTTGCGCGCCGCACGGCGCAGCGCGTAACGCCGGCGCGATGGCTTTTCGCCGCGAGCCCGCGTACCAGCACGGCACGGCGCCGCGCGTGGGCGTGCTGCTGGTCAACCTCGGCACGCCCGATGCGCCCACGCCCGCGGCGCTGCGCCGCTATCTGGGTGAATTCCTCGCCGATCCGCGCGTCGTCGAAATTCCGCGGCCGCTGTGGCGGGCGCTGCTGCACGGCGTGATCCTGCGTGTGCGCCCTGCCCGCTCGGCACGCAAGTACGCGGCGATCTGGAGCGCCGAAGGCTCGCCGCTGGCGCTGTGGACCGAACGCCAGGCCAAGCTGCTGCAGGGCTGGCTGGGCCAGGCCGGCCATGCGGTGCGGGTGCGCCACGCGATGCGCTATGGCCATCCGCACATCGCCGGCGAGCTGGACGCGCTGCGCGCGCAGGGCGCCACGCGCGTGCTGGTGCTGCCGCTGTACCCGCAGTATTCGGCGTCGACCAGCGCCAGCGTCTTCGACGCGGTGGCCGCCTGGGGCCGCCGCGTGCGCCGCCTGCCCGAGCTGCGCTTCGTGCAGCACTTCCACGACGATGCCGGCTACATCGCCGCGCTGGCCGCCCAGGTGCGAGCGCACTGGCAGCGCGAAGGCCGCGGCCGCATGCTGGTGATGAGCTTCCATGGCGTGCCCGAGCGCACGCTGCACCTGGGCGACCCGTACCACTGCCACTGCCACGGCACCGCGCGGCTGCTGGCCGAGGCATTGGGGCTGCAGGCGCACGAATACCGCGTCAGCTTCCAGAGCCGCTTCGGCAAGGCGCGCTGGTTGCAGCCGTACACCGAAGCGACGCTGCAGCAGCTGGCGCACGATGGCTGCGAGCGCGTCGACATCGTCTGCCCCGGCTTCGTCGCCGATTGCCTGGAGACGCTGGAAGAGATCGACCAGGAGGCGCGTGCGGCATTTCTGGCGGCCGGCGGCAAAACGCTGCACTACATCGGCTGCCTGAACGGCCGGCACGAGTGGATCGCGGCGCTGCGTGACCTGGCGCTGCGCCACCTGCAGGGCTGGGACACGGGGCCAGGCGACGCCGCCGCCTTGCTGGCGCAGCGCGAGCGCGCGCTGCGCCACGGCGCCGCCGATTGAGGCTGGCAGCGCGCCGCCAGGACCACAGCGCGATGCTCGCAGGCTGGCACGCCAGCCCGCCTTATGCTCGCTCGCATGAAGACGAACTCGCGGATCGCCGCAGCCCTGCTGAGCCTTTGCGTGGGCTGTGCCGACGCCGCCGATCTGTTGATCTTCGGCGAGGTCCACGACCAACCCGACCAGCAACGCCAGGTGGCCGACGAGGTGCAGCGGCTGGCCGCCGCCGGCCGCCTGGCGGCGGTGGTGCTGGAGATGGCCGAAGTGCCGCACAGCACCGCCGCGCTGCCGCGCGATGCCACTGCCGCGCAGGTGCAGCAGGCGCTGCAATGGCGCGGCTGGCCGTGGGAACGCTACGAGGCGGTGGCCATGAACGCAGTGCGCGCCGGCGTGCCGGTGCTCGGCGGCAACCTGCCGCGCGAGCAGCTGCGCGCGGCCATGGCCGACGCCAGCCTCGACGACAAGCTGAGCGCCGCGGCGCGCGCGCGGCTGGCGCAGGCCGTGCGCGAAGGCCACTGCAAGCTGCTGCCGCAGGCGCAGCTGCCGGGCATGGTGCGTGTGCAGATCGCACGCGATCTGTCGTTGGCCGCCACCGCCGCGCAGGCGCTGCGCAGCGCACAGCCGGACCAGACCGTGCTGCTGCTGGCCGGTGCGCAGCATGCGTCGCGCGACCGCGGCATCCCGCTGCACCTGGCGCGCACCCACCCCTCGCTGCCGCTGCACGTGGTGATGTTCGGCGCGCTGTCGGGCAACCTGGCCGCCGACGAGCGGCGCGACGCCGAGCTGACGCCGCAGCCAGACCGCTGCGAGGACCTGCGCCGCGGCCTGGGCGCCTCGGCGCCGACTTGATGCGGCGTGCCCGGCCAGCCGGGCGTGCGCCGCAGGGCCGCTATCTCTTCTTCCAGGTGCCGTCGGCCTGACACACATAGTCGCCGACGACGGCGCCGGTCGGATACGCCTTGCCGTCGCGGTAGCACACCGCCTGCGCCAGCGAGCTGAACCACAGCCCCGCGATCAAGCACAACACCTTGCCAGCCATGGGCTTTCTCCTTTCGCAGCGCCCGGCGCTCACGGCCGGCACGCGGCCGGCAGACCGCCCCAATCGGCGAACCACTCGACCGCGCGGTCATCGGGCAGCAACAGCCCCTCGGCGCATGATTGCGCAGCAGCGTCTCGCAGCTTGCCGACCAGCGCGGCCACCGCGCTGCGGTCGAAGCCGCCGAGGTCGATCTTCAACTGCACGTAGTCGAGCGCGAAATCGCGCAGCCGCAACGCGCTGCGCCCATCGGCCGACGCGCTGACGCCGACGGTCCAGTCGAACAACTGCTCCAGGCGCTGCGCACGCTCGGCGCGGCCGGCCGCGGCGTCGACCGCGGCGATCAACTCGACCATCGTCGACTTCAGCCGCTCCGGGTTGGCGGGATCGGCACTCAGCGGCACATAGGCCACCAGCAGCGCCTGCGTCACGCTGTCGCGCTGGGCGAGCTCGGCGTCCAGCCGCAGCTGCATCGCATACCACGCGGCCGCAGCGCCGGCAGCCGCCAACACGGCGGCCAGCCCGGCCGCGGCGCGGCGCGTGCGCCGGCTGCGCGCGGCCTGGCGGCGCCGCGATTCGACCGCGCGCCGGATCGGCCGCAGCAGCAGATCGTGACTGATCTCGAGCCGCTGTTCGCCGGCGAACCACTCCTTGCGCAGGATGCCCTGGTCGACCAGCTGCGCCATCGCCTTGTTCAGGCCCGGCCCGAGCGCCTCGGCCTCGCGCATCGGGTACAGCACCCGTGCACCGCCAGAGGTGACCAGCCGCGATTCGACGAACTCGCGCGCCGCCGCATCGACCGCGCCGATGCTGGCGCGGTAGTAGTCGTCGAAGATGTCCTCGGCCGACTTGTGCCTGACCAGCCCGACGTCGATGGCCGCCTTGCCGCGCTGCAGCCGCTCGGCATTCAGATGGAAGCACACCACCGACAGGATCGCCGGCTCGACTTCGACGTGGATGGCCTCGACGTTGATGGCCTGAACGCTGACGGCCTCGCCGCGCGCGGCCACGCTCGAGTCCGCGTCGAGCAGCCGCTGCAGCAGCCCGGCCGGGCGGCCGACGCTTTGCACCAGCAGCGCCGCCGCGTCGCGGCCGATCAGATCGCCGCCCGCGCCTTCGACCACCTGCAGCGCCTGGCGTGCATTCAGCGCCTCGAGCCGCACATGGTTGTCGATCACCGACGGCACGATCGCGCGCAGCTTGTGCACCTGCGGCAGATAGTCCTCGCGAAACGACAGCACGACGCGGTAGTCCTTGGACGCGACATCGAAGCGCTGCGCGGCGGCCCCGGCCGCGCCGCCGGCCAGCCGCCGCGGCACGCGCTTGTCCACCAGTTCGGCGATGCCGTCGAGCAGCGCGCGCACGCGCGGCGCCGCGGCCGCATCGTCGTCGATGATCTGGAAGATCTCCTCGAACTGGTCCAGCACCAGCACCGGCACCACCAGCCGGTTGGCCGCGTCCCACAGATCGAAATCGGCACGGTGGAACAGCTCCCACAGGCCGGGGACCTCGAAATCCGCGGTGGCCTCGATGCCGGCGGCGCGCGCCGCGGCCTGCACCGCGCGCACGGTCTCGGCGATCGGATCGCGTGCGCCTTCGAGCAGCCCGCGCGGGCGCAGGTATACCGGCAGCCAGCCGCGCTCGAGCAGCCGCGGCGCCAGCCCGGCACGCAACAGCGAGGTCTTGCCCAGACCGCCGCGCGCGTACAGCAGGGTCAGCAGCGAACGCTCGGTGCGCGCCAGCAGCTCGTCGACCTCGCCGGCGCGGCCGAAGAAGAAATGCGCATCGCGTTCGCTGTAGGGCCGCATGCCGGGCCAGGGCCGTTCGGCGCACAGGCCCAATTCGGCCGGCATGGCGGCGATCGGCGCTGCGCCCGCGGCGTCCGCGGCAGCCAGGTGGTGCGCGGGGTCGGGCTTCAATGCGCCTCCTTGCGCAGGCGGCGCTGCTCGTCGCGCAGCGAGCGCGCCAGCGCGGCGCGGTCGTCGTCGTCGCTCAGCAGCGTCGACTGGCTGTCGCGGAACTGCTCGGGCAGATCGACGCCGCGCTGGCTGAGCACCGGGAAGATGAAGCGCCGGGTCAGGCGGTTCATCTGCAAAGAACGCTCCAGCGCCAGGTTCCATTCCTTCCAGAAGTACGAATCCGAGGTGTCGGCGGTGTGCTGCGAGATCACCGGCACGAAGCAGGCGCAGTCGGCGATCTGGCGACGGATCTCGTGGTCCCAGTTCGCGCCCTTGGCCAGCGCGTCGTAGCGGTCGTCCTTCCACACGTCGATGCCCTGGGTGCGCAGGTAGTCGTACAGCTGCTGCGCCACCGCGCCGTCGTCGTGCGCATAGCTGAGGAACACCTTGGCGGCACGCTGCCGCGCATCGTCACCCGCCGGGCTCGGCGCTCGCACCGCGGCAGCCGGCTGCAGCGGCGCGATCTGATCGCCGGCGCGCAGCTTCCAGCGCCGGTGCAGCTCGTCGACGAAGGCGACGGCGTCGCCGGGCACGATCAGCGCCTTCTTGCCGAATCCTTGCAGGTAGCGGCCGAGCGCGGCATCGGTGTCGAGCGCATCGTCCACCAGCACGTTCAAGCCCCTTTGTTCGGACAGCGGCCCGTTGCGCAGCGCACGCAGGAAGAAGCGTCCGACCCAATCGGGAATCTGGCAGCCGATGGCCAGCAGGTGCTTGTCCTTCAGCGCCGAGAACAGCTGCTCGGGGCGGTACTTCTCGCTGAGCAGGCCGAGCACGAATTCCACCAGGTCCTCGGCCGTGACCGCCCAGTTCGGGCAGGTGTCGCCGCTGCCGAGCAGGTTGTAGACGCATACCTCGCCGGGGCGGTCGATGCGCCGCAGCGGGTTCTCGTGTCCGGGGGCGAAGCTGTAGGCGCACACCGGCTCGTTCGCGCCGCGCGTCTCGCGCACCGCGCGCTCGAGGAAGCCGTCGATCGCCGTGCTCAGGAACAGCCGCAATGGCGCGATCCCGGCCAGCTTGTGCAGCGGCTCGAGGTATGGCGTCATGCCGGCGATGGTGCGCTTGAGCTTCGGGTGGAACGCGTCCAGATCGAACGCGTCCTTTTCCTTGGCCACGCGGTCCAGTTCGCTCAGCCCCCAGCCGGCGGGCAGCGGATCGATGCCGAGATCAAGCGCCAGCCGCTCGGCGGCGGCCTTGTGCAGGGCCGCCGGCGCTGCGCCGTCGACCTGCACCAGCGACAGCCGGCGCCCGACGATCGGCACCACCTTGCCCAGCTCGATCGCATCGAGCAGCCCTTCCCAGCGGTCTTCGGCGATGCCTGCGGTCGCGGCCATGCGGCCCCCCTGCTTATGGGGGGCAGACTACGCGTTGTTACATGGATGCGCAATCCACCGTGGCGGCGGCCGCCACACCCCAGGCGGTCCCGGCCAGGCCGGCCCGGCAGCCGAGCTACATGCGCTCGGCCACCCAGGCGCGTACCGAATCCAGTGCGGGCTGCAGCCTGGCCGCATCGCTGCCGCCAGCCATCGCCATGTCGGGCTTGCCGCCGCCCTTGCCGCCGACCTGCTGCGCGACGAAGTTGACCAGTTCGCCGGCCTTGAGCTTGGCCATGCGGTCTGCCGTGACGCCGGCCGCCAGCTGCACCTTGCCGCCATCGACCGAGGCCAGCACGATGGCGGCGCTCTTGAGCTTGTCCTTGAGCTTGTCCAGGGTCTCGCGCAGGGTGGGCACGTCGGCGCCCTCCAGCGTGGCGGCGAGCACCTTGGCGCCGGCAATGTCGGCGGCCTGGGCGGCCAGGTCGTCACCCTGGCTGGCGGCGAGCTTGCTCTTGAGGCGGGCGAGCTCTTTTTCGAGGGACTTGATGGTGTCGATCACCTGGCCGACGCGGGTCAGCACCTCCTGCGGCTGGGCCTTGAGGGCGCCGGTGACGCCGTCGAGGAGCTTCTGCTGGTCCTGCACCAGGGCCACCGCCACGTCGCCGCACACCGCCTCGATACGCCGCACGCCGGCGGCCACGCCGCCTTCGAGGGTGATCTTGAACAGGCCGATGTCGCCGGTGCGGGCCACGTGGGTGCCGCCGCACAGCTCTTTCGACGAGCCGATGGTGAGCACGCGCACCTCGTCGCCGTACTTCTCGCCGAACAGCATCATCGCGCCGGTCTTCTGGGCCGACTCGATGTCCATCACCGAGGCGTCGGTGGCGGCGTTGGCGAGGATCTCGTCATTGACGATGCGCTCGATGCGGGCGATCTCGTCGGCGGTGACGGGCTGGGTGTGGGCGAAGTCGAAGCGGGTCTTGTCCGGGTCGACCTGGCTGCCCTTCTGCTGCACGTGGGCGCCGAGCACTTCGCGCAGGGCCTTGTGCATCAGGTGGGT
>CAYZGL010000220.1:0-6865 GCA_964477985.1 uncultured Rubrivivax sp. | reverse complement strand
GCGCCAGGATCGATGCCGTCCACCGGCGCAGCGTCTTCGTCTTCATCGTGCAACCAGCCTTCGCGGCCCGTTCATGGTTCGCATCGCACCCGCACCCATGCGTCGCGCGCCGCCTTCGGCCAGGCCGCGAGTTTGCCATGCGCGCCACGGCGCTCGCGGCCGGGGGCGGGGGCGGGGGCGGTGGGGCGGGTGAGGGGAACACGCAGTCGAAGTCGTACGCGTCGAACGGGCAGCACCGTTGGCCGCCAGTGCAGCATGGTGGGGGCCGATACGGCAGGCGGCCCCCCTCTTGTGGAGGGGGCGGTGCGCCACATCGGCCGTGCCGCGGATCGTTTGATCGACGAGTTTGATCGACGAGTTGGTGGGACTTCGAGATCGGCATGCGCGCCGGCACCCTCGCTGTGCAGCAGGATTCGCGATTCGTTGCAAATGAGATACACTCTCATTTAATGGAAATCGTGTCGCTCGATCAGTTGACCGACGGCGCTCGCGCGACGGTGAGCGGCGTGTGCGCTGTGTCGCCCGACCTGGACGCCAGCCAGCTGCGGCGCCTGAGCGAACTGGGCTTCATCGCCGGTGAAACGGTGCAGGTGTTGCGCCGCGGCCCGGGCGGGCGCGATCCGATCGCCGTGCGCGTGGGTGACACGCTGTTCGCGCTGCGCCGTGTCGAGGCGCGGTGCGTCGAAGTCGAGCACAGCCGATAGAAAACAGGGCGTCGATGCGCTCCGCAAGTGAACCCCAGGCGCACGATTGGCGCATCGCGCTGGTCGGCAACCCGAACTGCGGCAAGACCGCACTGTTCAACCTGCTGACGGGCGCGCGCCAGAAGGTGGCCAACTATGCCGGCGTTACGGTCGAGCGCAAGGCCGGCTCGCTGCGCCTTGCCGATGGCCGTACGGTGACGGTATTCGATCTGCCCGGCGCCTACAGCCTGGAGCCGGCCACGCCCGACGAGCAGGTGATGCTCGAGGTGGTCGAGGGCCGGCGCGAAGGCGAACTGCCGCCCGACCTGATCGTCGCCGTGGTCGACGCGACCAACCTGCGCATGAACCTGCGTCTGGTGCTCGAGTTGCGGCGGCTGGGCCGCCCGATGCTGGTGGCGCTGAACATGTCGGACGTGGCCCGTGCCCAGGGCTTGGGCATCGACCCTTTGCGGCTGGCGCAGGAACTGGGCTGCCCGGTGGTGGAAACGGTGGCCGTGCGGCACAACGGCCACGCCCAACTGCTGCGGCAGATCCAGGTGCACGCGGCCGCCCGCGGCACGGCCGAGCCTGCCGCGTCGCCGGCAGCCGCGGCCGGGCAACCTCGCGACCCACAGCATCTGCAGCAGCAGGTGCTGCGCATCCTGCAAGCAGCCGCGCCGGCGGCGCTGCAGTCCAAGCGCTTCGGCACGCGCATCGACGCCGTGGTCATGCACCCGGTGTGGGGGTTGGCGCTGCTGGCCGCGCTGCTGTTCCTGATGTTCCAGGCCGTGTTCTCGTGGGCCGAAGCGCCGATGGACGCGATCAAGTCGGCGATGGGCACGTTGGGCGAATGGACGCTCGCGCACATGGCCGACGGCCCGCTGCGCAGCCTGCTGGTCGATGGCGTGATCGCCGGCGCCGGCGGTGTGCTGGTCTTCCTGCCGCAGATCCTGATCCTGTTCTTCTTCATCCTGCTGCTCGAGGATTCGGGCTACCTGCCGCGCGCGGCCTTCCTGCTCGACAACCTGATGGGCCGCGTCGGCCTGTCGGGGCGCGCGTTCATCCCGCTGCTGTCCAGCTTTGCGTGCGCGGTGCCGGGCATCATGGCCACGCGCACCATCGCCAACTGGCGCGACCGGCTGGCCACGATCATGGTGGCACCGCTGATGACCTGCTCGGCACGGCTGCCGGTGTACGCGCTGCTGATCGGCGCCTTCGTGCCCGAGCGCAGCGTCGGCCCCTTCGACCTGCGCGGGCTCACACTCTTCGGCCTGTACGTGGCCGGCGTGGTGTCGGCGATGGCGGTGGCCTTCGCCTTCAAGCGCATCTGGCTGAAAAGCGGCTACCAGCCGCTGATGCTCGAGCTGCCGCCGTACCGCTTGCCCAGCCTGCGCAACCTGGTGTTCGGGTTGTGGGAGCGCGCACGCATCTTCCTGCGCCGCGTCGGCGGCATCATCTTCACGCTGATGGTGCTGCTGTGGTTCCTCAGCAGTTGGCCGGCGCCGCCGCACGGCGCCGCCGGGCCGGCCATCCAGTACAGCATCGCCGGCCAGATCGGGCAGGCGATGCAGCATGTATTCGCGCCGATCGGCTTCAACTGGCAGATTTCGGTCGCGCTGGTGCCCGGGCTGGCCGCACGCGAGGTGGCGGTGGCGGCGCTGGGCACCGTGTACTCGCTGTCCGGCGGCGACGAAGGCGTGGCGCAAGGCCTGCTGCCGATCATCGCGCACGGCTGGCCGCTGGCCACCGCCTATGCCTTGCTGGCGTGGTACGTGTTCGCACCGCAGTGCCTGTCGACGCTGGCCATCACGCGGCGCGAGACCAACTCGTGGCGCTGGCCGCTGCTGATGGCGGCGTACCTGTTCGTGCTGGCCTACGCGGCGGCCTTCGTCACCTACCGCGTCACGGCCTGGCTCGGGGGCGGCTGATGCTGCAGACGCTGCTCACGGTATGGATCGTCGCCTGCAGCGCGCTGTACGTGGTGTGGGCGCTGCTGCTGCCGGGGTCGGTGCGGCGCTCGGCGGCGCAGCGCCTGCTGCGCCGGCGTTGGCCGAGGGCGGTCAGCGCATGGCTGCAACGGCGCTCGCGTGCGACCAGCGCCTGCGGCGGCTGCGATGGCTGCACGCCGTCGAGTTCATCGCAGGAGGCGCAACCGGTGCGCTGGACCGCGCGGCCGCGCAAACACCGGTAGGGGGGCCGCGCCGGCCGCCGATCGCGCAGCCGGCTCAGGCCGCGCGCGGCAACATCGCGGGCGCAGGCGTATCCGCCGTACGGCAACACGCCGCTGCACAAGCCTGGTCGAAGATTTCGCGTGCGCAATCGTGGCAACAGCCGCACGACGAGGCCACGCGCGTGTCGTCCTGCAGCACCTCGAAGCAGCGCGTGCCGCACGACACCGCCTGCCGGATGTCTCGATCCGAGATGCGATGGCACAGGCAGACGATCATGGTGCGCGACAAGCGATGCTTGCCGCGCAGTCTACATTGAATAGGAACGCTTCTCAATAAATTGGTTGAGACGCCGGTAGGGGCGAAGCGCCGTCACCGAAGCGTCGCGCTATGTTTCTTCGCCCCCGCGGGGCATGGCGCCACCCCGGTCTTCGGGCGCTCAGCTGGCCTCGCCCATCTGCGACTGCAGCCAGTTCTGCTCTCCGACCTGCGCCACCAGGCCGATCTGCGTCTCGAGGTGGTCGATGTGCTCTTCGGTGTCCTCGAGGATGTGTTCGAGCACCTCGCGCGACACATAGTCGCGCACCGCTTCGCAATGCGCGATGGCTTCCTTCAGCAGCGCCTGCGCGCCCTGTTCGGCCTTCAGGTCGCACTGCAGGATCTCCACCGGCGATTCGCCGATCAGCAACTTGCCCAGGTCCTGCAGGTTCGGCAGCCCTTCGAGCATCAGGATGCGGTCCATCAGCTTGTCCGCATGCTTCATCTCCTCGAGCGATTCGTCGTACTCGTGCTTGGCCATACGTGCGTAACCCCAGTTCTTCAGCATGCGGTAGTGCAGGAAGTACTGGTTGATCGCGGTGAGCTCGTTCTTCAGCTGGCTGTTCAGGTACTCCAGCACCTTGGCATCGCCCTTCATGTTTGCGCTCCGGTTGTGGCTCGTGACAAGGCCATTGTGCAGGTCGCCGGTGAATCGTGACGCCGGCCCGCTGCGTAGTTATCAAGACTACTTCGCATTCACTTTACGGGGAGAAATCCGCATCGACCTGCAGGGCGCACGACACCAACCCCGCGCCGCTGCACACGTGCGCCGAAGCGGCAGCCCGCACGGCTGCGGCATCAGCGCCGCGCGCCGTAGTGTGTAGTGAACAGCGAGCGGCGTGTCGACGGCGCCCCCCGTGCCGCTGATCGACCCCCACGGCGTCATCTAGCGCCTGCCGCGTACGGCACCGGCCAAGCCGTTCCCGGCCAGGCAGCCTGCGCTTGGAATCCGCAGCCGGCGCAGGCTTCGCAGGGCCGGGGCAGCGCTTCTTTGGCGCAGCCTTCCCGACCACGGTCAGCTCGGCATCGAGCACGCCCGACTTCGTCATGCCCAGCTTGCGCGCGGCGGCCTGCGATACGTCACCGACACGATCCCCCTGCGTGGGCCCGCGGTCGTTGACGCGCAGCGTCACGCTCTTGCCGTTCTTCGGGTTGGCGACCTTCACCAGCGTGCCGAAGGGCAGCGTCTTGTGCGCCATGGTCAGCGCGTTCGGGTTGTAAGCCTCGCCGCTGGCGGTCTTGCGCACGGTGAATTTGCGTCCGTACCAGGCGAGCTTGCGCGATTCCGTCGCGCCGGCCGTTGCCGCGGCGGGTGCGGCCGGCACGGCACCGGCCGCGGAAGCGGCCGGCTCGGGCGCGGAGGCGGCCGCCGCACGAGCCCCCGCCACAGGCAGGCGCCGCCGTCCTAACATCGCTGCCCGGATCACCCCTCACGGCAAACGCGCGATGGCCAAACCCTTCCCCAGCGACGACCCCTTCCTGCGCGGCTACTACGCGCCGCTGCACATGGAATGCGAGGCGCCGAACCTGCCGATCAGCGGCGAGTGGCCGCGCGAACTCAACGGCTGGCTGTACCGCAACGGCCCGAACCCGCAGTTCGCGCCGCGCGGGCCCTATCACTGGTTTGCCGGCGACGGCATGCTGCATGCATTCCAGGTGGCCGACGGCCGCGTCGCCTACCGCAACCGCTGGGTGCGCACGCCCAAGTGGGAACTGGAACACGCCGAGGGTGAAGGCCTGTCGGGTGCCTTCGGCAACCCGCGCTTTTCCGACCCGCGCATCGTCGCGCTCGGCTCCACCCTGGCCAACACCAACGTGGTGTGGCATGCAGAGCGGCTGCTGGCGCTGGAGGAAGCGCATGCGCCCTTCGAGGTCGACCCGGTGACGCTGGCACCCAAGGGCAGCCACGACTTCGGCGGCAAGCTGGTCGGCCCGATGACCGCCCACCCGAAGCTGGACGCCCAAAGCGGCGAGATGGTCTTCTTCGGTTATGGCGCGAAGGGGCGGCTCACGCCCGACGTGGCGCTGCACGTGGTCGACCGCGACGGCGTACTGCGGCGGTCGCAGTGGCTGCGTGCGCCCTACCCGAGCATGGTGCACGACTTCGTCGTCACACGCGACTGGATCGTGCTGCCGATCTTCCCCCTCACCGGTTCGGTGGACCGTGCCATGAAAGGCCTGCCGCCCTATGCTTGGGAGCCCGACAAGGGCACGCACGTGGCGCTGGTGCCGCGCAGCGGCCCGGTCGGCCAGGTGCGCTGGTTCAGCGCCGACCCCTGCTACGTGTTCCACCCGATGAACGCCTTCGACACAGCCGACGGCAAGGTGGTGTGCGACATGATGAAGTACCCGGTGGCGCCGCTGTTCCCGGCGCCCGACGGCAGCCCCGCCAGCGGCGCGCCGCCCTCGGCCACGCTGGTGCGCTGGACTTTCGACCCGAACGGCGACAGCGGCGGCTTCAGCGAACAAGCGCTGGACGACCAGGCCGGCGAATTCCCGCGGCTGGACGAGCGCTTCACCGGCCTGCCTTACCGCCACGGCTACTTCACGGTCGGCGGCGTGACGCACGCCGGGCGCGGCCCGCAGCTGCGCGACGGCCTGGCGCACATCGACCACCACAGCGGCCAGGTGGCGCGCTGGATGCCCGAGGCCGGCGACTACTGCGGCGAGCCGGTGTTCGTGCCGCGCGCGGCCGATGCCGGCGAAGGCGACGGCTTCTTGCTCAGCGTCGTCTACCGCGGCGCCACCTGCTGCAGCGACCTGGCGGTGTTCGATGCGCGCCACCTGCAGCGCGGCCCGCTGGCGCTGGCGCACCTGTCGCACCGCGTGCCCGCCGGCTTTCACGGCAACTGGCGTGGCGCGCATTGATTCCACACTCGCTACCTGAGGCCAACGAAGACCATGTATCAACCTGACTTGATGACAGGCCAGCGCATCCTGGTGACCGGCGGCGGCACCGGCCTGGGCCAGGCGATGGCCGAAAAATTCCTCGAGCTCGGCGCCGACGTCGCCATCTGCGGCCGGCGCAAGGCCGTGTGCGACGCCACCGCCGCGGCCTGGCGCGCGAAGTTTCCCAGCGCGCGCATCGACACCTTCGGCGTCGACATCCGCGTCGCGCAGGCGGTGGAAGAAATGGTCGAAGCGCTGTTCGCGAACGATCAAGGCGGCGGCCTGACCGGGCTGGTGAACAACGCCGCCGGCAACTTCATCTCACCCACCGAGGCCTTGAGCCCGCGCGGTTTCGACGCCGTCGCCGGCATCGTCTTCCACGGCAGCTTCTACGTCACGCAGGCCATCGGCAAGCGCTGGGTGGCGCAGGCCAAGGCCGGTGGCTGGGAGCCCGGCATGCCTTGTCGCAACGTGCTGAGCATCGTCACCACCTGGGTCGACAACGGCAGCCCCTACGTGGTGCCGTCGGCGATGAGCAAGGCCGGCGTCGACATCATGAGCAAGTCGCTGGCGGTGGAATGGGCCAAGTACGGCATCCGGCTCAACACCGTGGGGCCGGGCGAGATCCCCACCGAAGGCATGAGCAAGCGGCTGAACCCGGGCGAGCAGCCAGGGCAGCGCAGCATCGAACACAACCCGATGGCGCGCCCCGGGCTGATGAGCGAGCTGCAGAACCTGGCCGCCTTCCTGATGGCGCCGGGCCAATGCGACTGGCTCAGCGGCCAGAGCATCATGATGGACGGCGCC
>CAYZGL010000219.1:0-6932 GCA_964477985.1 uncultured Rubrivivax sp. | reverse complement strand
GTCACCGGCGCGGCCATCGGCATCGGCACGACGATGCTGCTGCACTGCGACCTGGTCTACGTCAGCGACGAAGCGCGGCTGGCGATGCCCTTCGTCGGCCTGGGCCTGGTGCCCGAGTTCGCCTCCAGCCTGCTGCTGCCGCAGCGCATCGGCGCCGCGCGCGCGGCCGAGAAGCTGCTGCTGGGCGACCCCTTCAGCGGCGCCGACGCGGTCGATCTGGGGCTGGCCAACGCGGTGCTGCCGGCGGCCGAAGTGCTGCCGCACGCGCGCCGCGTCGCCGAGCGCTTCAACGCGCTGCCGCCGGGCGCGGTGCGCGAATCGAAGCGGCTGCTGCGCGCGCCGCAGCAGCAGGCCATCGTCGACACCATCCGCTGCGAAGGTGAACTGTTCGCCGCAAGGCTGCGCAGCCCCGAGGCGAAGGAGGCTTTCCAGGCCTTCTTCCAAAAGCGCAGGCCGGACTTCACGAAGTTCTGAACGGCGGCCCTCGGCGCGCTGCCACGGCTGGCCCGGTGTCGCTCGCGCTGAAGCTGCTGCTGGCGCCGCTGCTGCTGGTGCAGGCGCTGGGCACGCGGCGGCGCGCGCCGCCGCTGCCCGAGGCCGCGGGTGCGCGCGAAGGCCGCCTCGGGCAGGGCGGGGATGCGCTGCACGTGCTGATTGCCGGCGATTCGTCGGCCGCCGGGGTCGGCGTGGCGCATCAGGATCAGGCGCTGGCCGGCCAGCTTGCCCGCGCTTTGCATGCGCGCAGCGCACGGCCCGTGCAGTGGACGCTGCGCGCGCGCAGCGGGCTGACCACGCGTCAGGTGCACGCGCTGCTGCGCGCCGAAGCCTTGCCGCGCGCCGACGTGGCGGTGGTGGTCAGCGGCGTCAACGACGTCACTGCGCTGGTGTCGCCGCGGCGCGCGGTGGCGCAGCGTGCGGCGCTGGCCGACTGGCTGCGCGCCGAAGCCGGCGTGGCGCAGGTGCTGTTCCTGCCGCTGCCGCCGGTGCACCGCTTCGCGCTGCTGCCGCAGCCGCTGCGCGGCGTGCTGGGGCGCGACGCGCTGGCGCACAACCGGGCTTTGCGCGCCTGGGCGGCGGCGTGCCGCGGCGTCGCCTGCGTGGACGTCGACTTCTCGCTGCCGCCCGAGGCCATGGCCAGCGACGGCTTCCACCCCGGCGAGCCGGTGTACCGGGCCTGCGGCGAGGCCATCGCCGCCCACATCGCCGCTCACAGCGCCACCCATAGCGCCACCCATAGCGCCACCCATAGCGCTGGACTGGCGGGCTGCTGGCTCGACGGCAGCCCGGGTCCGCGAGCCCAGCAGTAGGGCCCGCAGCGGGGCGCCGCTGCACGCCGAGTGCCGCAGCGGCGCCCAAGCCGGAGCGGCGTGCTTGCCGCGCGGCGATCGCCGTCGGGCATGGGCCGTCGGGCGATGGGCAGCAGATCGGGAATGCCCGAAACGGCTAAAGTTGTCGGCCCCGGTGCCGCAGACTGCCGCGGCGCAGGCCGGCAATCTGCCACGCGCGATGCGACGCTGCGGCACCGCGGTCTCAATTGCCGCCCCAGCGCGCCGATAGCCGGCTCTGGCCGCCACCCGTATGCACCTCCCAGCCGCAACCGCCGCCGACCCTGCCGCGCAGACCGATCCGTCGGTGGCCGAGCGGGTCGAGTTCGACCGCGTCGCCACGGTCTACGCGCAGACGCCGCAACCCCTGATGGCCGCCGCGTTGTATGCCGTGATGGTGGGCGCGGCGATGTGGGGCCAGGCGCCGCGCGCCACGGTGCTGGCCTGGGTGCTGGTGCGTCTGGCCGTGAGCTTCGTGCGCATGCACGAGACCCGGCTGTTCAACCGCGACCCGCAGCGCCTGCGACGCATCGCCTACTGGCGAGTCCGCTATCTCAGCCTGATGGTGCTGGAGGGCGCGAGCTGGAGCGCGATGGGCATCGCCTTCATGCCCTACGCCGATGGCCTGACCGCAACCTGGATGCTGGCCAGCGTCATCGGCATCGCCGCGCTGAGCGTATTCACGCTGACCAGCCACTTTCCGTCGGCGGCACTGAACCTGGTCACGAACCTGGTGCCGATGGCGGGCTACCTCGGCTATGCCGCAGGTGCCGACGGCTGGTTCATCGCCGGCGGCCTGGCGGTCTACATGGGCGTGCTGCTCAACGAGGCCTGGCAAAGCGACCGGCGCTGGGCCGAATTGGCGCGCATGCGCTATGAGACCGCCGAGCTGGCCGCGCAGCGCGAGCTGGCGCGCCGCGCCGCCGAGGAATCCAGCCAGGCCAAGAGCGCGTTCCTGGCCAACATGAGCCACGAGATCCGCACCCCGCTGAACGGCATGATCGGGCTGACCGAACTGCTGCTGCGTGACGAGCTGTCGGCGCGGCAGCGCCACTTCCTCGAGCTCTCGCGCAGCTCGTCGGCCCATCTGCTGCGCCTGGTCGACGAGGTGCTGGACCTCTCCAAGATCAGGGCCGGCGGCATGACCCTCGAGCAGCGCAGCTTTTCGCTGCACGAGCTCGTCGACGAATTGCTGCCGGTGTTCTCGGCGCGCGCTGCCGACAAGGGCCTGCAGTTGCACAGCCAGATCAGCCCCAGCCTGCCGGCGCTGCTGCTGGGCGACGCCATGCGGCTGCGCCAGGTGCTGTCCAACCTGGTCGGCAACGCCGTGAAGTTCACCGCTGCCGGCCACGTGCTGCTGCGTGCGCAGGCCGTGCACGCTGCGGCCGGGGCCGCCGGCATGCGCGTGCGCTTCGAGGTCTGCGACACCGGCCCTGGCATTCCCGAGAACAAGCGCGAGCTGGTGTTCCAGGCCTTCGCGCAGGCCGACACCTCGACCGCGCGCCAGCACGGCGGCAGCGGCCTGGGCCTGACGATCAGCGCCAACCTGCTGGAGCTGATGGGCTCGAAGCTGCAGCTGGACAGCGCGCCGGGCCAGGGATGCTGCTTCCACTTCCAGATCGACTTCGCACAAGCCCAGCCCGCGCCCGGCCAGGGCGCCGCGGCGCTGCGCGACTGGCCGGGCCAACGGGCGCTGTGGATCGACCCGCAGCCGATCACCCGGCAGTGGTATGCCGCGGTGCTGCGACAGTGGCAGATCGACACCGACGAGGCCGACGGTCTCGAACAGGGGCTGGCCCGGTTGTGCGCCGCCGCCGGCGCTTACGACGCCATCTTCGTTTGCGCGTCCCTGCTGGGCGCCGCGCAGGCCACCCGGTGGAGCCGGCTGGTCGAGGAGGCCGGCGCCGCGCGGCTGTGGGTGCTGAGCTCGCCGCACCACGGCGTGCCCGCGGCGGCTGCACCCGCGGCGGCGCCGCTGCGCCTGCTGATGGCGCCCGTCTCGCTGCGCAAGCTCAATGCGGTTTTCGCTGCCGAGCCCGGCGCTGCGCTCGAGGCTGCGCCCATCGAAAGCCTGGCGGCCGCGAACCACACCGTGCTGCTGGTCGAGGACAACGACGTCAACGCGCTCATCGCCACAGAGGTGCTGCGCCGCGCCGGTTGCTGCGTGGTGCGCGCCGCCGCTGGCGAAGAAGCCCTCGCGGCCTTCGTGGCCCAGGGCTTCGACCTGGTCTTGATGGACCTGCAGATGCCCGGCATGGACGGCTTCGAGGTGACGCGCCGCATCCGCGCCTGGGAGCAGGCCCAAAGCCGGCCCGAGCCCACACCGATCGTCGCGCTGACGGCCAATGCGCTGCCCAGCGACACGGCCGCCTGCCTGGCCTGCGGCATGAACGACTACCTGACCAAGCCGGTCCGGCCGGAGCAGTTGCTGCGGCTGCTGCGCACCACGCCGGCCGCGGCCGCCAAGCTTGCCGACGCCCGGCCCGGCGCGCCGGCGAAGCCGGCTGCAGCGGCAGCTTCAGCCGTGCACTAGTAGCAGACCTGTCCCTTGAAGCTCATGTCGATCGCGCCGGGCGTACCGTAGGGGGCCGGCAGCGGTGCCGTGTACATGGCGCCCGTCACTTCGATCTGCCCACCGGTGACGCCGGCGAACAAGCCCAGCGCGCGAGCGCCAGGCAAGGGGGTCGAGATCTCCTTGAACGTGCGCAACTGCGTCGGTGCCTGCGGCTCAAAGAACGACCCCGTCGTGTGCATGACGATCATCGAGTGCACCGGCACGGCGCCGATGTTGCCGAAGGCGTCGTAGGCACGCTGCTTGCTCGAATCCGAGCAGGAGATGGTGTGGATGAAGTCGATGTCCAAGGGCCCCGCGGTCGGCTGGCCGCTCGGCTGGCCGCTCAAGGCGCAGGTCAGCCTGGTGTTCTTGTCGTAGGTCATTTCCACCACGCCCAAGGTGCCGGCCGCGGCGGTGAAGTTGTTGGTGATCGTCCCCGACACCGGCACGCAGGTACCGGGTGCGGCGGCCGTGCTGCCGGGTCGGGCTGCGGTGGTACCGGCCGCGGCAAGCGCCAGCGCGCTCAGTGCGAGCGCGCGCGGCGCGAAACCTTTCTGCATTCGTTGGCTCCTGGCTGTTGCGAGGGGCCGGATCCTAGTGTCGCTCGCGGCTCGCGTGCGAAGGCAAGCGGCCGAATCCGTGATGCAGGTCCCGCCGGATGCGTTGCTGCATGCGTCACGCCTTTCGCTGCCGGGCAACGACCCCGGCACCGCCCGCCGGCGCGACGGCCTGCCGCGCGCGGCGCCAGCGCGGCCGACGGCGCGCGGCAGGCCGCATCGGCCTTCAGGCCGTTGGCGATACGGAGCACCTGCACCTCGCGTGATGCCCCATCGGACCCGAGCACATGGCCGACGAAGGTTTCCACCCCGGCGAGCCGGTGCAGCGCCTGTGCGGCGCGGCCCTGCCGGCGAACACTGCCGCCACAATGGGACGGTCCCGGCACCGGCCCGCCTGATCCACTGCAGTGCAACGAGAAGGAGAAGTCCCATGCCACGCGAACTGAAGCCCCTCTTCGAAGGCGGCCGCTATTTCGAGGCGCCGCGCTGGCGCGATGGCCGCTGGTGGGTTTCCGACTTCTATCGCCACGCCGTGTTCACCGTGACGCCCGACGGGCGCAGCGACAAGGTGCTGGACGTGGCGCATCAGCCCAGCGGTCTGGGCTGGCTGCCCGACGGCTCGCTGCTGGTGGTGTCCATGAAGAACCGCCAGCTGCTGCGGCGCTCGCCGGCGGGCAAGGTCAGCTTGCACGCCGACCTGTCCACGCTGTGCCGCGGCCATTGCAACGACATGGTGGTGGATGCGCGCGGCACCGCCTGGGTCGGCAGTTTCGGCTTCGATCTCATGGCCGGGGCCGATGCGCAGCCCAGCGTGCTGATGCGGGTCGATGCGGATGGCCGCGCGCAAGTGGCGGCCGACAGCCTGTTCTTTCCCAACGGCGCGGTGCTGAGCCCCGACGGACGCACCCTGATCGTCGGCGAGACCCTGGGCAACCGCTGCACGGCATGGACCGTCGGCGACGACGGCCGCCTGCACGATCGTCGCGTCTGGGCGCAGTTCGGGCCCGAGCCGCAGTTGGGGCCGGTGCCGCAGGTGCTGCCGCAGTTGAAGCTGGCGCCGGACGGCTGCGCGCTCGACGCCGAAGGCCAGATCTGGGCCGCCGACGCCATCGGCGCTCGCTGCGTGCGCATTGCGGCGGGCGGCCAGATCACCGACGAGATCGCCGCGCCGGCGGGCATGGGTGTGTTCGCCTGCATGCTCGGCGGCGACGACGGCAAGACGCTGCTGCTGTGCGCCGCGCCCGACTTCTACGAGCACAACCGGGCCCAGGCCGACGAGGCGGTGCTGTACACCGCGCGGGTCGACGTGCCGCACGCCGGGCTGCCCTGAGATTGGCTTGCCGGCAGCCTTGCGGCTGCCGGCATCGTTCGCCCCCGGCGCGCCAGGCTGGCGCTACTTCGGCAGCTCGCCCGGCGCGATGCCCAGCGCCTTGGCCACGCCGGCGCCGTAGGCCGCATCGGCCTTCAGGCAGTTGGCGATGTGGCGCAACTGCACCTCGCGCGACGCGCCGCCGACCTCGGCCGCGGTGTTGTCGAACAAGGTCTGCTGCTGCGCCGGCGTCATCAGCCGGAACAGCGCGCCCGGCTGCGAGTAGTAGTCGGTGTCGTCGCGGTGGTTCCAGTGGTCGGCGGCGCCTTCGATGCTCAACGGCGGCTCGCTGAAATCGGGCTGCTCTTGCCACAGGCCCAGGCTGTTCGGCTCGTAGCCCTTGGTGCTGCCGAAGTTGCCGTCCACGCGCATGCTGCCGTCGCGGTGGTAGTGGTTCACCGGGCAGCGCGGCGCGTTCACCGGGATCTGGTAGTGGTTGACGCCCAGCCGATAGCGCTGCGCGTCGCCGTACGAGAACAGCCGTGCCTGCAGCATCTTGTCGGGCGAGAAGCCGATGCCCGGCACCACGCTGGCCGGGTTGAAGGCCGACTGCTCGACCTCGGCGAAGAAGTTCTCGGGGTTGCGGTTCAACTCCATCACGCCGACGTCGATCAGCGGGTAGTCCTTGTGCGGCCAGACCTTGGTCAGGTCGAAGGGGTTGTAGGGCAGCTTGGAGGCGTCCTTCTCGGGCATGACCTGCACCTTCAGCGTCCACTTCGGAAACTCGCCGCGCTCGATGGCGTCGAACAGGTCGCGCTGGTGGCTCTCGCGGTCCTTGCCGATGATGGCGCTGGCCTCGGCGTTGCTCAGGTTCTTGATGCCCTGCTGGCACTTCAGGTGGAACTTGACCCAGAAGCGCTCGTTCGCGGCGTTGATGAAGCTGAAGGTGTGCGAGCCGAAGCCGTGCATGGTGCGGTAGCTGGCCGGGATGCCGCGCTCGGACATGACGATGGTGATCTGGTGCAGCGCCTCGGGCAGCGAGGTCCAGAAGTCCCAGTTGTTCTGCGCGCTGCGCAAATTGGTGCGCGGGTCGCGCTTCACGGCGTGGTTCAGGTCTGGGAACTTCAACGGGTCGCGCAGGAAGAACACCGGCGTGTTGTTGCCCACCAGGTCCCAGTTGCCCTCCT
>CAYZGL010000218.1:0-6956 GCA_964477985.1 uncultured Rubrivivax sp. | reverse complement strand
GGCTGCATGTCCACCGCCTGGATCTACGGCGTGATCGGCGTGCACTACTGGCAGCTGCCGCTGTTCACTGAAGCCGCGCAGGACGACGTGTGGGGCAATGAACCGTCCACGCGCATCGCCTCCACCTACATGCCGGTGGGCAAGGCCGAGAAGGTCGACGGCGGCTACCGCTTCAGCGGGCGCTGGGGTTTTTCCAGCGGCTGCGAGTACGCCGAGTGGATCTTCCTGGGCGGGCTGCTGCCCAAGGCCGACGGCTCGGGCGCGCTCGAGCACTGCACCTTCTTGCTGCCCAAGGCGGACTTCAAGATCGTGAAGAACTGGGACGTGCTCGGCCTGCGCGGCACCGGCAGCCACGACATCGTGGTCGAGGGCGCCTTCGTGCCCGAGCACCGCACCAACCGCACCAACGACAACAGCGACGCCGCCTGCCCGGGGCGCGCCGGCAACCCGGGCTGGCTGTATCGGATTCCCTTCGCGCAGGTGTTCCAGCGCGCGGTGTCCAGCGCCTGCATCGGCGCGCTCGATGGCGCGATCACGCACTTCCGCGAGCGCTCGGCCACGCACGTGGGCAAGCACGGCGCCAAGACCGCCGAGGACGTCAACGCGCAGCTGGCGGTGTCGGAGGCGATGATGGCCAGTGACGCGCTGAAGCTGGTGCTGATGCGCAACTACGCGCGCGTGGTCGACAGCGCCAAGACCGGCGCGCAGATGCCGGTGGAAGAGCGGCTGTACCAGCGCGCACAGGCCGCGCAGGTGCCCAAGCAGTGCGCGCGCCACGCCGACGAACTGCTGCGCGCCTGCGCCGCGCAGGGCACCTACCGCAGCAACCCGATCGAGCGCGCGTTCCGCGACATCCACCAGGCGCGCACGCACATCGCCAACAACACCGACGCCTATGCGCGTGCCCACGGTGCGGTGATGCTCGGCCTGCCGAACACCGATCCCTTCGTCTGAGAGCCTGTGAAGCACCCCGCCACGCCCGCTCGTGCGCCCGAAACGGCGTCGCCCGTTGTTGCAAATGCTCGCCGTAGCCCGAGCTACGGCTGCGCCTTGCGCCTAGGTCGACACCCTTTCCGACGCCCGCTCGGACGCGCCGGAATACTTCACAGCCTCTGAACCCGCGCTGCGCGCGCGTTGCCGCGCCGGCCCAATCAAATGAATGCCGAATACGACCTGATCGTGGTGGGCTCGGGCGCGGGCGCGCTCGTCGCCGCCATCCGCGCCGCCGAACTGGGCCTGAAGCCCGTGGTGATCGAGAAGGCCGAGCTGGTGGGCGGCACCTCGGCCACCTCGGGCGGCGGCATCTGGATCCCCTGCAACCACGACATGCCGCGCGCCGGCGTCAAGGACGACCTGCGCACCGCCTTTCGCTACCTGAAGAACTGCGCCAAGGGGCTGGCCAGCGACGAGCGCGTGCTGGCCTACGTCGAGACCGCCAAGGACATGGCGCGCTGGCTCGACTCCATCGGCGTGAAGTACCGCAGCATGGCGCGTTACGCCGACTACTACCCGCACGTCGACGGCGCGCTGCCCGGCGGGCGCACGATGGACCCGGTGGACTTCAACGCGCGCAAGCTGGGCCACGAAGCGCTGGAGACGCTGCGCCCGACCTGCCCGGGGCAGCTGATCTTCGGGCGCATGCAGATGAACGCCTTCGAAGCGCGCACCATCCTGGCGCGCGAGCGCAAGGCCAAGCTGGTGATCATGTGGATCATGCTGCGCTACACGATCGACTACCCGTGGCGCAAGAAGTCCGCGCGCGACCGCCGGCTGTGCGGCGGCCAGGCGATGATGGGCTCGTTGTTCGCGGCGCTGCGCCGGCGCCAGGTGCCGCTGATGCTGGGCACCTCTTTGCAGTCGCTGCTGGTCGAGGACGGCCGCGTCGTCGGCGTGAACGCGCAGCAGGGCGAGCGCGAGATCACGCTGCGCGCCGCCAAGGGCGTGGTGCTGGCGGCGGGCGGCTTCGAGCGCAACCAGCAAATGCGCGAGCAGTACCTGCCGCAGCCCACCGACCAGACCTGGACCGCGACCCCGCCCGAGTGCAACACCGGCGACGCGATCCGCGCCGGCCAGGCCGTGGGCGGCAGCTTGCACCTGATGGCGCACAGCTGGGGCGCACCCACGCTGTTCGTGCCCAAGGAGGAAAAGTACCGCACGCTGTTCATCGAGCGCTCGCTGCCGGGCTGCCTGGTGGTCAACGCGCGCGGCGAGCGCTTCGTCAACGAATCCTGCCCCTACCCCGAGTTCCAGCAGGCGATGTACGCCGAGCACGCGCGCATGGGCGGGGCGATTCCGGCGTGGATCGTGTTCGACGCCGAGTTCCGCCGCAAGTACCCGATCGGCCCGCTGGCGCCGGGCGAGGCGGTGCCCGACAGCCGGCTGCGCAAGAGCTGGCTGAACACCGTGTACTACAAGGACGACACGCTGGCCGGGCTGGCCGCGCAGATCGGCGTCGATGCCGCGGGCCTTTCGGCCAGCGTGGCCAAGATGAACGACTATGCCAAGAGCGGCGTCGATGCCGACTACGCCCGCGGCGGCAATGTCTTCGACCGCTACTACGGCGACGACCACGTCAAGCCCAACCCCAACCTCGCGCCGATCGCAACCGGCCCGTTCTATGCGATCAGGCTGTGGCCGGGCGAGATCGGCACCAAGGGCGGGCTGCTGACCGACATCGATGCGCGCGTGCTCGACGCGCAGGGCCGGGTCATCGAAGGCCTGTACTGCGTGGGCAACAATTCGGCCTCGGTGATGGGGCCGTCGTATGCCGGCGCGGGCTCCACGCTGGGCCCGGCGATGACCTTCGCCTGGCGCGCCGCGGCGCACATGGCGGGCCAGCCGATCGCATTGCAGCACCGCGAACTGCTCGGGACTGCGGGATGATCCCGGCTGCGCACGCCGGTGCTGCAGCCGCAGCCGCCGCCGTGGTGCGCGTTCAACAGGAGCAAGTGGCATGAGACTGAAGGACAAGGTGGCGCTGATCACCGGCGGTGCCAGCGGGGTCGGGCGCGCGACCGCGCAGCGCTTCGTCGCCGAGGGTGCGCGCGTGGTGCTCACCGACCTGAACCGCGAGGCCGGCGCCGCATTGGCTGCCGAACTCGGCGCCAACGCATTTTTCACCGCCCACGACGTGGCCGACGAGGCCGACTGGGATCGCGTGATCGGCGAGGCGCAGGCCCGCTTCGGCGCGCTGGATGTGCTGGTCAACAACGCCGGCATCCTGGTGCCCGGCGACGTCGAGACGATGACGCTCGAGGCCTGGCACAAGGTGATGCGCGTCAACGCCGATTCGGTGTTCCTGGGCATCCGCGCCGGCGTGCGCGCGATGAAGGAGCGCGGCGGATCGATCGTCAACATGGCGTCGTCGTCGAGCTGGCTGCCGGTGCAGGGTTATGCCGGCTACAGTGCGTCCAAGGCGGCGGTTGGGGCGCTGACGCGCGCCGCCGCGATGCACTGCCGCAAGAGCGGCTACGCGGTGCGCGTGAACTCGGTGCACCCCGACGGCATCTGGACGCCGATGACCGCGGCCAGCGCGCCGGGCGTGGATGCCAAGTACCTGGTGTTCGACGTGAAGAAGAACCCCAAGGGCCGCGCCTGCCTGCCCGAGGACGTGGTGGCGATGGTGCTGTTCCTGGCCAGCGACGAAGCGCGCGCGGTCAACGGCGCGGCGATGAACGTCGACAACGCGATCCTGGGCATCTAACGCGATGGACGCCGCATCGCGCTACCGCCGGCTCAGCGTGCGCGCGGTGGTCGACGAAACCGCCGACGCCAAGTCGATCGTGTTCGACGTGCCCGAGGCCGAAGCGGCGGCCTTCAAATACCGCCCGGGCCAGTTCATCACCCTGCGGCTGCCGGTGGCCGGGCGCCACCTGCCGCGCTGCTACTCGATGTCCAGCGCGCCGGCGGTGGACGATGCGCCGCGCGTCACGGTCAAGCGCGTGGAGGGCGGGCGCGGCTCGAACTGGGTGTGCGACCACCTCAAGCCCGGTGACGTCATCGAAGTGCTGCCACCGGCCGGCGTGTTCACGCCGCGCTCGCTGGACGGCGACTTCCTGCTGCTGGCCGGCGGCAGCGGCATCACGCCGGTGCTGTCGATCCTGCGCTCGGCGCTGGCGCAGGGCAGCGGGCGCATCACGCTGATCTACGCCAACCGCGACGAACGCTCGGTGATCTTCAAGCGCGAGCTCACCGCGCTGGCCGGCGCGCACCCGCAGCGGCTGCTGGTGATCCACTGGCTCGATTCGGTGCAGGGCGTGCCGTCGGTGGCGCAGCTGGCCGAGTTGGCAACGCCCTTCCGCAAGGGGCAGGCCTTCATCTGCGGGCCCGGGCCGTTCATGGATGCCAGCGTGGCCGCGCTGCAGGGCATCGAGATGGACGCCGAACACATCCACGTCGAGCGCTTCGCCTCGCTGCCCGACGAGGAAGACACGGCCGCGGCTGCCGCGGCCAGCGAAGCGGCGCCGGCCGCAGCCGCGGCGGTCGACGAAGCGCAGGTCGAGGTGCGCATCGGCGGGACCACGCATCACATCGTCTGCGGCGGCAACGAAACGCTGCTCGAGGCCGCGCTGCGCCAGGGCATCGATGCGCCGTATTCCTGCCAGGCCGGCATGTGCGCGTCGTGCATGTGCCAGATGGTGTCGGGTGAGGTGCACATGCGCACCAACGACGTGCTGGACAAGAAGGATCTGGCCAAGGGCTGGGTGCTGGCCTGCCAGGCCGTGCCGCTGACGCCGCAGATCGCGGTGAAGTATCCGCAATGAAGGCCGGGCCGGCGCTGCCTCGGCCCGACAGCGAAGGGAACACGATGGAGTTGCAGACCCTGCCCGCCGCGATCCGCGCGGCGGCCACACGCCATGCCGCGCGCGACGCGGTGATCGACGGCGAGCTGCGGCTGAGCTACGCACAGCTGGTCGAGCACGCCGAGACCGCCGCGCGCGCGCTGATCGCCCTGGGGGTGCAGGCCGGCGAGCGCGTCGGCATCTGGGCGCCCAACCGCCACGAGTGGATCGTCGCCGCCTGCGGGGTGCACATGGCCGGCGCGGTGCTGGTGCCGATCAACACGCGCATGAAGGGCGCCGAGGCCGCCGACATCCTCGAGCGCAGCGGCACGCGTGTGTTGTTCTGCATCGGCCACTTCCTGGGGCTGGACTATCCCGGCTTGCTGGACGGCGTGCGCCCGGCGACGCTGGCGCATGTGGTCGTCATCGGCGAGGGCGGTGAGGGGGGCGGCGACGCGGCTCGCGGCGAGCTGCGCTGGGCCGACTTCCTGCGCGCCGGCGCGGGTGTGCCGGCCGCGCGCGTGCACGAGCGCGAAGCCGCGCTGCGCGGCGACAGCACGGCCGACCTGATGTTCACCTCGGGCACCACCGGGCGGCCCAAGGGCGTGATGGCGGCGCACGCGCCGACGATCCGCGCTTTCACCACCTGGGCCGGCTGCGTGGGCCTGGGCGAGGGCGACCGCTACCTGATCGTCAACCCCTTCTTCCACACCTTCGGCTACAAGGCCGGCTGGGTGGCGGCGCTGCTGCAAGGCGCCACGGTGTACCCGCTGCCGGTGTTCGATGCCGAGGTGGTGCTGGAACGCATCGCGCGCGAGCGCATCAGCTTCCTGCCCGGGCCGCCGACGCTGTTCCTGACCATGCTGGCGCACCCGAAGCTGAACAGCTTCGACCTGTCGTCGCTGCGCTCGGCCGTCACCGGCGCGGCCAGCGTGCCGCCGGTGCTGATCCAGCGCATGCGCGAGGACCTGGGCATCCGCAACGTCACCACCGCCTACGGCCTGACCGAATGCGGCGGCTGTGCCACCGTGTGCGACCCCGACGACGATGTCGAGACGGTGGCCGGCACCTGCGGCCACGCGCTGCCCGGCACCGAGGTGCGCGTGGCCGACGAGCAAGGCCGCGCGCTGCCGCCGGGCGAGCCGGGCGAAGTGCTGCTGCGCGGCTACCACGTGATGCAGGGCTACTTCCAGGACGAGGCCGCCACGCGCGAGGCGATCGACGCCGACGGCTGGCTGCACACCGGCGACGTCGGCACGCTCGATGCGCGCGGCTACCTGCGCATCACCGACCGGCTGAAGGACATGTACATCAACGGCGGCTTCAACTGCTACCCGGCCGAGATCGAGCGCCTGTTCGCGCCGCACCCGGCGATCGCGCAGGTGGCGGTGATCGGCGTGGCCGACGAGCGGCTGGGCGAGGTGGGTTGTGCGTGGGTCGTGAAGCGCGACGGTGTCGAGCTCGACGAGCCCGGCCTGATCGCCTGGGCGCGCGGCCACATGGCCAACTACAAGGTGCCCAGGCAGGTGCGCTTCGTCGACGCGCTGCCGGTCAACGCGTCGAACAAGGTCGACAAGAAAGTGCTGCGTCAATGGATGGAGGAAGTGAAATGAAACCCCGCGTACTCGTCACCGGCGCCAGCCGCGGCATCGGCAAGGCCACTGCGCTGGCCTTCGCCCGCGCCGGCTTCGACGTGGCCATCACCGCGCGCACCGAGGTCGAAGGCCAGGGCGGCGCCAACGCGCTGCTGGGGCGCGACGGCAAGCCGCTGCCCGGCAGCCTGGCCACCACGCTGGCCGAATTGCAGGCGGCAGGCGCGCGTGCCATCGCCTTGCCGATGGATCTGCTCGATGTCGCTTCGATCGACGCCGCCCTCGAGCGGCTGCAGGCCGAATTCGGCGGCGTCGACGTGCTGGTCAACAACGCCATCTACCAGGGGCGCGACATCAACGCCTTGCTCGCCGAACTGGACGAAGGCACGCTCGAGCGCGTGTGGCAGGGCTACGTGCGCGCGCCGGTGCGCATCATCCAGACGCTGCTGCCCGGCATGATCGGGCGCGGCGGCGGCACCATCATCAACGTCACCTCGGGTGCCGGCGAGAAGGATCCGCCGTTTCGCGCCGACCAGGGCGGCTGGGGCTTCGCCTACGGCGCCGGCAAGGCCGCGCTGTCGCG
>CAYZGL010000217.1:0-6980 GCA_964477985.1 uncultured Rubrivivax sp. | reverse complement strand
GGCTGGTCAGCGTCTCCAGCTCGCTGGGCTTGGCCTCGCGCTTGAAGAAGCTGCCGGGAATCTTGCCGGCGGCGTAGGTCTTCTCGATGTAGTCGACGGTGAGCGGGAAGAAGTCCTGCCCCGGCTTGGCGCTCTTGCTCGCCACCACGGTGGCCAGCACCACGGTGCCTTCGATGTCGACGACGACGGCGCCGCTGGACTGGCGCGCGATCTCGCCGGTTTCCAGCGTGACGCGGTGCGGGCCCCACTGGAAGGTCTTGCTGACCTTGTTGAACAGGCTCATGTCTTCTCCTTGTCGGTTGCGGCACGCTTGGCGGTGGTGCCTTCACCCGGATTCACCGGGAGCGCGGGCGTGATGGGCGCTATGGACGACGCTATGGGCGCGATGCCATTCCAGTGATGCCAGAGCCCTGGCGCCGATGGCATGACACCGCAATGTCCCAACTCCGCCGTGCTCGGGGTACGGCCCGCACACGCAGCGGCGCGGGCTTGCAGGACCACACGGCTACTTGCGCAGGCCCAGCTTGGCGATCAGCGCGGTGTAGCGCTCGGCGTCCTTGCCCTTCAGGTAGGCCAGCAGCCGCTTGCGCTGGTTGACCAGGCGCAGCAGACCCCGGCGGCCGTGGTGGTCCTTCAGGTGCTGCTTGAAGTGCGGCGTCAGTTCGTTGATGCGCGCGGTGAGCAACGCCACCTGCACTTCGGGGGAACCCGTATCGGCCGCGCCGCGCGCGTGGGATTTGACGATCTCGGCGACTTGCGCGCTGTCCATGCTCATGGGATTTCCTCGAGTGTGGAAACCGCCCGGACAGCGCCACGCTGCGGCGCTGAGACGGTTTCCGGTGCCTACTTGCGAATACGAGTGAAACCGACCCGTACCGTGCTGCGTCTGCCGGCTCCCGGCGGGAGCACGGCGAAGAACGGGCGCGATTATAGGCGAAGGGCCTGCGCCAGCCGCTGCACGCCCGCGTCCAGCCGCTGCGGCTCGCGCGAGGCAAAGCACCAGCGCAGCCAGCCTTCGCCCTCGTCGCCGAAGGCCACGCCTGGCGCCAGCCCCAGGCCATGCTCGCGCACCAGCGTCTTGGCGAAGGCCAGCGAATCGTCCTGCCCGTGCACGCGCAAGAAGGCATACATGCCGCCGGGCGGCAAGCCCAGCTGCACGCCCGGCAGCTCGCCCAGTTGCGACACCAGCCGGTCGCGGCAGGCCTGCAAGTGCCGCCGCAGTTCGGGCACGAAGCCCGGTGCGATGCGCAGTGCGGCCAGTGCGCCGCGCTGCACGAACACCGGCGCGCACGAGGTGTTGAACTCGATCAGCTTGCCCACGGCGTCCACGCGGCCGCGCGGCAGCACCATCCAGCCCAGCCGCCAGCCGGTCATCAGGAAACTCTTGGAAAAACTGTGCACCACCACCAGCCGGTCGTCGTCGCCGGCGATGTCGAGGAAGCTCGGCGCCGCGGCCGCGCCGCCGAAATACAGCCGCTCGTAGACCTCGTCGGCGACGATCCAGGTGCCGCTGCGCCGGCAGTGCGCGAGGATCGCCCGCTGCTCGTCGCGCGACAGCGTCCAGCCGGTGGGGTTGTTGGGGGCGTTGAGCAGCAGCACGCGCGTGGCCGGCGTGACGGCCGCGAGCAGCGCGTCCAGGTCCAGCGCCCAGCGCCCCTGCGACGGCCGCAGCGCGATGCGGCGCACGCGCGCGCCCATGATCTGCGCCTGCGCCGTCAGGTTCGGCCACAGCGGCACCACGGCCGCGACCTCGTCGCCGGCATCGACCAGCAGTTGCATGGCCAGCATCAACGCGTTCACCCCGGACGAGGTGACGGCGATGCGCTCGACGTCCACCGGCCCGTGCAGCGCGCTGCAGTACGCGGCCAGTTGTTCGCGCAACTCGCCCAGGCCGAGGTTGTGCGCGTAGAAGGTCTCGCCGCCCTGCAGCGAGCGCATGGCGGCTTCGCGCACCGGCTCGGGCGTGACCTGGTCGCTCTCGCCGAACCAGAAGGCGAGCACGTCGTCGCGGCCGATGCCGGCGTTGGCCACTTCGCGGATCTTCGAGGCGCTGAGTCGGGCGATGGCGTCGCGCATGGCTGGCTTCGGGTTGGGCGGGCAGGCTTGATGAAGCGCAATCACGCTGCGCCTTGAATTGCGTGCAGCCGCGTCCATCTGGTACGCATGGGCGGCGGCGCGGTCATGCTGCTGCCCTCAACCGCGATTCTAGGAGTGACCATGTTTCTAGTACCGATGGCCCGCAATGCGTCCGAACTGGCGCGCAGCTTCGACCGGCTCTTCGACGACAGCTTCGAGCGCTTCTTTGCACCTTCCGCCGAGGGTGGCCACAGCGCGCTGCGCAGCCCGGCGCTCGATGTCGCCGAGTCCGACGCCGCCTATACCGTCAAGCTCGACCTGCCCGGCGTGGCCAAGGAAGACGTGAAGGTGGCAATCGACGGGCGCCGTGTCAGCGTCGAGGCGCAAACACGCAAGGACGAAGAGAAGAAGGAAGGCGATCGCGTGGTCTACCGCGAGCGTTCGCTGGCCAGCTTCTCGCGCAGCTTCACCGTCGCCGCGGAGATCGACCAGAGCGCGTCGGCCGCCAAGCTCGAGAACGGCGTGCTGACGCTGACGCTGTCCAAGCGCGGCGCGCCGGCGAGCGCGCAGTTGACGGTCGACTGAAGTGCCGGGCCAGCGCTGGCTTGACGCGCAAGCTCAGGCCAGCGCCAAGTCCCAGCGCGGGCGCACGTCGAACGCGCCGCTGGTCTGCGGCTCGGCCAGCCCGGCCTGCCAGCGCAGCGCCGCGGCCAGCGCGATCATCGCGCCGTTGTCGGTGCACAGCGCGGCGGGCGGATAGTGCACCTTCGCGCCCAGGCCGGCGCAGGCTTGGTCCAGGCGCCGGCGCAGGCTGAGGTTCACACCCACGCCGCCCGACACCACGAGCGTGCGCAGCCCAGTCGCACGCAGCGCGCGCAGCGCCTTGGCGACCAGCACGTCGACGATCGCCGCCTGCGCGCTGGCGGCCATGCCGGCGCGCTGCGTGTCGCTGGGCCGCTCGCCCAGGCGGGCGACGCGCACCGCCACTGCGGTCTTCAGCCCGGCGAAGGAAAAGTCGCAATCGCCCTTGTGCAGCAGCGGCCGCGGCAGATCGAAGGCATCGGCGCGGCCTTGCTCGGCCAGAGCGGCCAGTGCCGGCCCGCCGGGATAGCCCAGACCCAGCAGCTTCGCGCATTTGTCGAAGGCCTCGCCGGCGGCGTCGTCGATGGTTTCGCCCAGCAGCTCGTAGCGGCCCACGCCGTGCACCTGCATCAGCTGCGTGTGCCCGCCCGACACCAGCAAGGCGACGAACGGGAAACTCGGCGCGTCGCCAGCCAGGAACGGCGACAGCAGATGGCCTTCCAGATGGTGGATGCCCAGCGCCGGCTTGCCCAGCGCCTGCGCCAGCGCCGCCGCGACACCGGCGCCGACCAGCAAGGCGCCGGCCAGCCCCGGCCCGCGCGTATAGGCCACCAGATCGATGTGCTGCAGCGAACACCCGGCCTCGTGCAGCACCTGTCGCGCCAGCGGCACGACGCGGCGGATGTGGTCGCGCGACGCCAGCTCGGGCACCACACCGCCGTAGGCCTGGTGCATGTCGATCTGGCTGTGCAGCGCCTGCGCGAGCAGCCGCGGCGGCTGCGCAGCTTCGACGCCGACCAGCGCGACGCCGGTCTCGTCGCACGAGCTCTCGATGCCGAGGATGTGCACCCTCAACGCGTCTCGCGCGCGTGATTGATCGTGTACTTGGGCAGCTCGACGGTCACGTCCTGCTGCGCCAGGATCGCCTGGCACGACAGGCGCGACGTCGGCGTCAGGCCCCAGGCGCGGTCGAGCAGGTCTTCTTCGGACTCGTCCATCTCGCCCAGCGAATCGAAGCCCTCGTGCACGATCACGTGGCAGGTGGTGCAAGCGCAGCTCATCTCGCAGGCGTGCTCGATCGGGATGTTGTTCTCGACCAGCGCCTCGCAGATCGAGGTGCCGCTGGCGGCCTCGATCTGGCCGCCTTCGGGGCACAGCTCGGGATGCGGCAGGATGCGAATGCGCGGCATGGCGGCTCCGTTCAGACGTCGTCGATGCTGCGGCCCGACAGCGCCTGGCGGATGCCGCGGTTCATGCGCGCGGCCGCGAACTCCTCGGTGCCGCGCGCCAGCGCCTCGACCGCGGCGTTGATCGCGCCGTGGTCCTCGCCGGCCGCGGTCTCGAGCAACGCGGCCATCAGCCGTTCGATCGCGCTGCGCTGCGCGCTGCTCAGCAATTCGGCGTCGGCCTGCAGCGCCGCGTGGGTGGCCAGCGCCAGCCGTTCGGCCTCGACCCGCGCCTCGCGCAGCGCGCGTTGCTGCATGTCCTGCTGCGCGTGCGCGAAGCCCTCGCGCAGCATCTGCGCGATGCGGTCGTCGCCCAGGCCGTAGCTGGGTTTGACGACGACGTGCGCCTGCACGCCGCTGAGCGTTTCCTGCGCCGACACGCTGAGCAACCCGTCGGCGTCGACCTGGAAGCCCACGCGGATGCGCGCCGCGCCGGCGGCCATCGCCGGGATGCCGCGCAGCTCGAAGCGCGCCAGCGAGCGGCAATCGGCGACCAGCTCGCGTTCGCCCTGCACCACGTGGATCGCCATCGCCGTCTGGCCGTCCTGGCAGGTGGTGAACTCCTGCGCCTTGGCCACAGGGATGGTGGTGTTGCGTTCGATGATGCGTTCGACCAGCCCGCCCAGGGTCTCGATGCCCAGCGACAACGGGATCACGTCCAGCAGCAGCAGTTGGCCATCGGGTGCGTTGCCGGCCAGTGCCTCGGCCTGCACGGCCGCGCCCAGCGCCACGACTTCGTCGGGGTTCAGGTTGGTCAGCACGCGCGCCACACCGCTGCTGCCGCTGCTGCCGCCGAGAAAATCGGCCACCGCGCGGCGCACCATCGGCATGCGCGTGGCGCCGCCGACCATGACCACGCCGAGCACGTCGTCGCGCGCGACGCGCGCGTCGCGCAGCACCTTGCGCAGCACCGCCAGCATGCGTTCGACCAGCGGTCGAGCCAGCGCTTCCAGCCCGGCGCGCGTGAGTTCCACGCGCAGGTCGCCATCGTCCAGCGGGCAATGCAGCGCGGCATGGTCGTGCTCGGTCAGCGACTCGCGCGTGCGGCGCGCCGCCATCAGCAGTGCGGCTTTGTCCTGCGCGCTGCTGGCGCTGCGGCCGGCCTGCCGCAGCGCCCAGTCGGCCAGCAGATGGTCGAAGTCGTCGCCGCCCAGCGCGGCATCGCCGCCGGTGGCCGCCACCTCGAACACGCCCTGCGTCAGGCGCAACAGCGACACGTCGAAGGTGCCGCCGCCCAGATCGAACACCGCGTACAGCCCTGCGCTGCCGTGGTCCAGCCCGTAGGCCACCGCCGCGGCGGTGGGCTCGTTGATCAGGCGCAGCACGTTCAGCCCGGCGAGCTGCGCCGCATCCTTGGTCGCCTGGCGCTGCGCGTCGTCGAAGTACGCGGGCACGGTGATCACCGCACCGAAGATGGGGGCGTCGAAGCTGTCTTCGGCGCGCTGGCGCAGCGCGGCCAGGATCTCGGCCGACACCTCCACCGCCGTCTTCGGCCCCTGCCGCGTGCGCACCGCGACCATGCCGGGCTGGTCGACCAGGTGGTACGGCAGCTGGGCCGCACCCGGCAGGTCGGCCAGGCGCCGGCCCATCAGGCGCTTGGCCGAGGCCACCGTGTGCGCTGCGTCCTCGGCCTGGTGGGCACGCGCGTCGTAGCCCACCTGGCGCCGCTGGCCCTCCAGATAGCGCACCACCGACGGCAGCAGCACGCGCCCTTGCGCGTCGGGCAGGCACTCGGCCACGCCGTGGCGCACCGCGGCCACCAGCGAATGCGTGGTGCCCAGGTCGATGCCCACCGCGATGCGCCGCTGGTGCGGGTCGGGGGCCTGGCCGGGCTCGGAGATCTGCAGCAGCGCCATGTCGATCGTGGTTCAGCGTTCGATGAGTTCCAGCCGCTGCTCGACTTCGTGCCTGAAGCGCGCGACGAACATCAGCGCGCGCAGTTGCTGCGCCGCGGCCGCCGCGTCGCCGCGCACATCGAGCTCTTGCTGCAGCTGCGCCAGCATCTGCCCTTCCTGCGCGGCCACGTGCGCATCCAGCGCCTGCACCGCCGCGCCATCGGCGGCGTCGTCCAGCGCCTCGCGCCAGGCCATCTGCTGCTGCAGGAATTCGCGCGGCATCGCCGTGTTGCGCTCGGCCTGGACGGGCGCGCCGCGGCGCTCGCACAGGTAGGCGGCGCGCATCAACGGCTGCTTCAGCCGCCGGTAGGCCTCGTTCACGCGCACCGACCACTGCATCGCAATGCGTTGCGCGGCCGAGCCCTGCGCGGCGAAACGGTCGGGATGCACCTGCGCCTGCAACTCGCGCCGGCGCTGGTCGAGCAGCGCGGTATCGAGGGCGAAACGCTCGGGCAGGCCGAACAGCGTGAAGTCGTCGTCGTCGATGTTCATCGGCCTGAGCCAAGCATGTCGGCCGCGCTGCGGCGGCGGGTGCGCACCCGGGGGGTCAGATACGGAAGGACTCGCCGCAGCCGCAGCGATCCTTCTCCCGCGGGTTGTGGAACTTGAAGCCCTCGTTCAGGCCCTCGCGCACGAAATCCAGCTCGGTGCCGTCGAGGTAAGCCAGGCTCTTCGGGTCGATCAGCACCTTCACGCCGTGGTCCTCGAACACCAGATCCTCGGGCGCGACCTCGTCGGCGTACTCGAGCTTGTACGACAGGCCCGAGCAGCCGGTGGTCTTCACGCCCAGGCGCACGCCCACGCCCTTGCCGCGCTTGCGGATGTAGCGCGACACGTGGTGCGCCGCCGCCTCGGTGAGCTTCACCGCCATCTCAGTGCGCCTGTTCGGTCTCGGTGCGGCCGTGTTTGGCCTTGTAGTCCTGCACCGCCGCCTTGATCGCGTCCTCGGCCAGGATCGAGCAGTGGATCTTCACCGGCGGCA
>CAYZGL010000216.1:0-6987 GCA_964477985.1 uncultured Rubrivivax sp. | reverse complement strand
CCCACCACCGGCACCTGGCCCGACAGCGCGGCGAACTGGCTGAAGGTGTGGTTGTTCAGCCCCGCGACCACCGGCATGTCGACATCACCCGGCCGCCCGCCGCCGCCTTCGGCGAACAGCACCAGCGGCAGCTTCAGCCGGTGCGTGAGTTCCAGCAGCCGGTCCTTCTTGTGGTGGTTGCGCCAGCCCTGCGTGCCGGCGAGCACGGTGTAGTCGTAGGCCAGCACCGCGCAGCGCGACGCCTCGGGCCCGAAGTGCGCGGCGTTGACCGTGCCGATGCCGCTGACCATGCCGTCGGCCGGCGTGTGGCGCACCAGGTCGTCGAGGCTGCGCCGGCGCGACTGCGCAGCGATCGCCAGCGCGCCGTATTCGACGAAGGAGTCGGCGTCGCACAGCTCGGCGACGTTCTCGCGTGCGGTGCGGCCGCCCGCGGCGTGGCGGCGCGCCACCGCTTCGGGGCGGCTGGCGTCCTCGGTGAAGGCGAGCCGATCGCGCAGGCGCTGCAGGTCGGCGCGGATGACCTCGCCCGCGGCCTCTTCCTGCGCGGCCTGCGCCTCGGCGCCGGCGTCCACCGGCTCGAGCACCAGCAGCAGCTGCGCTTCGGCCAGATAGTCGCCCACCGCGGCGCGCACGTCGCAGATGCGCGCCGCCACCGGCGCGTGCAGCAGGTGCTGCATCTTCATCGCTTCGAGCACCGCCACCGGCTGGCCGGTGCCGACGACATCGCCTTCGGCCACCGACAGTTCGACCAGCTTGCAGGGCATCGGCGTGGGCAGCGCGATCAGGCCGGCGCCGACTGCGAGCGTGGTGGCGACCTCCGCCTCCGCCTCGATCTCCGCCTCGGCCTCGGCGGCGATCTGCGGCGTCGCGGCCAAACCAGCGTACAGGCCGGCCCAATGTTCCTCGAGCCAGCGCGTGTGCACCGCGTTGGTGGCCAGCGCTTCGTGCGCCGCCAGGCGTTGCAGCAGCGGCAGATTGGTCGCCAACCCGTCGATGCGGCATTCGGCCAGCGCGCGCTGCGAACGGCGCAGCACCTCGGCGAAGTTCGCGCTGCGGTGGCTGACGATCAGCTTGGCCAGCAGCGTGTCGTAGTGCGGCGACGGTGCCGCGCCGGCCAGCGCGTATGTATCGAGCCGGATGCCCGGGCCGCTCGGCCATTCCAGCCGCGTGATGCGCCCCGACGATGGCCGCGCCTGGCCGGTGGCATCGAGCGTCTCGGCGTTGATGCGCCACTGCAGCGCGAAGCCGCGCGGCGGCGGCGGCGGGCTCAGGCCGAGCGAGGCCAGCGACGCGCCGGCGGCGATGGCGATCTGCGCTTGCACCAGGTCGACGCCGCTGACCTCCTCGGTGACGGTGTGTTCGACTTGCAGCCGCGGGTTGACTTCGATGAAGACGAAATCGCCGCTGTCGGCGTCGAGCAGGAACTCGAAGGTGCCCAGGCTGCGGTAGCCGACCGCGCGCGCCATGCGCAGCGCGCAGTCGGTGATGCGTTCGCGCAGGCCCGCATCGAGTGCCGGGCTGGGCGCGATCTCGACCAGCTTCTGCAAGCGCCGCTGCAAGCTGCATTCGCGCTCGCCGAAGCACACCACCTCGGTGCCATCGCCGAGCAACTGCAGCTCGATGTGGCGCGCACGGGCGATCAGCCGCTCGGCGTAGACCGCGCCGACGCCGAAGGCCGCCTGCGCTTCGGAAGCGCAGCGGGCAAAGGCCTCGGGCAGCGCGTCGGCGTCGAACACCGCGCGCATGCCGCGCCCACCGCCGCCGGCCACCGCCTTGAGCATCAGGCCGCAGCCGGGGTGGTCCGGGCGCTGCTCGGCGAGGAAGGCTTGCACCTGCTGCAGCGTCGCCGCGCCGGTGCCGGGCAGCAGCGGTACGCCGTACTGCAGCGCCAACGCGCGCGCACGCGCCTTGTCGCCGAACAGCGCCAGGTGTTCGGCGGCCGGGCCGATGAAAACCACGCCGGCCGCGGCGCAGGCCAGGGCGAAATCGGCGCGTTCGCTGAGGAAGCCGTAGCCGGGGTGCACCGCGGCGCAGCCGGTGTTCACCGCCGCGGCGACCACCGCGGCGATGTCGAGGTACGCGGCCGGCCCGGTGGCATCGAGCGCCACCGCCTCGTCGGCCAGCCGCACGTGCAGCGAGCGCGCGTCGTCCTTCGCATGCAGCGCGACGCTGGCGATCCCCATGTCGCGCGCGGCGCGGATCAGGCGCACCGCGATCTCGCCGCGGTTGGCGATCAGGATCTTGTGGAACATCGTGGGCCCTCGTGGTCCTCGTGGGTGGTGCGACACGCTCCCTAGAATCGCGTGTCGTTGCTGCGAAGGAGTGTGTCGCATGAATGCCCCCGTGCCTTCCCACGTGTTGCCCGCCCACGAACAGCGCCCGGTGCCTGCAGCGATGTTGTCCGCGCTGCAGCGGCGCTTCGGCGCACGCTGCTCGACGAATGCGGCGGTGCGCGAACAGCACGGCCGCGACGAGTCGCCCTACCCGGTGACGCCGCCCGAAGTGGTGGTGTTTTGCGACAGCAACGACGACGTCGCCGCGGTGTTGCGGCTGGCGCACGAACACGCGGTGCCTGTGATTCCGTACGGCACCGGCTCGTCGCTGGAGGGCCACCTGCTGGCGGTGCAAGGCGGCGTCAGCGTCGATGTCTCGGCCATGACGCAGCTGCTGCGCGTCAACGCCGAGGATCTGACGGTGACGGTGCAGGCCGGCGTGACGCGCGAGCAGCTCAACCGCGAGATCAAGGATCTGGGCCTGTTCTTCCCGATCGACCCGGGCGCCAACGCCAGCCTGGGCGGCATGGCCGCCACGCGCGCCAGCGGCACGAACGCGGTGCGCTACGGCACGATGCGCGAAAACGTGCTCGGCCTGACCGTGGTCACGGCCAGCGGCGACATCATTCGCACCGGCACGCGCGCGCGCAAGTCGTCGGCGGGCTACGACCTGACCAGGCTGTTCGTCGGCAGCGAAGGCACGCTGGGCGTGATCACCGAAGTGACGCTGAAGCTGTACCCGCTGCCCGAGGCGGTGAGCGCGGCGATCTGCCACTTCCCCGACATCGCCACCGCGGTGGACACCACCATCCGCGTCATCCAGATGGGCGTGCCGATCGCGCGCTGCGAGCTGCTGGACGTGAACGCGGTGCGCGCGGTCAACGCGCAAAGCAAGCTGGGGCTGCGCGAAGCGCCGATGCTGCTGATGGAATTCCACGGCAGCCCGGCCAGCGTGCGCGAGCAGGCCGAGGTGGTGCAGGCCCTGGCCACCGACGCCGGCGGCGAGGACTTCGAATGGGCCAGCACGCCCGAGGAGCGCACGCGCCTGTGGACCGCGCGGCACAAGGCCTATTTCGCCGGCATGCAGACCAACCCTGGCTGCCGCAGCGTGACCACCGACACCTGCGTGCCGATCTCGCGGCTGGCCGAGATCATCGAGGCCAGCATCGCCGATGCCGAAACGACCGGGCTGCCTTATTACATCGTCGGCCACGTGGGCGACGGCAACTTCCACCTCGCCTACCTGGTGAAGGATGGCGACGCCGCGCAGCGCGCCTTGGCTGAAGCCATGAGCGAGCGCATGGTCAAGCGCGCGATCGCGCTCGAAGGCACCTGCACCGGCGAGCACGGCATCGGCTTGCACAAGATGGGCTTCCTGGTCGAAGAAGCGGGCGAGGGCGCGGTGCAGCTGATGCGCCAGGTCAAGCACGCGCTGGACCCGAAGAACATCATGAACCCGGGCAAGATCTTCGCGCTGTGAGCCGCACGGCCAGCGTCTCGCGCCCTCGCGGGCGCCGTCGCGCGCTCGTGCGCCTGATGGGCGGCGCCGTGTGGCTGGGCGCCTGGCCCGCAGCGCGCGCCGCGCTCGAAGACGTGATCGCCGCGGCCAAGCCCTCGGTCGTGGCGGTGGGTACCTTCAAGCCCACCGACAACCCGCGCTTCAGGTTTCGCGGCAGCGGCTTCGTCGTCGCCGCGGGCAACCTGGTGATCACCAACGCGCATGTGCTGCCCGAGGTGATTCCCGCCGGCGGCACCGACGGCACATTGGCGGTGGTCGTGCCCGGTGCGGCGGACGACGCCAGCCGGCTGCGCGCGGCCAAGCTGCTCGGCCAGGACCGCGCGCACGACCTGGCGCTGCTGCAGATCGACGGCGCGCCGCTGCCGGCACTGACGCTGGGCGGCGATGCGCCGGTGCGCGAGGGCCGCGCGGTGGCGATCATCGGCTTTCCGATCGGCGGCGCGCTGGGCTTTACCCCGGTCACGCACCGCGGCATCGTCGCGTCGGTGACCGCGATCGCGCTGCCCGCGCCCAGCGCCGGTGCGCTGAACGCGCAGGCCGTGCGCCAGCTGCGCAGCGGCGCCTTCGACATCTACCAGCTCGACGCCACCGCTTACCCCGGCAACAGCGGCGGCCCGGTGCTCGACGCCCAGACCGGCGAAGTGATCGCGGTGATCAACATGGTGCTGGTCAAGGGCAGCAAGGAGACGGCGCTGCAGTTTCCGTCGGGCATCAGCTACGCGGTGCCGGTGCGCTTCGTCAACGAGCTGATGAAGGCGCGCTGAGCGGCCCCGGGCGGTGCCCGCCGCGACGACGGGCGGCGTGGCCGATGCGCCGGCTCAGGGCTGCGGCGGCGCCACCACCTGGTAGCGCTTCTTCACCTCGCCGGCGGCGTCCACGCTTTCGAGCTGCACGCCGAAGCCCCACAGCCGCGCCACGTGCTTGAGCACCTCCTGCGCGTTGTCGTGCAGCGGCCGGCCGTTGTGCTGGAAGTGGCGCAGCGTCAGTGAGCGGTCGCCGCGCAGGTTGACGTTCCACACCTGGATGTTCGGCTCGCGCGAGCCCAGGTCGTACTGCCGCGACAGTGCCTCGCGCAGCCGGCGGTAGCCGCTTTCGTCGTGGATGGCGCAGACTTCGAGCTCGTCGTCGGCCTCGTCGTCGAGGATCGCGAACAGCCGCATCTCGCGCATCAGCTTGGGGCTCAGGTACTGGCCGACGAAGCTCTCGTCCTTGTAGTTGCGCATCGCGTGGTCCAGCGCCGGCAGCCACGGCGTGCCGGCGATCTCGGGGAACCACTCGCGGTCCTCGCCGCTGGGCTGCTCGCAGATGCGCTTGATGTCGGTGTACATCGCGAAGCCCAGCGCGTAGGGGTTGACGCCGCTGTAGGCCGGGTGCCCCACCGGCGGCTGGTAGATCACGTTGGTGTGCGACTTCAGCCACTCGATCATCACGCCGTCGGTCAGGAAGCCGTCGTCGTACATCTGGTTCAGCAACTGGTGGTGCCAGAAGGTGGCCCAGCCTTCGTTCATCACCTGCGACTGGCGCTGCGGGTAGAAGTACTGCGCGATCTTGCGCACGATGCGCACCAGCTCGCGCTGCCAGGGCTCCAGCAGCGGCGCGTGCTTCTCGATGAAATACAGCAGGTTCTCCTGCGGCTCTTCGGGAAAGTGCTTGTCGTGCTTCTCGGCCGCGCCCTTGGCCGCACGCTTGGGCAGCGTGCGCCACATGTCGTTGACCTGCGCCTGCGCATAGGCCTCGCGGTCCTTGCGGTCGGCCAGCTCCTGCGCCAGCGACTTGCGGCTGGGGCGGCGGTAGCGGTCCACCCCATGGTTGCGCAGCGCGTGGCAGCTGTCGATGAACTCCTCGACCGTGTCCAGCCCGTACTGCTCCTCGCACTTGGCGACATAGTCCTTGGCGTAGACCAGGTAGTCGATGATCGACGCCGCGTCGGTCCACATGCGGAACAGGTAGTTGCCCTTGAAGAAGCTGTTGTGGCCGTAGGCGGCATGCGCGATGACCAGCGCCTGCATCGCCATCGTGTTCTCTTCCATCAGGTAGCTGATGCAGGGGTTGGAGTTGATGACGATCTCGTAGGCCAGGCCCATGTGGCCGCGTTTGTAGTTCTTCTCGGTGGCGATGAATTCCTTGCCATAGCTCCAGTGGCGGTAGTGCACCGGCATGCCCACGCTGGCGTAGGCGTCCATCATCTGCTCGGCGCTGATGATCTCCAGCTGGTTCGGGTAGGTGTCCAGCCCGAAGCGCGCGGCCGTGTCGCGGATGACCTTGTGGTACTGCTCGATCAGTTCGAACGACCAGTCGCTGGGCCCGGGCAACGGCGCGGCCGGACGCTGCTGCAGCGCCAGCGGATGCCTCAACGGCGTTGCCGCGCCCGCGCTCATGCCGCCTTCGCCCCTTCCTTGCGGAACAGGTCGCGGAAGACCGGGTAGATCTGGTCGGCGCTGGTGGCCTTGCGCATCGCGAAGTGCGGGTGCAGCGGCGGCAGCTGCGCATATTCGTCCCACAGGTTCTGCTCTTCCTCGGCCACCTGCACGTAGGCGAAGTAGCGCACCAGCGGCAGCAGCCGCTCGTTCAGCAGTTCGCGGCAGCGGCCGCTGTCGTGGTGCCAGTTGTCGCCGTCGCTGGCCTGGGCGCCGTAGATGTTCCAGTCGGCCGGCGAGTAGCGCGCGCGGATGATCTCCTCCATCAGCGCCAGCGCGCTGGACACCACCGTGCCGCCGGTTTCGCGCGCATGGAAGAAGTCGTCCTCGTCGACCTCCTGCGCCTGCGTGTGGTGGCGGATGAAGACCAGCTCGATCTTCTCGTAATGCCGGGTCAGGAACAGGTACAGCAGGATGAAGAAGCGTTTGCTCAGGTCCTTGCGCGCTTCGTCCATCGAGCCCGAGATGTCCATCAGGCAGAACATCACCGCCTTCGCCGTGGGCACCGGCACGCGGATGCGGCGCCGGTAGCGCAGGTCGATCGGGTCGAGGTAGGGGATGCGCGCCAGCCGGGCGCGCAGCGCGGCGATCGCGGCTTGCAGCTCCTTCAGCCGGGCCAGCCGCGCGTCGTTCTTCGGCGCGCGCGACAGGGTGTCGTATTCCTCCTCGAGCTCGCGCAGTTCGGCGCGCGACAGCGAACCGATGGCGATGCGCCGGCCGATCGCGCCGCGCATCGAGCGCACCACGTGCAGGTTGTTCGGCGTGCCTTCGCTGCTGA
>CAYZGL010000215.1:0-7003 GCA_964477985.1 uncultured Rubrivivax sp. | reverse complement strand
GCGCCTTGAGCGTGACGATCAGCCCGCGCGCCACCATGGCGTCGGCGGCCTGGGCAGGCAGGCTGGCCAGCAGGGCGGCGCCCAGGGCCAGGACGGGGAGCAGATGGGGGCGAAGTGTGCGCATGCCGCGTTGTAGCACGCGGCTGGCGCGGCCGTGGACTTTTGTGCCGGGCGGGCCAGTGCGTACCATGCAGGCATGGAGATGCGGACCCTGCGCTATTTCATCGCCGTGCTGGAGGCGGGCAGTCTGTCGCGCGCCGCCGGCACGCTGTACATCGCCCAGCCCGCGCTGACGGCGCAGATCAAGAAGCTGGAAGACGAGCTGGGCGCGCAGTTGTTCGAACGCTCGCATGTCGGCGTCACGCCGACGCCGGCTGGCCTGCAGCTCTACGAAGACGCGCGCCGCCTGCTGAGCGACGCCGAGGCGATGAGCGAACGCATCCGCCGCCTGCCCAAGGGGCCCGAGGGGTCGGTCACCCTGGCGCTGCCTTTCCTGCTGGCCTCGCTGCTGACCGGTCCGGTGCTGGCGCGGCTGGCGCGCACGCATCCCCGCATCCGGGTGTTCGTGCTCGATGACCTGAGCCTGCTGGTGCGCCAGGCGATGCTGGAGCGGCGCGCCGACATCGGCATCCTGGTTGACGCGCCGGTGGTGGAGGGCTTGCACTGCCGGCCGCTGGCGCGCGAATCGATCTATTTCTGTGGCCACGATGCCAGCGGCCAGGTGCGGCCGCTGCTGCGCGCGCCCCGTGGGCGCGGCGCGGCGACTGCCGCGGGCCACCAGCGCTGGCCCGAGATCGCCTTCGAGGTCGCTGCTCGTCAGCCGCTGTTGCTGCAGTCGCGGCGCTTTGCCATCCGGCGCGGCGTGGAAGAGGCCGCGGGGGCGCGCGGCGTGGTGCTCAACGTCGCGCAGGAACATGACTCCACGCGCGTGATTCGATCGCTCTACCTGAGCGGTGCCGGATTCACCTTCAGCCCGGCGTGTTCGCTGCCCGATGCGCCGCAGCGCGGCCCGGACTGGATTGCCGCGCGCGTGGTGCAGCCGGACTTGTCGCGCACCTACAGTCTGGCCACCGTCGCCGACAAGCCGCTCGGTGCCGCCGCGCAGGTGGTGCGCGAGGCGCTGGCGCTGGAGGCGCGCACGCTGATCGAATCGGGGTTGTGGCAGGCCCGCTGGCTGGGCTCCCGCCTGGGCGACGCGATACCCGCCTGAGAGGTTGAACGCCGCACCCGGCCGGCCATCAATCCGATTGATCGCCGCGCATCAGCAAACGGTATTTCCTCCTGCAGCCGGTCTTCTGGGACAGTGACGGCATGCGCGGCGGCCTCGCCGCGCCGCCCTCCAGGAGACCACCATCAACCCCTCAGACCTTCCCTTGCAGGCCGCCGCCAGCCGTCCGGTGGTCAACGTCGGCGCGCTCGTCGCCCGCTGCGCGCGGGCCTATGCGCGGCGCGTCGCCGTGCGCAGCGCCGAGCGCAGCGTCAGCTACGCCGAGCTGGAGCAGCGCTCCAACCGCCTGGCCAACGCCCTGCTGGGCCTGGGCCTGCAACGCGGTGACCGCGCCGGCATCTACCTGCCCAACTGTGTCGAGATCGTCGAGATCGAGCTGGCCTGCTACAAGGCGGGGCTGGTCAAGGCGCCATTCAACGCCCGCCTGTCGCCGGCCGAGGTGGGCGAGATCGCCGCCAACAGCCAGGCCCAGGTGATCGTCACCACGGCCAGGCGGGCCGAGGCGTTTCGCCCCCACCTTCAGGGCCCGTTGCCGCGCCTGCTGCTGCTGGACGGCAGCGGCGACCAGGGCTACGAGGAGGTGCTGGCGCGCGCCAGCGATGTCTTCACCCCGGTGGCGGTGACCGCCGACGAGCTGGCGGTGCTGCACTACACCTCGGGCTCGTCGGGCGTGCTCAAGGCCGCCATGCAGACCTTCGGCAACCGGCTGGCGCAGCTGCGCAAGTTCCTGCTGCGCTCGGACGCGCTGAGCGAAGGCGGCATTCTGGGCCTGGTGGGGCCGGTGACGCACGCCTCGGGCATGCAGATGGTGCCGGCGCTGTGCAGCGGCATGACGATCCGCCTGTTCTCGCATTTCGAGCCGGCGCGCTTCATTGCCGAGATGCGCGCCGAGCGCGTGACCCACACCTTCATGGTGCCGACCATGATCAGCATGCTGCTGGCCGAGCTGGAAGGCCAGTACCGCCCGCTGCCCGACCTGCAGCGTCTGGGCTACGGCGCGGCGCCGATGGCGCCGGCGCGCATCCTGCGTGCCATGGACGTGTTCGGCCCGGTGCTGGCGCAGGGCTACGGCGCGGGCGAAACCACCTCGGGCGTGTGCGCATTGACAGTCGCAGACCACCTGTACGCCCGCGCCGCGCGGCCCGAGCGGCTGGCCTCGTGCGGCCGCCCGCTGCTGGAGTGCGACGTGCAGATCCTGGACGACGACGGCCAGCCGGTGGCCACGGGCGAGGTGGGCGAGATCGTGGTCGGTGGCGAGGACGTGTTCGCCGGCTACTGGCGCGCGCCCGAGCTGACGGCCGAGGTGCTGAAGAGCGGCCGCTACCACACCGGCGATCTGGCGCGCATGGACGAGGAGGGCTACGTCTACATCGTCGATCGCAAGAAGGACATGGTGATCAGCGGCGGCTTCAACGTCTACCCGTCGGAGGTCGAGGCCGTGCTCTACCAGCACGCCGTCGTGCAGGACGCCTGCGTGTTCGCCGTGCCCGACGACAAATGGGGCGAGGCGGTGGCGGCGCAGGTGGTGCTGCGGGCCGGACAACAGCTAGATCCCGCCGTGCTCGACGCCTTCTGCGCCGAGCGCCTGGCCGGCTTCAAGCGGCCGCGCCACATCGAATTCGTCACCGAGCTGCCCAAGAACCCCAACGGCAAGGTGATGCGCAAGGCGGTACAGGCGCCCTACTGGGCGGGCCATGACCGGAAGGTGAATTGACATGGACACGATGAGCACTGTCGCGGCGCCGGCTTCGGCACCGATCTTTGGCGGCCCGTTCGAGGGTTCAGAGCGCGCCGCCGAGCTGGCACGCCAGGTTCAGGCCTTCCTGAACGGCGAGCTGGCCGAGCTGGCGCGCGCGCATGGCATCGGCCAGGAACAGGGCGCCAGCCGCGCGCTGTTGCAGCAGGTGTGGAAGCGCTCCCACGAACTGGGCTTCTACGGCATGACGCTGCCCGAGCAGATGGGCGGCCTGGGGCTGTCGGTGCTGGACCACGCGCTGGTCAAGGAGGCGATCTACGCCACCGGCTCGCCATTCGCGCCGCACGTGTTCGGCGAGCTCAGCGGACCGCCGCGCGTGGGCGCGCTGGCGCGCTTTGCCACGCCGCACCAGATGCAGCACTTCATCGGCCCGGTGGCCAGCGCCGACAAGGCGATCTGCTTCGCCCTGACCGAGGCCAACGCCGGCTCCGACGCCGGCGCGCTGGAAACCCGTGCCGTGCCCGACGGCGACGACTGGGTGCTGACGGGCCGCAAGCGCTTCATTTCCGGCTCGCCGTTCGCCGACTTCGCGGTGCTGATGGCGTCCACCGCCGCACAGCCCGGCACGGACCCGCGCCAGCGCGAGATCAGCGCCTTCTTCGTCGATCTGGACAGTCCCGGCGTGCGGCGCGAGTTCGGCTACAAGACCATGGCGGGTCAGCAGACGACGGGCGACATCGTGCTGGAGGGCGTGCGCGTGCCGCGCGCCAACCTCATCGGCGAGCGCGGCCGCGGCCTGGCGCTGGCGCTCGGGCGCATCACCGTCAACCGCCTGCTGCACTGCCCGGCCATGGTCGGCCTGGCGCAGGTGGCGCTGCGCGACGCGCGCGACTACGCCTTGCAGCGCCAGCAGTTCGGCCGTGCCATCGGCCAGTTCCAGGCCATCGGGCACATGCTGGCCGACATGGCGACCGAGCTGGCAGCCGCGCGCGCGCTGATGATCCACGTCGCGCGCCAGCTCGACGCCGGGGCCGCCGGCCGCGCGGAAAGCTCGATGGCCAAGCTGTTCTGCTCCGAAACCGCGTTCCGCGTCGCCGACCGCGCGGTGCAGATCCACGGCGGCGAAGGCATCGTGCAAGGCCGCCGGGTCGAATTCCTGTTCCGTGTGCTGCGCATGTACCGCGTGCTCACCGGCACCAGCGAGATACAGCGCAACACCATCGCCAAGGAGCTGCTGGAGCCGCCAGCGGCCGCCTGAGCTGATCCCGAACACCCCGACACCACAGGAGACTTCACCATGCCTTGTCTTTCCCGCCGTCAACTGCTGGGCCGCTCGCTGGCGGCCTGCGCCTTGCCGCTGGGCGCCGCCAGCGCCTGGTCGCAGGCGCCCTATCCGAACCGGCCGATCAAGTGGCTGGTGCCCTACCTGGCTGGCACCGCACCGGACAACAGCGCGCGCATGCTGGCCGAGGCGGTGGCGGCGGTGCTGGGCCAGCCGGTCGTGATCGAGAACCGCCCCGGCGCGGCCGGCAGCATCGGTACCCGGCTGGTGGCCAAGGCGCCGGCGGACGGCTACACGTGGCTGTATGCCGGCACGCCCATCGCGTCCAACATGCACACCTACCGGAGTCCAGGCTACGACGCACTGAAGGACTTTCGGCATGTGGCGCGGCTGACCGCGTCCGAGGTCGGGTTGGTGGTCAACGCCGACTCCGACATCCGGAGCCTGGGCGACCTGCTGGCGCGTCTGAAGGCCAGGCCGGGCCAGGTCGACTACGCCTCCGGCGGCAACGGCACGCCCTCGCACCTGGGCATGGAGTTGCTGCTCAGCGCCACCGGCACGCAGGCCACGCACGTGCCGTACAAGGGGGCGTCGGAGCTGGTCAACGCGGTGCTGGGCAAGCAGGTGGTGTTCGGCATGCCGATCCTGTCGGTGGCCTATCCGTTCATTCAGGGCGGCAAGTTGCGCGCGCTGGCCGTCAGCGGGCAGGAGCGCAACCCCGCGTTGCCCCAGGTACCGACCTTCGCCGACCTGGGGGTGAAGGGGGTGGAGCTGACCTCCTGGGGTGGTGTTTCGGTGCCGGCGGGCACGCCGGACGACGTGACCGCGCGCATCCATGCGGCGTTCACCCAGGCGCTCAACAGCCCCGAGCTGGTCGCGCGGCTGGAGCAGCAGGGCGGACGCGTGCGTGTGCTCGGCTCGGCAGACTTCGTCCGCAGCATCGAGCAGGAGATGAAGACCACCGAAGCGATGATGAAGAGGGTGGGGCTGGAGCCCAACTGAGCCTCGAATCGACCGTCGTCACCCGCAGCACCAGATCGCATGACCCAGGCTGCCCCTGGCGCGGGGATCGTGACGCGCTGAAAGCCTGCGTCGGGCCCGGTGCCCGGTCGCTGGCGGCGTCATCCGAATCACCCGGGCACGCCACGAATGCTATTAATTAAATAGCTGTTGGCGCTTTCCAGTCAACGGATGCGGCGTAAAATGGTCGTGAGCAGGTTGCAGTGCCATTGCGCGCCGGCCGTTCCGCGCCGCCCACCTGAACAGGAGCCCTCATCATGATCCACGTCGTCGCCGTCATCACCGCCAAGCCCGGCCTGCGGGCGCGGGTGCTGCAGGCCTTTGCCGCCAATCGCTCGGCCGTGCTGGCCGAAGCGGGCTGCATCGAATACGGCGCTGCTGTCGATGCCCAAGGCCTGCCACCGTCCAGGGGCAGCTTTGGCGAGGACAGCTTCGTGGTGATCGAGAAGTGGGCCACGCTGGCCGACCTCCAGGCCCACGCCGCCTCGCCGCACATGCAGGCCTATGGCGCGCAGACCCGGGACTGGGTGGCCAGCCGGGTGATTCATGTGCTCGAGCCGGTGCAGTGAGCCCTTGGCGGCCCGCCTTGCCGCGTCCGGCGGCGGGGGGGCGGGTCAGGGCGCCGGCCTGGCCGGCGTTCGCGGGCGCAAGTGCCCACCCAGCCGCAGCCCGTCACGCATGTTGAGCCCGATCAGCACCAGGTTGGTGGCGCCGGCGATCAGCTCCAGGCCCTGCAGGGCGTAGAACGCGCCGTCGAACCGGCCGCCGTCGGCCATGCCGGCGAGGACGAACGCGCAGGGCAGCAGCACCAGCAGCCCGTTGGCGGCGATGACCTTCATGCGGCGCGCCTTCGTCGCGATCAAGCGACCGCGGCGCTGGCGCGCCAGCGCGAAGCCACTCGCGCCGGTCGCGGCCATGGCGGGAATCAGCAACCACATGGCGCGCAGGATGCCGTGCTTGACCGCGACGACGGCTTGCGACGACAGGAACAGTTCCGACACGACGGTCGAGATCCAGAAGGTGCCGATGCACAGCAGCGCCACGGCGCCGGCAAAGGCATGCAGTTTCGATTTCATGGGGCCTCCGATAGCTCAATGGTTGAAAGCTGTTGCCGCAGGGTTTCCAGCGTCTGGCGTGCCACCAGGGCTTCGGCCGGTGGGATCTGGTGCGCCAAGTCGGCGGCGCGGGCCAGCCATGCCGCTTCCGCGCGGGCGTAAAGCTGCTGTCCGCGTGGGGTGAGGACGTAGCGCGGCGAGCGCCGGTGGGCCGGGTTGGGCTGCGCTTGCACCAGGCCCTGTTCGAGCAGCAGGTTCAACTGCTTTTGGGCACCCTGACGCGTCACGCCCATGGCGTCACCGACCTGGGGCGCCGTCAGGGGCGTGCCGGCCAGCGCGAGCGCACCCAGCATCTGCCAGCGTGCGCTGGTCAGGCCCAGCGGCGCCACCAAGGCGTCGCCCCACTGAAGCAGTGTCCCATGCAGCCGGAACACCGTCAGCGTCAGCGTCGTCAGTGCCGTCACTTCGGCGCGGATCCCCGGCTCATGGGTGCGTGTCGTGGGTGTCGCATCCATATTGACAACCAGTTTCCCATAATCGCAACCGGTTGTCAATAGAGGCGAAGATGCACCAGTCTGTGGCGCGCGCAAAAACAAAGCCCCTCGCTGCCGGAGCAGGAGGGGCCGGGGCGGGTGCGGGCCGGCGGCTTACTTGGCCATCACGCGTGCCATGTCCAGGCAGCGGTTGGAGTAGCCCCACTCGTTGTCGTACCAGCTCACCAG
>CAYZGL010000214.1:0-7117 GCA_964477985.1 uncultured Rubrivivax sp. | reverse complement strand
TCGACGAGTTCATCGAGACCATCAAGACCAGCCCGACGCCGCCGGTGGCCAAGGCGGCACTGATGGCCAAGAGCTGGGATTCGTCGATGGTGCGCGAGATGCTCGCCCGCGCCGAGCACGACACGCCGGGGGGCCGCGCAGCCTACCGTCCCGAAGGCCTGCCCGACCACTACGGCCTGCAAGCCGACGGCCTGTACCGGCTGTCGGACGACCAGGCCGGCGAGATCCTGCAGATGCGCCTGCAGCGCCTGACCGGGCTCGAGCAGGACAAGATCCTCGGCGAGTACCGCGAAGTGATGGCGCAGATCGCCGATCTGCTCGACATCCTGGCCAAGCCGGCGCGCGTGACCACGATCATCTCCGACGAACTCGGCGCGCTGCGCCAGGAGTTCGGCCAGACCAAGATCGGCGCGCGGCGCAGCGTGGTCGAGCACAACGTGCAGGAGCTCGGCACCGAAGACCTGATCACGCCCACCGACATGGTGGTCACGCTCAGCCACAGCGGCTACGTCAAGAGCCAGCCGCTGGCCGAATACCGCGCGCAGCGCCGCGGCGGCCGCGGCAAGCAGGCGGCGCAGACCAAGGAAGACGACTGGATCGACCAGCTCTTCATCGCCAACACCCACGACTGGATGCTTTGCTTCAGCGACCGCGGCCGGGTGTACTGGCTCAAGGTGTGGGAAGTGCCGCAAGGCTCGCGCGCGTCGCGCGGCAAGCCGATCGTCAACATGTTCCCGCTGCAGCCGCTCGAGAAGATCACCGTGGTGCTGCCGCTGACCGGCGAGTTCCGCAGCTTCCCGGCCGATCACTGCGTGTTCATGGCCACCGCGCTGGGCACGGTGAAGAAGACCACGCTGGCCGAGTTCAGCAACCCGCGCAAGGCCGGCATCATTGCCGTCGATCTGGACGCCGGCGACTACCTGATCGGCGCCGCGCTCACCGACGGCCGCCACGACGTGATGCTGTTCAGCGACGGCGGCAAGGCGGTGCGTTTCGACGAGGACGACGTGCGCCCGATGGGCCGCCAGGCGCGCGGCGTGCGCGGCATGATGCTCGACGAAGGCCAGCGCGTGATCGCGATGCTGGTCGCCGACCAGGACGAGACGCACAGCGTGGAAAACGACGAAGCACGCGTGAGCGTGCTGTGCGCCACCGAGAACGGCTACGGCAAGCGCACCTCGATCGTCGAATACACCCGCCACGGCCGCGGCACCAAGGGCATGATCGCGATCCAGCAAAGCGAGCGCAACGGCAAGGTCGTGGCCGCCACGCTGGTGCGCGCGCACGACGAGATCATGCTGATCACCGACACCGGCGTGCTGGTGCGCACCCGCGTGTCGGAGATCCGTGAACTGGGCCGCGCCACCCAAGGCGTGACCCTGATCGGCCTGGACGACGGCGCCAAGCTGTCCGGGCTGCAACGCATCGTCGAGAACGATGCCAATGGCGACCCCGAAACCCAGGCCGGCACCCCCGGCGAGGAGAGCGATTCTTGAGATTCAACCACTGGCTGGGCGCGCTGATGCTCGGCGCCTGCGTCGTCGCCCAGGCGCAATCGAGCGGCGCATCGCCGGCGAAGAAGGAACTCGTGCAAAAGCTGCTGGCGCTGCAGCAACCCGGCATCGAGCTGGCGGCGCGCGGCATGGTCGAGCGCCCGGCCGCGCTGATGCTGCAGGAGGCCGGCCGCGTGGTGCAAACGCAGGTGCCCGCCGAAAAGCGCGAAGCCGTGGCCAAGACCATCGAGGCCGACGCCAAGCGCTACGTCGAGGAGGCCTTCCCGCCGGTGCGTGAGCGCGCCCTGAAGATCGCGCCGGCCACGCTGGGCGCGGCGCTGGAAGAGAAGTTCACCGAGGACGAGCTGAAGCAGCTGATCGCGTGGTTCGACTCGCCGGTGAACAAGAAATTCCAGGCCGCCAGCGGCGAGATGCAGAACAACTTCATGCAAAAGCTCGTCGCCGAGGCGCGGCCGCTGCTCGAGCCGAAGCTGCAAGCGCTCGAGCAGAAGGTGCGCGCAGCGCTGGGCGCGCCCGCAGCGCCGCCCGCGGCGCCGGCCGGCGATGCCGCCAAGCCCGCAGCCAAGCCGGCGGCCAAGGCCTCGGGCAAGTAGATGGGCGCCGCGGCCGACGACGGCGATGCCGCGCTGCAGGCATTGCGCACGCGCATCGACGGCGTCGATCGCGAGTTGCTCGAGCTGCTGAACCGCCGCGCCGCGCTGGCGCTGCAGGTCGGCGAGCTGAAGCAGCGCAGCGGCGGCGTCGTGTTCAGGCCGCAGCGTGAAGCCCAGGTCATCGACGGCCTGAAGAACGCCAACCCCGGGCCGCTGCAAGCCGACAGCGTGGCGCCGATCTGGCGCGAGATCATGTCCGCGTGCCGCGCGCTGGAGCAACGCCCGCGCGTCGCCTTCCTCGGGCCCGCCGGCACCTTCAGCGAAGAGGCGGCGCTGGGCTACTTCGGCTCGTCGATCGAGCGCCTGCCCTGCCCCACCATCGACGAAGTCTTCCGCAGCACCAGCGCCGGCGCGGCCGACTTCGGCGTGGTGCCGGTGGAGAACTCCACCGAAGGCGTGGTCGCGCGCTCGCTCGACCTGCTGCTGCACGCGCCGCTGGTGATCGTCGGCGAGACCAGCCTGCTGGTGCGCCACAACCTGCTGCGCCTCGAGCCCGCGCTTGAGGGCATCCGCGCGGTGCTGGCGCACCCGCAGGCGCTGGCGCAATGCAGCGCCTGGCTGGCGCAGCACCTGCCGCAGGCCGAACGCCGCCCGGTGCTGAGCAACGCCGAAGGCGCGCGCCTGGCGGCACAGGATGCATCGCTGGGCGCCATCGCCAGCGTGCGCGCCGGCAGCGAATACGGCCTGCACGTGGTGGCCGCGGCGATCCAGGACGACGCGCACAACCGCACGCGCTTCGCCGTGGTCACCGACACGCACAAGCATCGTGCGGCGCCGCCCAGCGGCCACGACTGCACCAGCCTGGTGGTGTCGGTGGCCAACCGGCCCGGCGCGGTGCACGACATGCTGGTGCCGCTGAAAACCCACGGCGTGTCGATGACGCGCTTCGAGTCGCGCCCGGCGCGCTCCGGCCAGTGGGAGTACTACTTCTACGTCGACATCGAAGGCCATCCCGACCAGCCGCAGGTGGGCGCGGCGCTGCGCGAGCTGCGCGCGGTGTGCGAGTTCTTCAAGCTGCTGGGCACCTACCCGGCCGACACCAAATGAGCCGCCCGCGCAGCTCCTTCGGCGGCGCGGCGGCGCCCCTTGCGCGGCATGCGCTCGAGCGAATGCGGCCGCGCTGAACATGTTCAACCAGCTCGGGGTGATCGGCTGCGGCCTGATGGGCGGCTCGTTCGCGCTGGCGCTCAAGCGCGGCGCGCTGGTGCAGCGCGTGGTCGGCTACAGCCGCTCGCCGTCGACGACGGATCAGGCATTGCGCCTGGGCGTGATCGACGCCATCGCCGCATCGGCGCCTCAGGCGGTGGCGGGGTCGGACATCGTGCTGCTGGCGGTGCCGGTGGCCGCCACCGAGACCACGCTGAAGGCGATCCGCCACCTGGTCGAACCCGGCGTGCTGGTGATGGACGTGGGCAGCACCAAGCGCGACGTGGTCGATGCGGCGCGGCGCGCGCTGCGCGAACGCATCGCCGGCTTCGTGCCGGCGCACCCGATCGCCGGCATGGAAGGCTCGGGCGTGCACCATGCGCACGCCGGGCTGTACGACGGCCGGCATGTGATCCTGACCCCGCTGCCGCAGACCGCGGCACCGCTGGTGCAAAAGGCCGCCGGCGTGTGGTCGGCGATCGGTGCACAGGTGCTGCGCATGACGCCCGACCAGCACGACGGCGCCTTCGCCGCGGTCAGCCACCTGCCGCACCTGCTGGCCTTCGCCTACTTCGACAGCGTGCTCGGCCAGCCGGCCGGGCGCGAGCTGCTGTCGCTGGCAGGCCCGGGGTTTCGCGACTTCACGCGCATCGCCGCCGGCGACCCGGCGATGTGGCGCGACATCCTGCTGGCCAATCGCGAAGAGGTGCTGAAGCAGTCGCAGCGCTTCCGTCAGGCGCTGGACGCGCTGGAAGAAGTGATGCGCGCCGGCAACGCAGCGGCGCTGCACGAGCTGCTGCGCGTGGCCAGCGATGGCCGGCGCGGCTGGCAGATGGGCAGCCTGGCGGCCAGCGGCTCGAACAACGCCAACGGGGTCAACGGCACCCACGGGCACACGGGCACACCGCGCGTACCGCCGTCGGCCTAGCAGGCCCGCCGCACCGGCATGTTCGATATCGACTTCCTGGACATCCCGCCGCTGCGTTGCGCGTCGGGCACGGTGCGCCTGCCCGGCTCGAAGAGCATCTCCAACCGCGTGCTGCTGCTGGCCGCGCTGGCGCAAGGGCGCACCCGCGTGCACGCGCCGCTGGACTCCGACGACACGCGCGTGATGATCGACGCCTTGCGCCGGCTCGGCTGCGCGGTGCAGGCCGACGAAGGCGGCACCTTGGCGGTCGACGGCCTGGGGGGCGTGCTGCGTGTGCACCAGGCACAGCTCTTCCTCGGCAATGCCGGCACCGCGATGCGGCCGCTGGCCGCCGTGCTGGCGCTGTTGGCGTCCACCCAGGGCGGCTGCTTCGAGCTGTCGGGCGTGCCGCGCATGCACGAGCGGCCGATCGGCGACCTGGTGGACGCGCTGCGCGCGATGGGTTGCGAGCTGGTCGAGCTGGGCACCCCGGGTTACCCGCCGCTGCGTGTGTCGGGCCGTGCCGGGGGGCAGCCGAATACCGCCGCGCCGATCCGCGTGCGCGGCGATGTGTCCAGCCAGTTCCTCAGCGCGCTGCTGTTGGCGCTGCCGCTGGTCAGCGCCCATGGCGACATCGTGATCGAGGTGCAGGGCGAGCTGATCTCCAAGCCCTATGTGGACATCACGCTGCGGCTGCTGGCGCGCTTCGGCGTCGAGGTCGCGCACCAGGGCTGGCAGCGCTTCGTCGTCCCGCGCGGCAGCCGCTATGTGTCACCCGGCGACATCCACGTCGAAGGCGACGCGTCGTCGGCGTCGTACTTCATCGCGCTGGGCGCGATCGCCGCGCACGGCGGCGCGTCGCTGCGCATCGAGGGCGTGGGCAGCGATTCGATCCAGGGCGACATCCGCTTCGTCGAGGCGGCGCAGGCCATGGGCGCCAAGGTCCAGTACGGCCCGGGCTGGCTGCAGGTGTCGCGCGGCGCGTGGCCGCTGCGCGCGCTGCAGCTGGACTGCAACCACGTCCCCGACGCGGCGATGACGCTGGCGGTGATGGCGCTGTACGCCGACGGCCCGTCGCGGCTGTGCAACATCGCCAGCTGGCGCGTGAAGGAAACCGACCGCATCGCGGCGATGGCCGCCGAGCTGCGCAGGCTCGGCGCCGGCGTGGTGGCGGGCGACGACTTCATCGAGGTGACGCCGCCGCGGCAGTGGCGCGGCGCCGCGATCCGCACCTACGACGACCACCGCATGGCGATGGCGCTGTCGCTGGCCGCCTGCAACGCCCTGGCCGGCCGCGACGACAGCGATGCCCCGGGCGTGGGCTTGCGCATCCTCGACCCGCGCTGTGTGGCCAAGACCTTCCCCGACTACTTCGAGACGCTGTTCGGCGTGGCCGGTGCTGCCGCACCCGACGTGCCGGTGATCACGGTGGACGGCCCCAGCGCGTCGGGCAAGGGCACGCTGGCCGCGGGCCTGGCGGCGCGGCTGGGTTTCCACATGCTCGATTCGGGCTCGCTGTACCGCGCGGCGGCGCTGGCCGCACTGCAGGACGGCATCGCGCCCGACGACGAGGCCGCGCTCGCCCGGCTGGCTTCGCAGCTGGACCTGCGCTTCGACGGCGCCACCGTGGTGCTGCGCGGGCGCGCGCTGAGCGACGAGCTGCGCCGCGAGGACGTCGGCGCGCTGGCGTCGCGCATCGCCGCACTGGGCGCGGTGCGCGCGGCGCTGCATGGGCTGCAACTGGCCTTTCGCCGAGCGCCCGGGCTGGTGGCCGACGGGCGCGACATGGGCACGGTGGTCTTTGCCGATGCGCCGCTCAAGGTGTTCTTGACCGCCAGCGCCGCGCAGCGTGCCGACAGGCGCCATAAGCAGTTGATTTCAAAGGGTATTCAAGCTAACATCGCCGACCTTCGCGCGGACCTCGAAGCGCGTGATGCACGGGACCAATCCCGCAGCGTCGCGCCCTTGAGGGCCGCGCAGGATGCGTTGCTGCTCGACAACTCGGCACTGTCCGTCGACCAATCGGTCGAGGTGGTGCTGGGCTGGTGGGCACAACGCAGGCCCTTCGGCTGAAAGGCGACAAGCCCGCCGCCGCAGGGCACCCGAGCGCAACGCCCCCGCCCCGCCGTGCCGTCAGGCCCTGCGGGGGCCTTGCTGATCCCAACGCAACCCAGGTTGCACCAACCCACGCCGGCCACCGCGCCGAACCCCAGGAACCTTCAACATGCAAACCCAGACCGCCGAGCCCGGCATGGAATCCTTCGCCGCCCTGTTCGAGGAATCGCTGAAGAACAGCGACATGCGCGTCGGCGAAGTCATCTCCGCCGAGGTCGTGCGCATCGACTACAACCACGTGGTCGTCAACGCCGGGCTCAAGAGCGAGTCCTACGTGCCGATCGCCGAGTTCAAGAACGACCAGGGCGAAGTCGAAGTCCAGGTCGGCGACTTCGTCGCGGTGGCCATCGACGCCGTCGAGAACGGCTACGGCGACACCATCCTGTCGCGCGACAAGGCCAAGCGCCTGGCGTCGTGGATGGCGCTGGAAAACGCGCTCGAGTCGGGCGACTTCGTCTCCGGCACGGTCAACGGCAAGGTCAAGGGCGGCCTGACGGTGCTGGTCAACGGCATCCGCGCCTTCCTGCCCGGCAGCCTGCTCGACACGCGACCGGTCAAGGACATGAGCCCGTTCGAGGGCAAGACGCTCGAGTTCAAGGTCATCAAGCTCGACCGCAAGCGCAACAACGTGGTGCTCAGCCGCCGCGCGGTGGTCGAAGCGAGCATGGGCGAAGAACGCGCCAAGCTGCTGGAGACGCTGACCGAAGGCGCGATCGTGCACGGCGTAGTCAAGAACATCACCGAATACGGCGCCTTCGTCGACCTGGGCGGCATCGACGGCC